>CAVHWW010000001.1:0-12895 GCA_963639715.1 Acutalibacteraceae bacterium
AACTTTTTGCAGCAACGAAGGAAGACGTCGAACTCCGTGACATGTCCAAGCAAGTCGTCTACCTGCGATGACACTGTCTCACTTCACGCACAATAATTAACGGATATATATTTTGATTGCGTTTGCGGAGTTTGCAACTTTATGCGGCAAACCGGTTGCCGCCTTCGCATGCATTTGCGGAGTTTGCAACTTTATGCGACAACCGATGACGACAACTGAGGCGCATGGCTTGCAAAGCCGCTGGTAGACGGACCTGTCTTCCGGCATGTCGATCGATAGGGAGGTCAGGGCTGTTGCTCGCAGATGCGTTTGCAGGATTTGCAACTATTTGCAGCAAGACGATTGCTGCACGCGGATGCGTTTGCGGGGTTTGCAACTTTTTGCGGCAAACCGGTTGCCGCTTTCGTATGCGTTTGCGGGGCTTGCAACCATATGCGATAAATCGATTGTCGCATCCGCTGGTGCTTGCGGGGTTTACAGCCGTTTGCGACAAAACGGGGCAGGTCCGCATGTGTTTGCGGGACCCGGCGGCTATTTGCGAAAAGTGTGCGCCGCCTCACAAGATAGAGAGAACAACGAATAGCCGCCGTACAAGAAAGCGCCCGTACGTAGATGTGCGAGCCGCTTGGCATCGCCATTTAATCGCCAGCTTACCGCCAGCAGTGCGGAGCTAGCCGCCATACAAGAAAGCGCCCGTACGTAGATGTGCGAGCCGCTTGGCAGCGCTATGTAATCGCTGGCCTACTGCCAGCAGCACGGGCGGCCACCGCACAAGAAAGCGGCCCGCACGTAGGCGTGCGAGCCGCTTGGCAGCGCTATGTGGTCGCTGGCCTGCTGCCAGCAGTGCGGGCTAGCCGCGAAAAGACAATCTACTCGGCGTCGGCGAGGGCCTTCTTGGCGACCTCGGCGAGGGCGGCGAAAGCGGCCTCGTCCTCGTAGGCGATCTGAGAGAGGACCTTGCGGTCGAGCTCAACGCCGGCGAGCTTCAGGCCGTGCATGAACGTGGAGTAGCTCATGTCGTTGAGGCGGGCGGCAGCGTTGATGCGCTGGATCCAGAGACGACGGACGTCGCGCTTCTTGTTGCGGCGATCGCGGTACTGGTACTGCAGGGAGTGCTGGACCTGCTCCTTCATGCCGCGGAAGGTGCGGGAGGAAGTGCCGTAGTAGCCCTTGGAGAGCTCCTTCAGGGTATTGCGCTTCTTACGACCGGCGACGGCGCGCTTGACTCGTGCCATGTGTGATCAACTCCTAGTAAAGAAAAGACAGGACAGGCGCGAGTGCGCTACTTGCCCATGCGGGACGAAACGACCTTGACGTCGGCCGGAGCAAGCTCGGTCTCCTGGCGGAAGCCACGGATGCGCTTGGGCGACTTCTTGGTGAGGATGTGGCTCTTGAAAGCCTTGGCGCGCATGATCTTGCCGGTGCCGGTCTTGCGGAAGCGCTTGGCGGTACCCTTGTGCGTCTTCATCTTAGGCATGCTAGTTCTCCTTCGTATCCTTCTCGTCTGCCTCGGGGGCCTTCTCGTCAAAGGCGCCCTTGATCGGCGCAACGAGCATGTGCATGTTGCGGCCTTCCATCTTGGGCTGGCTCTCAACCGTAGCGTAGGGCTTGAGGTCTTCAGCGAGACGCTCGAGCACGTTGAGACCCTGCTCGGGGTGGGCCATCTCACGACCACGGAACATGATGGTCACCTTGACGCGCGCACCCTTCTTGAGGAAGCGCATGACGTGACCCTTCTTGGTCTCGTAGTCACCGGTGTCGATCTTGGGACGGAACTTCATCTCCTTGATCTCGACCTTGGCCTGGTTCTTGCGAGCCTGCTTGGCCTTAATCGCCTGCTCGTACTTGTACTTGCCGTAGTCCATGACCTTGCAGACGGGCGGCTCGGCGTTGGGGGCAATCTCGACGAGGTCGAGGCCCTGCTCCGAGGCAATACGCTGCGCGTCACGAACGCCGAACAGACCCAGCTGGGAGCCGTCGACGCCAATCAGGCGGCAGGAGCGAGCGGTGATTTCCCCGTTGATGCGGGGACCATCAGATTTGGCTATCTTACACACCTTCCTTTCCTTGCGGTGCACCCTGTTAAGGTGCCTCGCCGCTGTTACGGCTTGGCCCGGCTGGGCGCCACCGCACGAAAAAACCGGAGCTGCGCACATACACAGCTCCGGCAAGATTCAGGTTGCATCACCCGAGGTGGGTGGCGTGTTCCATTGTCCAACCAGACAGCTGCCTATGGGCGCCGTTCAGGTGGGGCCGCACGTTGGCAGCCCGCTTGAGGGTGAGGCCTTGCGGCCACACAAGTTGAGAGTATGCCACGCAGCAGCTTTAGATGCAAGCAACTACCTTGGCTTCTTCACAACCTTGGTCATACTACACTACTGAGCGGGTCTCGTGGGCCTAAACACGGGACCTTGTTAGATAAGAACCATCCCAGATGCCCGAAGACCCCCGCAGGCCAAACACAGTCAAGCGCAGGGCTACGGGGCCTAGGAGCTTATTACGGGCAGGCCGCTCGGTCTGCCCGATGCAACCACGGAAGGATGCCGCATGGCACGCGAGAACAGCAACGGGCCCAAGGGCGGGCGCAAAGGCGCAAAGCGCAAGCAGGCCGGTGACAAGCGCGATCAGCAGCGCCGTCCCAAAAAGCCTCTTGAGCCCCAACTGCTCGACGAAGCCCTGGGGCTGCCGTTGCACCTAGTTGAGGCCGCCCGCCTCGCCTACCCTGTCGATGCCGAACGCATCGAAGCTGGCTGGGAGGCGGCGCACACAAGGCCCGTGACGCTTCGCGCCAACACGCTGCTTGCGAGCGCCGACGAGGTGGCCGGCGCCCTTGCGGACGCCGGCATCGCCTTTGCACGCGTTCCGTGGTACACGGATGCCTTCGTCCTCGCCGAAGATACGGTCGAGAAGGACCTCTGGGAGCTCGACGTCTACAAGCAGGGTAAGGTCTACCTGCAGAGCCTCTCCTCCATGCTGCCACCGCTTGCCCTCGCTCCCCGTCCAGGCGCCGACGTGCTCGACATGTGTGCGGCCCCTGGCGGCAAGACGAGCGAGATGGCCGCTCTTGCAGCCGCAGGCGAAGGTGTCCGTGCCGCGCGCATCACCGCCTGCGAGCTCAGTCACCCAAGGGCCGAGAAGCTCGAGCACAACCTCGCCAAGCTCGGAGCCAAAAATGTGCAGGTCATGCGCTGCGACGCCAGCAAGCTCGACAGCTGGTTTAGCTTTGACCAGATTCTGCTCGATGCGCCCTGCACGGGATCGGGCACGGTCGCAAGTCACGATGAGCATGCCGCCAAGCATCTGCGCCCCGAACTCGCAGACGGCGTGGGGCGCTCGCAGCGTGCCCTTCTCGACAAGGGACTTGAGGTGCTCAAGGCAGGCGGCGAGCTCGTCTACTCAACCTGCTCGGTATTGCCGAGGGAAAACGAGGATGTCGTGAGCTGGGCGCTTGCCCGCCACAAGGACTGCAAGATTGTGGATGCCGGCCTTCCTGCTGCCGCATTCGGCGATGGCGAACTTGCTCTACCGACCCTGCCTTGCAAGCTGGATGGTGCAGTAACGGTCTGCCCCACCAAGCTGTTCGAGGGCTTTTTCATCGCCAAGATCAGAAAGCTCGGGTAGGCAGGGCCTCTTCCGGAGATAGCAACACTGCGCAGGCGACCACGCGACGCCGGGCCGCTACGGTCAGATAGACGCCTTCACTCCTGCGGGAGGCGACCCCCCGTCCGAGAAACAGCGATTGTGCCACGCCACGGCAAAGCGCAATCTGGCGCCGCGCCCCATATGCGAAAGCTCTCGCTCAAGCAAAAGCCCCACCAGCTCAGGCTGCCGGGGCTTTTCAATGACGAGACGGCAAGGCGATTTAAATCTCTTCGGCGAGGTCGAAGCCGCGCTCCTCGAACATGGTGGCCACGTCTTCGGGCGTGACCTCGAGGGCACAGGCAAGCTCCTCGAGGGCACGACGCTGGGCCTCCTTGAGCACACGAGCCAGGAAGGTGCTGGGCTTTTTGCCGGCGGCATCAGCGGCGGCAATGCGGACCCGCATGGTCTTTGCCACGCACACGCAGTCAGATGCCCCCTGCTTGAGCATCGCCTTGAAGTGGGTCTCTTCCAGACCAGAGTTGCGGTTGGTGAAGGTGTCACACTCGACCGTGCCGTAGCCGTCGATAATGGCGAGGGCCTCGTCGCGGCTCACCGGCGGGTGCAACTTGCCGGCCTGAGACGCCGGGTAGAGCATACGGGTGGTTGTACGGCCATTACCGGCCTCTAGCACGAGCATTGGCGCAGGCGTGTCTTCGAATCCGACGACGGTGCAAAGGCCCTGGCCGGGATGCATAACGCGCTCCCCAACAGAAAACATATTGACCTCCACATTGGCCCGCCAACCCCGACGGACGACCGGCAAACACGCCAGCTGGAGCTAATAATAACACCAAAATCTCGTATAACCGCAGGTCAGTTCCCATTTTGGTAGCTTGAGATATCAAATTTGGTCTGATAGCGTCCAACAAGGCATCTAGGCTATACTGTCTTCTGCGCGTATTGTGCGTCGCAAAAGCCCGAGTGGTGGAATGGCAGACACGGGGGTCTCAAAAACCCCTGGGGGAAACCTCGTGCGAGTTCGACCCTCGCCTCGGGCACCATGAACAAGCAAGTCCCGCCTGGCGCAGCGCCAAGCGGGACTTTTCTTTGCTCAAAGACCTGGTTTGCAGGACAAACGCCACGCCCAAACCTAAGGCGTTTGTGCAGGCAAATGCCCATTTCGCCCTTTTACCAGAGCGACCCCAACACACTCATCCACCCCGCGCACCCCAAAGAGCGAAGGGTGCCCGCGGCCGGCGCCTAACCCATGTGGGGGTTATAGCGAGACCCCAGGTATGGGTTGGTTGCCAGCTCAACGGCCATGGTAGAAAATTCGCCGTGGCCAGGCAGGATGTTCGTCTCGCCCGGAACCTCAGCGGCCAGACGGGCAAGCGAGCGCATAAGCACGTTCGCGTTGCCGCCGTCCAGGTCAGTGCGGCCAGCGCTGCCTGCAAAGAGGGTATCGCCCACGAAGCAGATGTTCGAGGCGCTCCCCTTGCCCAGAAGCGCCATGCCACCGGGAGTGTGGCCAGGAGTGGCGATAAGCCCAAAGCTCACCTTGCCCACACTCACTTCCCCACCGTCTTCAAGCAGCATGTCAGGAGCGGGCGCGTCGGCGTCATACTCGATGCCCAGGGCATGGTTGCGCCTGGCGTGACGGGCGAGGTCATCATCGGCAGCAGCGATGGCATAGGTAGCGCCCGTGGCCTTCACGAGGCCATCGACGCCACCAACGTGATCGGCGTGGCCGTGCGTGGCAACCACAAGGCTTACCTCAACGCCGGCCTTGGCAAGCGCCTCGGCAACACGGTCCCCGCAGGCGCCGGGGTCGACCACCATGGCCTTGCCCTCGCTTACTACGGCATAGCAGTTGGTAGAGATGGGCCCAACCACATAAAGGCGCAGCTCAAAGCTCTGATCAGGCGCGTTGTAGATAACGCCGCGATCCCAGAACGCTCCCATCTACTTCCTCCCGTGGACGGAGTTGGCGCCCTCGCCAGGCATAATGCGGCGCGCGTCGTAGACCGACGGCACGCGACCAACGGCGGCCAGAAGGCTGTCGAGCAGGCTCGCGTCGCTGATGGCGATGAGGAAGCGCAGCTTGGCCACACCATGTGAGCTGGTGTTTGTTGCCGCGGAAAGGATGTTGCCACCCGAATCCCCCACCGCGATGGTGACGTCTTTGAGAAGGCCCATGCGGTCGGTGGCCTCGACCACAATCTCGACCTGGAACTGGGTAGCACCAGAGGTGTCCCACTCGACCTCGATCATGCGCTCGGGGTGCTCCATGAGGCTCTTGACGTTGGGGCAGTTGGCGCGGTGAACCGAGACGCCGCGCCCACGCGTGATGAAGCCATAGATCTCGTCGCCAGCCACGGGGTTGCAGCAGTGCGCAAGGTGGACGAGCAGGTCGGCGTCGCCCTTGGCGACCACGCCGCAGCCACCCTTCTTGCGAGCGGGACCGCCCTTGCCGCCACGCGCCTGCTTGGGCACCTTCATGGGGACGTTCTGCTCAAAGAACTGCTCGCGCGCAGCGTTGGCCTCGGCATTTGCCTTCTGCTGGGCAGCAAGCATCTCGGCCGGAGAACCCTCTTCGAGAATGGCCTCGACCTTGTTTGCCACGCCCTTGGCCGTAAGCTTGCCATTGGCGATAGCGGCGAACATGTCGTCGGAGGTCTTGAAGCTCAGCGATTCGGCCACACGGTTGATAGCCTTGACCGAGCGCGGCGTGGAGATGCCGTAGCTGCGCTTACGTAGCTCGCGGGCAAGCTCGCTGCGGCCGGCCTCTGCGTCGTCGGACTTGGTATAGGCCGCAAAGTACTTGCGGATCTTGGAGCGCGCCGAAGGCGTGGTGACGATGTTCATCCAGTCGCGGCTCGGCTTGGCGTTCTTGTTGGTGAGAATCTCGATGCGGTCGCCGGTGGAAAGCGGCTTGGTGAGCGAAACCACGCTGCCGTTGACCTTGGCGCCCACGCAGTGGTTGCCGACCTCGGTGTGTACCTGGTAGGCAAAGTCGAGCGGAGTGGCACCGGCGCGCAGGTTCATGACCTCGCCCTTGGGCGTAAAGACGAAGATCTCGTCCTCGAACAGGTCGACGCGCAGGTCCTCGAGGAACTCGTGCGGATCTTCCATCTCGCCCTCGACCGTCCAGTCGAGACTGCGGCGAATCCAAGAGATCTGCTTGTCGACGCTCTTGTCGTCGGCGCTCATGTCGCCCTTGGAGTTGCCCGAGCGCTTGTAGAGCCAGTGGGCGGCAATACCGTACTCGGCCTGCTCATGCATCTCGAAGGAGCGAATCTGAATCTCGATGGGGCGCGCCTCGGGGCCCACCACGGTGGTGTGCAGGCTCTGGTAGCCGTTGGGCTTGGGCGTGGCGATGTAGTCCTTGAAGCGGCCCGGCAGCGGGTGCCACAGGGAGTGGACCGCGCCCAGCGCGCTGTAGCAGTCGCCCACGCTCTGCAGAATCACGCGCAGCGCGATAAGGTCGTAGATGTCGGAGAACTCCTTGCCCTTGCGCTTCATCTTGAGATAGATGCTCCACAGGTGCTTGGGGCGTCCGGTGATCTGGAAGCCATCGAGGCCCACGCGGCGCAGCTCGTCGGTAAGGGTCTTGATGGCCTGCTCGGTGTCGCGCTCGCGCTGGTCGCGGGAGTCCTGGACCATGCGGGCGATGCGCTGGTACTCCTCGGGCTCGAGGTAGAAGAAGCTCAGGTCCTCAAGCTCCCACTTGATCGAGGAGATGCCGAGACGGTCTGCGAGCGGCGCGTAGACGTCCATGGTCTCGTGCGCCTTGAAGATACGGCGATCGGGTGGCAGGGCCGCGAGGGTGCGCATGTTGTGCAGACGGTCAGCGAGCTTGATGATGACCACGCGGATGTCGCGGCTCATGGCCAAGAACATCTTGCGCAGGTTGAGCGCCTGCTTGGCATCCATCGAGTCAACCTCGATGGAGGTGAGCTTGGTGACGCCGTCGACGAGCTCGGCCACTGACTCGCCGAACAGACCCACGAGGTCCTCGAGCGTGGCGGGGGTGTCTTCCACCGTATCGTGCAGCAAAGCCGCGCAGATGACGTCCTCGTCCATGTGCAGGTCATGCGCCAGGATAAGAGCGACCTCAACGGGGTGGTTGATGTAGGGCTCACCACTGCGGCGCTTCTGGTCGCGGTGGAACTCGGCGGCGAAGCGATAGGCCTCGTCGACCTTGCTCATCTGCTCGGGCGTGAGATAGCGCGAGCAGGTCTTCTTCAGCAGCGGGTAGTCGTCGGCGCCCACCTCGGGCGCACCGGCCGGCGGCACGCTCGCATGGCTTGCCTGCTGCGGCGTCTTTGACTCACTCATCTGAGTCACTCCCCTTCCTCACGCACCAAGGTCCCAAAGTCGGGGACGATGGGCCTGTTGATGCGTCCTAGCAGCTCTTCTGCACTAGCAGAGAGAACCCAGTCGCAAAAATCGTGGAACATCTCGCCGGAGCGCACCCCTTCAAGGTAGCGTATGGAGCTCGCAAGTTCCATACGCTCTGGCGTGGGCGCCATGCGGATGCGCCTGCCGGTGCCATAGCCCGTGAGCTCGAGAAAACCAAGCTCGGCGAAAATCGAAAGGCCGGCAGAGACCGAACGCTCGTCGAGCGTGGTGGACGGTGAGGCCTGCAGGCAGGCTTCGGCAAGCTCGGCGTTGGTGTGGGAAAGTCCCTGCTCGCCGGACAGCTCGGGGCGAGCCGTCAGCTGGCGCAGCGTGCGCCACAGGCAGACGAGCTCATCGCGACCGGGGGCGTAGGAGGCAAGAATGCGCTCGTTTACCCTGGCGTCGCGTCCGCCGAACATAAGGTGGATGGTAGCCTGCTTGCCATCTCGACCGGCGCGGCCGCTCATCTGGTTGAACTCAACAGCACCGAAGGGCATGTGGTAGAGCACCACGTGGCGGATATCGGGCAGGTTCACGCCTTCGCCAAAGGCGCTCGTGGAGATGACGCAGCTGAGCTGACCTGCGCGGAAGGCCTCCTCCACGCGATGGCGCTCGGAGCGGGTGAGGCCGGCGTTGTAGAAGGCGATGCGATTCGCAAGCTCCGGGTTTGCCTTGCGCAGGGCTCGGGCGAGCACAACGGACTGCTCGCGGGAGTTGACGTAGGCCACGACCTTCTCGCCAGTGCTGGCGATGCAGACCAGGGCAGCATCGCGATCGCGCAGCTCACGGCAGTCATCGAGCTCAAGGTTTGTGCGGCAGGCATCGTCGACGATGGTCTCGTCGATGGAGGCAAGGCGGCAAATCTCAGTCGCAACTTCAGTGGCGGCAGTGGCCGTCACAGCGAGCACGGTGGGATGCCCCAGCTCATCAAGAACGCGCGGGAGGTCCTGGTAGGCTTCGCGGTCTCCGCCCTTGGAGGTGCCAGCGTGGTGGGCCTCGTCAATGACGACGAAGCCGACGCGGCCGCTTTGGGCAAAGCGCCCCGAGTGGATGGCGAGAAACTCCGGCGTGGTGAGCACAACGTCGACTGCGCCCGCGGCCAGGCCGTCGAAGACCTCAGCACGCGCCTCGGGCGACGACTCGCCAGTGAGCACGCGAGCACACAGGCCCAGGGCCGCAAGGTCGCCCTCGATATGGAAGCTCTGGTCGGCCACGAGGGCGCGCAGCGGATAGACGAAGACGCTCGCACGCTTGTGCAAAAGCGCCTCGCGAGCAGCGTGGACGTGGAAGATGAGCGACTTGCCGCGGCCCGTGGCCATGACGCACAAACAGCTCTTGTGCGCCGCCAGCGCGTCGAGCGCGCGAGCCTGAGCGGGCAGCAAGGGGTTGCTGCCGATAAAGCGACGCACGAGGCTCGCAGTGAGCTCGTCTTGCTCCATGGCACCGAAGCCCTCGCCTGCAACAGGCTCTTGGGCCTGGGGCAGCTCGCGGGAGTCGGCGGCAAGGATCTGGGGAACTCGGGAGAAAATCTCGTCCACGATCTTTGGCTCGTCAGCGCCCGTGGCGGCTTCGCGGTAGATGATGTCTCGCACCATGAGCTTGGGCTTGGTACGGCCCTGCCAGGTCTCGGCCACGGCCTCAAAGACAAGGTCAACGGCGCCCTCGTAGTCGCAGGCACGCTCGACCTCGGGCGTACGGAACATAATGGCAGCAACCGAGCTCACGCCGTCCGTGGCGAGGAAGCGCAGGTGCTCGCCGGACTTGCCCACGCGCCCGCGCGAGCGCATGACCACGCCAGTGGATGCCAAAAGCGGCACCTTATTGCCCTGGCCGAACGGCTTGAGGGCACCCAGGCTCTCGATGGTAGGCACGTCGAGCTCGGCAAGCCCCACCACGGCCGCAACCTCGTCCGTGTCGACGAACTGCTCGGCCGGCAGCTTGGCAAGCTCGGCGGAAAGGCGCTCACGGAAGGCGTCGATGTTCTCGGCGTCGATGGTGACGCCCACCGCGCCGGCATGCCCGCCAAAGCGCACGAGCAAGTCAGAGCAGGCCTCCACGGCCGCAAAGAGGTTGACCGAACCCACGGAGCGGCCCGATCCGTGGGCCACGCCGTCGGAGATGGAGAACAGAATGGCCGGCACGTGGTAGCGGTTGACCACGCGCGAGGCGACGATACCCTTCACGCCCTCGTGCCAACCCTCACCGCCCACGACGATGGCGCGGCCGCCGTCGTAGGTCTCCTCCACCATGGCCATGGCAGCGTCTGCCAGGTCCCGCTCGATCTCGCGGCGGTTCTGGTTGATGGTCTCGAGCTCGGCGGCCAAGCGAGCGGCCTCGGCGGCGTCGCTCGAGATAAGCAGGTTAAAGGCCACGTCGACGTCGCCCATGCGGCCAGCGGCGTTGAGCCTGGGGATAAGCGAGAAGGGCAGGCCGTCGGCCTCGATGTGGGCCAGGTCGCACCCAGCCACGGCAGCCAGGGCCACGATGCCCGGGCGGTCGGTGTGGCGCATGCGCTCGATGCCCTCGCTCACCAGGGCTCGGTTCTCGCGCGTGAGATTCATCATGTCGGAGATGGTGCCGAGCGTGGCCATGTCGGTGTAGTTGCGCCACAGTTCAGGCACGCCAAAGCGACGACCCAGCTCATGAACGAGCTTGAGGGCCACGCCAGCTCCCGCCAAGTCGCAGCTCGGGCAGCTGTGGTCGAGCTTGGGGTCGCAGACCGGCACGCCAGCAGGCACGAGGTCGGCCGGCTCGTGGTGATCGGTCACCACCACGTCGATGCCATGGGAACGCACGGCCTTAACCTCGGCCGCAGCGGCAATGCCGTTGTCGACCGTAATGATGAGGCTGGGGTGGCAGCCCTCAACCACGCGCTCGAGCGCCTCGGCAGACAGGCCGTAACCCTCGCCAAAACGCCTGGGAATGTAGGGATGGACCTCGGCACCCAGCTCGCGCAAAGCCAAGGTGAGCAGGCAGGTCGAGCTCATACCGTCGACGTCAAAGTCACCAAACACGGCAATGACCTCGCCCGCGCGCACGGCAGCCTCCACACGGTCGGCTGCCTCGGGAAGCCCGGGCAGCTCAAGAGGGTCATGCCAGTCGCGCTCAAGCGACGGCGTGAGGAACTCGCGAGCCTCCTGGGCGGTGCGAATACCGCGCGCCACCATGACGCGCGCGGCAAGCGAGCTTACGCCCGTGGCCGAGCGAACCTCGTGCTCGGCCGCCATATCTGCGGGAAGGACGTGCCAGCGCCCGCTCTCTCGCAGGCCGCTCATGCGCTACTCCCCGTCCGTAGCAGCAGCGTCGGACTCAGCGGCCTCGGCCTTTGCCTTCTTGGCACGGGTGGCGTCGTTGGCGGTGAAAACGCGGATTGCCGGGTCAAAGTAGAGCGGGATGAAGACGAGCAGGGCGAAGTCGGCCGCAGCGGCCGAGACAAACAGCTCGCGCATCGAGCCGTGCAGCAGGATGGCTGCCACAATGAAGACGGCCACGCAAGCGGCACAGGCGGCGGCGCTCCTGGTGAGAATCATCTCGCAGGCACGCTGCTGGGCCTTGCGCACCGACAGGCCCTCGGCACGACGCTTGTGATAGCTCCTCACGAGGAAGAAGCCCACGAGCATGCCGGAGAGCTCGGCCAAGCCCAGGCCCATGAGCTCGAAGGTGCCCATGATCACAAGGCCAAAGCGGTAGAGGATGGTGAGAATGCCCATCGAGGCAAAGACGACGAGAATCTCACCCTCGAGCACCACGAGCGAGCCCATGCCAAACTTGGTGCAGGCCGCGATGGTCACAAGCGCGGCAAGCACGAGAGCGCTCATGCCAATGACGAACGCCGCGTGACCGCCAAAGGGGCCAGTGAACTCCTCGGGCTCGGTCTGGGAGAGGCTACAGGGCAGCTCGCCGGAGTTGATGGCGGCGGCCAGCGAGTAGGCCTCGTCTTCAGTGAAGCCGCCCGAGATGCTGATCTTGCCACCCTCGAGCTTGCTGCTCACGCTGGGCGTGGACAGGATGACGTTGTCCATGATGACGGCAATCTGGCCGGAAGAATCGGCCAGGTCCTCGGTGACGGAAGCCAGCGAGTCCGCACCCTCGTCATCAAGCTCGATGGTGAGGGTGTAGTAGGTGGTGCCGTAGTAGGTCTGCTCGACCACCGAAGCCTTCTTCACGTTGCCACCGGTGACGAACGCCTCGTAGGTGCCGTCAGTAAGCTCGATGTTCTCGGCGCTGTTGGTGATCTTCTGGAGGGCGTCGGCGTCGGAGATGGTGTCGACGCGGGCGAGCTCGAACTTGCCGTGGCGCGAGAGAGCGTCGGCGACGGCGCTGGCGTCGTAGCTGGCCGGCACGCGCAGGCAGAAGGTGTCGTCGCCGGTCTGGGTGACGCTGAGGTCAAGCTGGTCGAGGTCATTAGCACGGGACTTGAGCTTGGAGAGGACGTCGGATGCGCTGGCGTTGTCCTCGTAGTCGCTCGCCGTATAGGTCACGAGCGAGCCGCCGCCGAGCAGGTGGCCGCGCGGGATGCTCCACGAAGGCAGCACCATGGCCACGATGCTCAGAATGACGAGGAAGGCACAGCAGATGAGCGGCGTGGCCTGGCGGCGGCGCTCGATAGCCATCTTCGTCTTGGGCTTAGCGTCCTTGGCAGCCTTCTTCGCGGCCTTTGCCTCGGCCTTAGCCTGCTTTGCGGCCTCCTTGGCAGCGGCCTTGTCGGCCTGCTTATCCTGCGGCTGCTCGGGCTCGGCGGCCTGCTTGATGTCTTCTACCTGCTCGCTGTCGGCAGCGACCTCGTCGCGAGCCTCGTCGGCGTCACGCTTCATGCGTCCCCCTTGTGCGGCCAAGCCTTAAGCCCGGCCAGTCGTCGTTAACCGTTTGATTGTACCGAATACGCCGGACAACAAAAAAGCCGTAACCTCGC
>CAVHWW010000002.1:0-12229 GCA_963639715.1 Acutalibacteraceae bacterium
AGATCATCTGGCGCAGGGCGTCGATGTCGTTGGTGTAGTGGCTCATGATGTCGCCACGCTGGTGCGTGTCGAAGTAGCTGATGGGAAGGTCCTGCATGCGGTTGAAGACCTTCTCGCGCAGCTGCTCGAGCGAGCCCTGCGTGATGATGGCCATCGAGCGGTTCCAGATGGTGGAGGCGACGAGGCCCGTGAGGTACACGAGCGCCAGCGTCGCGACCGTCTTTAGGATCTGGGGCTGAGCTGCCGCCCAGTCGCCGTTGGCGCGGAACTCGGTGATGATGGCGAGCGCCGACTGGAGGAACACCGCGCCGAAGCAGCTCGTGATGGCCGAGACCAGCAGGCAGACGATGACCAGCGGCAGAAGGCGCGGATAGAAGGAGAAGAGCGACTTGATGAGCCTGGCCGCGGTGGCCGGGTTGATCTGTGCGCGCTTGGGCGCGGTCTTGGCGCTACTCAAGGCCCTCGCCTCCCTTCTCGGACTCGGCGTCTGCGGCTGCGGCGCCCTCGTCGGTGTTCATGCTGTTCTGCGAGGTGTAGGTCTCGCGGTAGATGGAGCAGCGGCCCATGAGCTCGGCGTGGGTGCCCATGTCGGCGATGCGGCCGCCATCCATCACGATGATGCGGTCGGCGTCCTCAACCGAGGCCGTACGCTGCGCGATGATGATCTTGGTGGTGTCGGGCAGATAGCTTGCGAGGCCCTCGCGGATCTTGGCGTCGGTCTTGGTGTCGACGGCGCTCGTGGAGTCGTCCAAGATCAGCACCTTGGGGCGGCGCAGCAGGGCACGCGCGATGCACAGGCGCTGCTTCTGGCCACCGGAGAAGTTGGAGCCGCCTTGCTCGCACCAGGTGTCGTAGCCCTCGCGCATGCCGTCGAGGAACTCGTCGGCGCAGGCGAGCTTGGCCGCCTCGCGCACCTCCTCGTCGGTGGCGTCGGGGTTGCCCCAGCGAAGGTTCTCGGCAACGGTGCCGCTGAACAGGATGTTCTTCTGCAGCACCATGGCGACGTTGGTGCGCAGGGTCTCGAGGTCGTAGTTGCGCACGTCCACGCCGCCCACGCTCACGGTGCCCTCGGTGGTGTCGTAGAGGCGGGCGATGAGGTTCACGAGGGTCGACTTCGCCGAACCGGTGCCGCCGATGATGCCCACGGTCTCGCCGCTCTTGATGTGCAGGTCAACATCGGCAAGGGCCTGGCGCTCGGCGATGGCGGAGTACTTGAAGCTCACGTGGTCGAAGTCGATGGAGCCGTCGGCGACCTCGGTCACGGCGTTGGCCGGCGAGGCGATGGTGGGCTCAGCGACAAGCACCTCGTCGATACGGCGGGCGCTCTCGTCAGACATCGTCACCATGACGAAGATCATGGAGAGCTGCATGAGGCTGATGAGGATCTGGAAGCCGTAGGTGAAGATGGCGGAGAGCTGGCCGACGTTGAAGCCGTTGCCGCCGCC
This sequence comes from Acutalibacteraceae bacterium, assembly GCA_963639715.1. Lineage (GTDB taxonomy): Bacteria > Actinomycetota > Coriobacteriia > Coriobacteriales > Atopobiaceae > Parolsenella. The sequence goes on from CAVHWW010000002.1 coordinate 1,446, forward strand.
GGTGATGATCACCTGCGAGCCAAAGTAGATGATGACGACCCAGGTGATGTCGATGGCGAGCATCATCATCGGGTTGTTGAAGGCGAGCAGCTTCTCGGCGCGCGTGAAGTCAAAGCACACGTCCTGCGCGGCGTCGGCGAACTTCTTCTTCTCATAGTCCTGGCGTACATAGCTCTTCACCACGCGCATGCCGGTGACGTTCTCCTCAACCGACTCGTTGAGCGCGTCGTACTTGTGGAAGACGCTCGTGAAGATGGGGTGCACCTTGTTGATGATGCCGAACAGGCCCCAGGCCAGAAGCGGCAGGATGACCGCATAGATGAGCGCGAGCGGGCCGCCCATGACCGTCGCCATGATGAAGGCGAAGACCAGGCACAGCGGCGAGCGCACGGCGATGCGGATGATCATCATGAACGCCATCTGGACGTTCGTGATGTCGGTGGTGAGACGCGTCACCAGCGAGCTGGCGGTGAAGTCGTCGATGTTGGCGAAGCTAAAGCGCTGGATGTTGTAGAAGAGGTCCTGGCGCAGGTTCTTCGCAAAACCGCAGCTGGCGTAGCTGCAGGTGACGCCAGCGGCGATACCGAAGGCCAGCGAGATGAGGGCCAGGGCGATGAGGATGCCGGAAGGGGAGAGCAGCTCGGACACCGTGGCGCCGGCCTGGATGTTGTCGATAAGCGCCGCCGTGAGGAAGGGGATGGCCATCTCGCAGATGACCTCGCCAAGCACCAGAAGCGGCGTGGCGACGGTGACCTTCTTGTACTCGCGGATGCTGCCCATGAGGCGCTTCATGATCTTGCCGTAGTCAACCTTTTCTTCGGCTGCGCCTTTTACTCTTTGTTGCACGGACAATCCTCCTTCTCTGGGTCGAGTTGCTTCCAGTGTTCCTTGATGCGGGCGAGCATGTCCTCGAACTGGGACTTCTCGTCTGCGGTGAGGCAGGTGAGGGCGTTTGCGCGGAACCGCTCGCGTCGGGCTTGCTCGAGGTCGGCCTGGGCCTCGCCCTCGGCGGTGAGGCACACGATGAGCTGACGGCGGTCTTGCGGGTCGCGCGTGCGCTCGATGAGCCCGTCGCGTTCGACCTTGGCAAGGACCTCGCTGAGCGAGCCGGCCTTGAGGTCGAACATGTTCATGAGCTCGCGCTGGGGCATCTCGCCGCCGCGTTTGCGAAGCGCGCAGATGATGGGTGCGCGCCCCGAACGTCCGCCGCCGTTCACGTGGATGTAGTGGCCGCAGAAGCCCAGGGTGTCCACGATGTGGGCGCACTGGCGCTCATGGGGGTCCTCGATGTCCATCCAACGCGGGCGGAAGGGGTCGTCGACGCTCGAGGCGGGGTGGGCGTCAATACGACCGCAAATGGTAAAGCCGCTGCCGGGCTCGCCGTGGGCGGGTACGCCCTCGTTCTCCGAGGTGGGAGGGGGAGTCTCGGTGATGCTCCCTACCTGGTCTTTTATGGGTTGGTCCATAGTCCTCCTTATAGGTGATGCAAGCATACTAGGAGCATTGGGAGAGATAGTCAAGGTACCTAATCATATGGAGCCTAATTATTTGGAACCTTACTTATTTGAGGGGGCACGCCTTCGCATGGAGCTTGGGCGCCCGACTCCCTTTGTTTGTGTCCGAACGATGCTCACTGGGCCTAACGTGCGCATACGCCCTACGTGCGCGCAGAAATACACTCCGCTTGCAGGTAGGGGGCGCCCCCGACATCGCCGTCATCCGCCCTGCGCCCAATTGTCAGGGGAACGTAAGGCGAAATCAGGCCGAGGTAAGGACTCGTCACGCCCACGTAAGGGACGGGCGATGAGCTTAAAGCGCCGCCGTGCGGCCCCTAGAGTTGCCACTGGACATGAGGGGGCCGCCGCAAAGGGCGGTTGCTGGCGCAAAGGGTGCGCCGGCGCAGGCTCCCCCAAGACTCAACGTAAAGGAGAACCATGAGCAAGGGTATGTCTCGTCGTCAGTTCCTCGGTTTCGCCGGTGGCTTCACCGCCATCGCCGGTCTCGGCCTCGTTGGCTGCGGTGGCTCCGGCTCCAGCGCCAGCACCGAAGCCGCCACTGAGGCTGCCGCCGAGCTTGAGGGCTCTGTCACCTGCTCCGGCGCCACCAGCTTCCAGCCCCTCGTCGAGGCTGCTGCCAACAACTTCATGGACGCCAACGCCAACGTCAACATCACCATCTCCGGTGGTGGCTCTGGCCAGGGCCTGTCCGACGTCAAGGACGGCAAGGCCCAGATCGGCCGCTCCGACGTCTTCGCCGAGGCCAAGCTCGAGGCTGCTGACGTCGAGAAGCTCGTCGACAACAAGGTCGCCGTCGTGGGCATGGGCCCGATCGTGAACAGCGACGTCGACGTCGACGACCTCACCACCGAGCAGCTCAAGGGCATCTTCACCGGTGAGATCACCGACTGGAGCCAGGTGGGCGGCACCGCCGGCGCCATCCAGGTCATCAACCGTAAGGCCGGCTCCGGCACCCGCGCCACCTTCGAGGACGCCGTCCTCGCCGGTGCCACCGTGCCCGACTCCTTCAAGCCGGTCGCCGAGGAGGACTCCTCCGGCACCGTCGTCGAGAAGGTCCAGCAGACCGCCGGCGCCATCTCCTACCTCGCCTTCTCCTACTTCGACGATTCCAAGTTCAAGGCCCTCAAGGTCGACGGTGTCGAGCCGACCTCCGCTAACGTCGAGAGCGGCGACTTCAAGATCTGGTCCTACGAGCACATGTACGTCGCTTCCGACGCCGACGAGGTCACCCTCGCCTTCATCGACTACATGCTCTCTGACGAGGTCCAGGGCTCGCTCGTCGAGGAGGAGGGCTTCATTCCTCTGACCGGCATGAAGGTCCAGAAGGACGCCGAGGGCAACGTCACCGCTGCTTAGTTCGTAACTTCTCAGATGGGAATCGCTATGGCAAAGGCTCTTCTGCCTAAGCGACGCCTCGAGAACGTGGGACTGGGGCTCACGGGGGCCTGTGTGGCCCTCGTGGCCCTTGTCGTAATCACCCTCATTGTGATGGTGGCCGAGCAGGGCCTCACTACGTTCTTCGTCGACGGCGTTAACTTTGGCAGCTTCATCTTCGGACAGAACTGGATCGTGTCCGACGGGCGTTACGGCGCCCTGCCCCTTATCGTGGGCTCCTTCTCCGTCACCCTGCTGGCGACGCTGTTCGCCCTGCCGGTGGCCCTGGGCTCGGCCATCTTCGTGGTCGAGATTCGCCCGGTTTTCGGCCGCAAGATCTTCCAGCCGCTCGTCGAGCTGCTCGTGGGCATCCCCAGCGTCGTCTACGGCCTCATTGGCCTTACGGTCGTCAACTCGGCCATGCGCGCCATCTTTGGCCAGGCCGCAGGCACCGGCGCAGGCATCCTTTCGGGCGCCATCGTTTTGGCCGTCATGATCTTGCCGACCGTGACCACGCTGTCCATCGACGCTTTGGCCGCCGTGCCCAACCAGTACCGCGAGGGCTCCTACGCCCTTGGCTGCACGCGCTGGCAGACGGTGACCAACGTGGTCCTCAAGAGCGCGCTGCCGAGTCTGCTCACCGCCGTCATCCTTGGCATGACTCGCGCCTTCGGCGAGACACTGGCCGTCCAGATGGTCATCGGTGGCGTCGAGAAGGCCATGCCCAACGGCCTGCTCGACCCGGCGGCCACCCTCACCACCGCGCTTACGAGCGGCCTTGCTAACGCCACGACGGGTTCTGTGGAGTACCACGCCCTGTGGAGCCTGGGCCTTCTGCTCATGGGCATGTCTTTGCTGTTCATCATGATCATCCACATCATCGGCAAGAAGGGGGCGAAGGCAAATGGCTAGCGAAGAGACCCTCGCAAACGACCCCGTCAAGAGCGTCGACCTCGACGCCCACGCCGCCAAGATCGGCCGCGCCGACAAACTCGCCACCGCCGTGCTCACCGCTGTCGTGGGGCTCGTGCTTGCCCTTTTGGCTGCCATCGTCATCTACATCTTGGCGCGCGGCCTGTGGAAGGTCTTCCAGCCGGGCTTCCTCACTAACTCCAGCTCCGATGACACGCTGCCTGGCATCGCCTTCCAGCTCTTCGACTCGTTTTACATGCTGATCATCACGCTCATCATCAGCGTGCCGATCAGCCTGGGCGCCGCCATCTTCCTCGTGGAGTATGCGCCCGACAACTGGGTGACGCAGGCCGCCTCCACGGCCATCGAGACCCTCTCGAGCCTGCCCTCCATCGTCGTGGGCATGTTCGGCAGCCTGTTCTTCGTGGTGGTGCTCGGCTGGGGCATCTCGATCATCGCCGGCGCCCTGGCACTCACGATGTTCAACATCCCCATCCTGGTCCGCGTGATCCAGCAGGCGCTCGAGGACGTCCCGCGCAGCCAGCGCGACGCGGCGCTGGCCATGGGCCTCACCCGCTGGGAGACGACGCTCAACATCCTGCTGCCCGCCGCCATGCCCGCCATCGTCACCGGCATCGTCATCAGCGCCGGTCGCGTGTTTGGCGAGGCTGCCGCCCTCATCTTCACCTCGGGCTCGGCCGCCTCTCGCCTGAACTTCTCCGCTGCCATCACGAGCCCGCGCAGCCCCTGGAACATCTTCCGTCCGGCCGAGACCCTGGCCGTCCACATCTGGAAGCTCAAGATGGAGCCCACGCCCGGCAACGACGAGATCGTCTGGGGCACCGCGGCCGTGCTCATCATCTGCGTGCTTCTGTTCAACGTGCTTGCCCGCGTCGTCGGCAAGGCGCTCGCGAGGAGGTTGACGAGCGAATGAGCGAGACCATGACTGCGCAAGGCGCCGAGGCCGCCGAGGTGGGGGAGAACCAGACCCACCTGCTCCAGGCCACTGACGTTACCGTGCGCTACAACCACACCAAGGAGGCGCTGCATCCCACGACGCTCGGCTTTGACGCTGGCAGCGTGACGGCCCTCATCGGCCCCTCCGGTTGCGGCAAGTCCACCTTCCTGCGCTGCCTCAACCTCATGAATCGCGAGATTCCCAAGTGCGACATCGGTGGCCAGATCTTCTACCATGGCCGCGACATCAATACGCGCGAGGAGAACCTCTTTACGCTGCGTACCAGCATCGGCATGGTGTTCCAGCAGCCCACGCCCTTCCGCAAGTCCATCCGCGAGAACATCCTGTTCGCGCCCAAGCGTCACGGCCGCGTGGCCAGTCGCGCCGAGGGCGACGAGCTCGTGGAGCGCTCGCTTAGGCAGGCGGCCCTTTGGGACGAGGTCAAGGACAAGCTCGACCAGAGCGGCTTTGGCCTGTCCGGCGGCCAGCAGCAGCGCCTGTGCATTGCCCGCACGCTGGCCATGGACCCCGACGTTGTCCTGTTCGACGAACCCTGCAGCGCCCTTGATCCCATCTCCACCTTCAGCGTGGAGGAGACCATCCGCTCAATCGCCGACAGCGGCATCTGCGTGGCCATCGTCACGCACAACATGGAGCAGGCTACCCGCGTGAGCGACCGCACGGCCTTCTTCTACATGGGCGACATGGTGGAGTGCGGCCCCACCAAGCGCATCTTCATGTCTCCCGAAGACCAGCGCCTTGCGGACTACCTCAGCGGAAGGTTTGGGTGATATAGATGGAGAAGGAGTTCACCTACGCGCAGAACCGCGACGTCGACGACGTCGCCTGCGCCCTTGCCGTGCGCGACTTCAACCTTTGGTACGGGGACTTCCAGGCCCTCAAGAACATTAACCTCGAGATTCCCGAGCGCCGTGCCACGGCCTTCATCGGGCCTTCCGGCTGCGGCAAGTCCACGCTGCTGCGCACCTTCAACCGCATGTGCGACTTCGTCGAGACGGTGCGCCACGAGGGCCAGATCGAGTTTGGTGGCCAGGACATCTTCTCGATGGACGCCAACTCGCTGCGCGTTCACGTGGGCATGGTGTTCCAGCACCCCAACCCCTTCCCGATGAGCATCCGCGACAACGTCCTGTACGGCCCCAACCGCATGTGCAAGCTCACGCGCGCCCAGGCCGACGAGATCGTGGAGCGCACCCTCACCGAGGCAGCCCTCTTTGACGAGGTCAAGGACAAGCTCGATCAGAGCGGCCTGGGACTTTCCGGTGGCCAGCAGCAGCGCCTGTGCATCGCCCGCGCGCTTGCGACGAGCCCCGACATCCTGCTCATGGACGAGCCCACGAGCGCCCTCGACCCCATCTCCACCCTCATGGTCGAGGAGCTCATGCAGAAGCTCGCCCGTGACCACACCGTCGTGGTCGTGACCCACAACATGCAGCAGGCCGCCCGTGTGGCCGACAAGACCGCCTTCTTCTACCTCGGCGAGCTTATCGAAGCCGCGCCCACCAAGGAACTGTTCGCCAACCCCCGCGAGCAGCGCACCCAGGAATATCTATCAGGAAGGTTCAGCTGATATGCGTACTCGAGTCGAATTCATGAAGCAGCTCAACGAGACCGAGAACCTGCTCACCCGCTTTGCCGAGAAGTGCGCGAGCGACGTTCGCGCTGCCGGCCTTGCTGCCACGGGCGACCGCGGCGCCGTCGAAGGCCTGCTTGCCGGCGAGAAGGCCGCCGACCGCCTTCGCCAGGAGCTTGAGTCGATTTGTCTCGACATCATGCTGCTCCAGCAGCCGCTCATCGGTGATGACCTGCGCTTTATTACCGCGTCCTACCGCGTCGTTTCCGACCTCACCAGGATTGACTCCATCACGCGCTCCATCGCCTTCATCTTCTCCGAGGTCAGCCGCAAGGCCTCTTCGCGCCTTGCCGACGACTTCACGAGGATGAGTGAGCACGCCGCAGTCATGGTTGAGAACAGCATGGTCGCGTTCCTCACCAAGGACGAGAACCTTGCCCGTTCGGTCATCGAAAGCGACGATGAGCTTGACGAGATGTACGAATCCGCCGTCGCTGCCGTCGTTGAGCTCATCAAGGCCGGCAAGCCCTCTCCCAAGAGCCTGCCCGAGCTGCTTATGGCCGCCAAGCACTTCGAGCACGTCGGCGACACCGCCCAGCGCATCGCCGATTGGGCGGTCTTCCGTGCCACCGGAGAGCGTATCCTTACCCAAGGGGATCACTCCGGCGACGACGAGAAGCTTCCGGAGTAGTCCAAAGTGGGCGACCTTCGGATGGAGAACGAACCGGTGATCTACTACGTCGAGGACGAGAAGAACATCCGCGAGCTGACGGTCTATGCGCTGTCGCAGGCTGGCATTGAGGCCAAGGGCCTGCCCGATGATGCGGCCTTCCGCCGCGCCTGCGCCGAGCGCGTGCCCGACGCGGTGCTTCTCGACATCATGCTGCCCGACACCGATGGGCTTTCGATCCTTCGACGCATTAGGCAGACGCCGGGCCTGTCCCAGGTGCCGGTGATGATGCTCACCGCCCGCGACTCCGAGCTCGACACCGTGACCGCCCTCGACGGCGGCGCCGACGACTACCTAGCCAAACCCTTCGGCATGATGGAGATGGTGAGCCGCGTGCGCGCGCTTCTGCGCCGCGCGCCGGCTCGCGCCTCCGCCTCCGTCAAGGCCGTGCCCGACACCCTTGAGGTGGGGCCGCTTACGCTGTCGCCGGCGCGCCATGAGGCGAGCTGCGACGGCCAGGAGCTGAACCTAACCTTAAGGGAGTTCGACCTGCTATCGTTTCTCATGAAGTCGCCCGGCGTGGTCTTCAATCGCGAGACTCTGCTGCAGCGCGTGTGGGGCTGGGACTTCGACGGCGGAAGCCGCACGGTCGACGTCCACGTCCAGACGCTGCGCCAGAAGCTCGGCGACAACGCCGACATGATTGAGACGGTACGAGGAGTTGGCTACCGACTAAGGGGCTAGGTTCATGAGCGAGAGTACTCCCGAAGAAGAGCAGGCGGGGTTTCAGGAGCTTGCTGAGACAGATGAGTTCGAGGCAGGCATGGCCAACGCCGATGAGGGAGTCGATACACCCATGACCCAAGCCCGTCAGCCCGAGGGGCATTCTCACAGACAGCGCTCGCTGGCGCGCCGCATCTTCGTGGCCCTGGCGAGCGTTTCTGCCGTTGTGGCCGTTGTGGTGCTTGCCATCTCTACCATCATCTACCAGAACAGTGCCATCGAAGACGCGGGTGAGATGCTCGAGACGCAGTGCCTCGTCATAGGCTCGTCTCTGCGCAACAACGACACCGACCTTATGCGACTCGCAAACATGCAGGTGGATGACGTTCGTATCACCTACATCTCTTCGGATGGCACGGTGCTCTACGACAGCGAGAACAATGTCGATGAGATGCCCAACCACGCTGACAGACCCGAGGTGGCCGAGGCTCTCCAGACTGGTGCCGGCTCCTCGGAGCGCGAGAGTGACACGGTTGGGTGCATCGAGATTTATCGCGCATTGCGCCTGGACAACGGCAATGTCTTGCGCCTGGCGGTCACTCGCGAGAGCGCGGCCGCTGCCCTTGGCCATGACCTCTTCTTTGCCGCCGCGGTGGTTTTGGTCGTCATTCTCGTGTGCTGGGCCATCTCGAGGCTTGTGGTCGACTTCATCGTCTCGCCCATCCTTGCCATCGACCCGGCAAACCCCGTCTCTGATTCCTCCTACGTGGAGGTTGAGCCGCTTGTTGAGCGCATTGACGAACAGATGGGCGAGCTGCGTGGCAACGACCTCATGCGGCGAGAGTTCACCTCAAATGTCACCCATGAGCTTAAGACGCCGCTGAGCTCCATCTCTGGCGCGGCTGAGCTCATCCGTGACGGCATTGCCAGGCCTGAGGACGTAAGCGAGTTCGCCGGGCGCATCTACGATGAGGCCCAGCACATGACGAGCCTCGTGAACGACATCCTCACCCTTTCCAAGCTCGACGAATCCGAGCGCTCGCAGGACAAGAGCTTGCTTGGAACGCCCGAGCCGGTCGATCTGCGCCACGTGCTGCTGGATGTCCAGCATCGTCTGTCGCCCTCTGCTAATGCGGCGGGTGTTTCGCTTGAGGCGGGCGGCGAGCCGGTGATCATATTCGGTCTGCCGCGCCTGCTCGACGAGCTTGCTTACAACCTGTGCGACAACGGCATTCGATACAACCGCGAAGGCGGAACGGTGCGCGCGAGCGTGGCCGTGGTGGAGGGGCGCCCCACGCTGTCGGTGGCAGATACGGGCCTGGGCATTCCGGCCGAGGCACAGGCCAAGGTCTTCGAGCGCTTTTATCGCGTGGAGGGGAGCCGTTCGCGCGAGCGTGGTGGCACCGGTCTGGGCCTGGCCATCGTCAAGCATGCCGCCGCCTGCCACGGCGCCGAGCTCTCATTGCAAAGCGAGCCCGGTCAGGGCACCACCATCACGGTGACCTTCCCCGCGGATTCGCTTGCGACCCTGGGGTAGGGGCGCGGCTGAGCTCGCTTCGCCGACGGCGCCGAGTGGGTCCATTGGGAATGTATGAGTGCGGGAGGCCTTGGCTTTGGCTGGGGTCTTCCGCTTTTTTGTGTGGCCGTGCTGGCGGTTTGACGAGATGCTGCGTATGCGGCCCGCGTTTGATCTGCCACGGGACGCTGCGCGTGCATCCTGCGCTAGGCCTGCCACGGGGCGCTGCGTGTGCATCCTGCGTTGGGTCTGCCACGGGGCGCTGCGCGTGCATCCTGCGTTGGGTCTTCCACGGGGCGCTGCACGTGCGTCCTGCGTTGGGTCTGCCGCGTTGGTGGCTGTCGTCGTCCAGGCGGCGTGGGCAAAGCCGTTGCCTGCGCACCTCAAAGGGCAGTCTGCGCAATTCCTTGCCCGCTGCCGTGCGTGGCGGCCGCGCCGCGTGCGTCTGTTGCGCCCTCTCGACTAAGGGCGCAAAAGTGCGACAATAGCGAAGTTATTGACTAGGCGAGAAGGGCTCCCATGGCTGATCTGAACGCGAACCGTCCCCACTTCCCGGCGCGCGCCGTCGTAACGGCTGGCATGCCGTACGGCAACAAGGACCTGCACTTTGGCCACATCGGCGGCGTGTTCGTGCCGGCCGACTTCTTTGCGCGCTTCCTGCGCGACCGCATCGGTGCCGAGAACGTTTTGTTTGTCTCGGGCACCGACTGCTACGGTTCGCCGATCATGGAAGGCTATCGCAAACTCACTGAGGCCGGCGAGTTCAGCGGCACCATCACCGACTACGTCCGCGGCCACCACGACAACCAGAAGGCTGCCCTCGACGCCTACCAGATCTCGCTCGACATCTACGCTGGCAGCGGCCTTGAGCCGGCCAAGCCCTTCCACGCCAAGCTCTCGAACGACTGGATTACCCGCCTGCACGAGGTAGGCGCCCTCAAGAAGCGCGCCACCCTGCAGTTTTATGACACCGAGGCCAAGACCTTCCTGAACGGCCGCCAGGTCATCGGCCACTGCCCGGTGCGTGGTTGCAAGTCCGAGAAGGCCTATGCCGACGAATGCGACCTGGGCCACCAGTTCGACCCGGAGGAGCTCATTGCTCCCGTCTCGCAGCTCACCGGCACCAAGCCCGAGCTGCGTCCCTGCGAGAACTGGTACTTCGACCTGCCGGCCTTCGCCGAGCAGCTCGAGTCGCTCATGGACGAGTGGGACGCCGACGAGCAGGTGCGTTCTGTCATCACCAAGACCGTTCGTGAGAGCCTCGTGGCTCCGGTCATCTATATCAAAAACGAGCTGCGCGAGGACTTCGACGCCGCCGCGGACAAGCTTCCCGCCCACACGGTGCACGAGGCCCAGGGCAACCAGACGAGCTTCTCGGTGGAGTTTGCCGATTGGGAGGCTCGCGACGAGGCACGCGCCGTGCTCGAGGAGGCGCACGTGCAGTTCCGCACGGGCAAGTGCCTGCTGCCCTTCCGCATCACCGGCAACATCGAGTGGGGCGTGCCCGCGCCCGAGCTCGA
>CAVHWW010000003.1:0-30831 GCA_963639715.1 Acutalibacteraceae bacterium
ATGCCGCTCAAGAACTACTCGAGCGGCATGGTGGCCCGCATCGCCTTCGCCATCGCCACTGTTGTTGAGCCCGATGTCCTCATCGTCGACGAGACCCTTTCGGTCGGCGACGTCTTCTTCCAGGAGAAGTGCGAGCGCCGCATTCGCCAGTTCATCGAGAGCGGCGACGTCACGGTGCTGTTCGTGAGCCACAGCCTCGAGCAGGTTGAGCGCCTGTGCACGAGCTGCGTGTGGATTGAGAAGGGCGAGCAGCGTATGGTCGGCCCCACCAAGGAAGTCTGCGAGGCCTACCGAAAGCAGTTCAACTAATGGCGGGCGAATCCGGTCGCAAGAGCGTCGCGGCCGTCGTCGTCACGTACAACCGCAAGGAGCTCCTCCAGGAGTGCCTTGATTGCCTTGCCGCCCAAGACCTCGCCAAGCTTGGCGAGCGCTATGAGCTTGGTGTCATCGTTGTGGACAACGCCAGCACCGATGGCACCGAAGAGGCGCTTGCCGCCCGCGTGGAAGCCGGCGAGATTCGCTATTTCAACACCGGCGAGAACCTCGGCGGCGCCGGCGGCTTCAACTACGGCATGCGCAAGGCTGTCGAGCTTGGCTACGACTATGTCTGGGTCATGGACGACGACTGCATGGCGCACGCCGACACCCTGCGAGAGCTGCTCATTGCCGGCGAGGGCCTTTCGGGCGAGTACGGCTACCTCACGAGCGTGTGCCTGTGGACCGACGGCGAACCCTGCATCATGAACAAGCAGCGCCATCCGCTCCACACCACCATCGCCGACTTCACGCCCGAGCTTCAGCCTTGCACCCTGGCTTCGTTCGTGTCGCTGTTCGTCCCTGCAGACGTCATCGCCGAGCTGGGCCTGCCCATCGCCGACTTCTTCATCTGGACCGATGACTGGGAGTTCACCCGTCGCATTTCTCGTCGATACCCCTGCTATGTGGTGGGCACGAGCAAGGTCACCCACAAGTGCAAGCAGAACAGCGCGGGCAACATCGCCACCGACACCGGCGAACGCATCGGGCGCTTCCGCCTTGCCTACCGCAACGACATCGTGCTCTATCGAGGCGAGGGTGCGCGCGGCTACGGCTATGTCCTCGCACGTGACCTCAACCACCTCTTCCGTATTGCGACCGAGGCCAAGGGCCGCAAGCTCGAGCGAGCCGAGGCGGTTCTCGGTGGCACCTTCGAGGGCCTTCGCTTCCACCCGCAGATCGAGTACGTGGAGCGTCCGGGCAAGTAGGTTTTTTGCCCTGCGCTTGCGCGGGGCCGCGCGATCTTGCCTTGAGCTGCCTAACCTTCGCTTCTCTCTCAGGCTTGCACAATCTTGCTTTAGGTTGGTTGGTCAGCGACTTCTGCTTGCTGCGCAACCTTGCTTTTAGCTGCCTGCCTTGGGGCGTTCTAGTGGCGCTGCTTGCGGCCAGGCTTTCTCATGGCAACGTGAACAACCTGATACGTTTTCAGCGCCAGGCATGCCCTGCCGCGCGACGGTCCTATGCTGTCCTCCAACAAAAGATCCTTTGGAGGAAGGACAGACATGGCTGCATCGGTGGCGAAGGGAAGCCCTCTCGGGGCTGGCGGTTACAAGGCTGACGAGGCGGTGGTGGAGCGCTTCTGCGAGCTCTTGCGCATCCCTACGGTCTCTCGCGATGACCCAAGCGAGCGCGACAACGAGCCCTTTGAGCGTTGGATTCCCACACTCCAGCGTCTCTACCCGCGCTTCTTTGAGGTGGCCGAGCTTACGCGCATCGATGACTTCGGCATCCTGCTTCGCTGGCCGGGTTCGGACGCCTCGCTCGACCCGGTGGTGATGATGGCCCACCAGGACGTCGTTCCCGTGGAGGGGCAAGACTGGGAACATGACCCCTTTGGCGCCGAGATTGTAGACGGCGAGATTTGGGCTCGCGGCACGCTCGACACCAAGTGCATCGTGGGCGCTTTCTTCGAAGCCGCCGAGCATCTTGTTGGCCAGGGCTACGTCCCTCCTCGTGACGTGTGGTACTTCTCGAGTGACGGCGAAGAGGTTGCGGCTCCCACCTGCGCCCATGCCGTCCAGTGGCTTTCCGACCATGACATCCACCCCTATATGGTCCTCGACGAGGGAGGTGCCATCGCGGCCGACGCGCCGCTTGGCGTCGAGGTTCCCGTTGCCATGGTGGGCGTGTGCGAGAAGGGCCATGTTGATCTTACGGTGACGGCCCGAGCCGACGGCGGCCACGCCTCAACGCCTGCCGCCAACGACGCTTGCCGCCTTCTGTGCCGTGTGTGCGAGCAGATTAGCGCCAACCCCGGAAAGCCCGTGCTTTCGCCAGTGGTCGAAGCCACGCTTGCCGAGCTTGGGGCCAGGAGCAGCGAGCTTTACCAGGCGGTCTTTGGGAACCTGTGGCTCACGCGCCCTGCCGTCACCAAGATCATGGCCGCCTCGCCCGAGACGGCCGCCATGCTCAGGACCACCTACGCGCTTACGCAGATGGAAGGCTCCAACGCCCACAACGTGCTTCCGCCTGTGGCCAAGGCCAACTTCAACGTACGCGTCGCTCCCTTCGAGACCATTGACGACGCCCTGGCGCGCGCACGTAAGATCGCAGCCCAGCAGTGCCGCGCCTCCGGGCTTTCACCCGATCACGTCACGGTCGAGATTAACGAGCTCATTCCCTATACCGAGCCGGCCCCCATCTCCCCGTACGAGGACGACGCCGCCTTCGACTACATCCACCGTTGCGTCAGCGGCGTGTACCCTGAGGTTGGCTTTGCGCCTTACGTGCAGAACTCCTGCACCGACTCGCGCGAGTTCAACGCCATCTGCGAGCGCGTTTACCGTTTCTGCGGCTTCATCTACTCGGCTGAGGCGCGAAAGCTCCTGCATGCCGCTAACGAGCGCATCGGGGTCGACGTCTACAAGCGTGGCGTTGAGTTCTACGTGGCCTTCCTTGCCAACCTCGAACATGTCGAGACCCTCGGCGCCTAACGTCCGCAAGCTACCCTAGGAGGTCATTTCATGGCCAAGCCCGATATCAAACGTGCCGCCAAGCTCGACAACAAGGCCGTCGCACTAGCTTCGCTGCCCTTCATGGGCATGATCAGCTTCTGGCAGGTCTACGACGGCATCGTTCCCAAGATGCTCACCAACACCTTTGGCCTTTCGAACTCGCTTACGGGCGCCATCATGGCCATCGACAACGTGTTTGGCCTCTTTTTGCTGCCGCTCTTCGGCATCCTGTCCGACCGCTGCGGCTCAAAGCTGGGGCGTCGCACGCCCTTCATCCTTGGTGGCTCTGCGGTGGCCGTCCTTTCCGTGCCCCTTATCGCCATCGCCAACAACGCGGGCAGCCTGGCGCTTCTCATCTGCTCCATCATCCTCACGCTGCTCGCCATCTGTGCCTATCGCACCATGACGGTGGCCGTGATTGCCGACATCACGCCGCGCCCGCTTCGTACCAAGGCCGATTCCATCGAGAAGATCGTGGGCTATGCCGGTACGGGCCTTATGCTCGTGGCCATCTCGGTGATGGTTCCCAAGGTCGAGAACCCCGACTATCTGCCGCTCTTTGGCCTGCAGGCCGTCTTTATTCTTGTGAGCGCGGTGGTCTACGGAGCCTTCGTTCGCGAGCCTGAGCTTGTGGCGAAGATGCGCGAGAAGTCCCTTGCCATGGGCATCGACGAGGACGAGATCGACAAGGACGACTCGCCCGAGGCCGGCGGCAAGGAACGCGTAGCCGATGCCGGCATGCGCTTCTCCATTGCGATGCTGCTCAGTGCCACGTTCTTCTATTACATGAGCTATAACGCCATGACCACCAATATCAGCCGTTACGCTGACACCTTCTTTGGCATGGCGGGTGGCTCCTACGCCATCATCAACATCGTGACTATCGTGGGCGCGCTTGCGAGCTATGTGCCGCTTGCCAACCTTTCGCTCAAGATCGGGCGCAAGAAGGTGGCTTTGCTCACCTCGGTGATTATGGTGATCTGCCCGGCCATCATCTGGCTTGTCCCTGGTTTTAACATGGGGCTCTACCTGGTATTTCTTCTCATGGGTGTGGCGCTTGGCGGCGTTGACCTGTGCATCTACACCATGGTCATCGAATGCTGCAGCTCCAAGTCGGTTGGCCGCTACTCGGGCTACTACTACACCGTGAGCATGGCGGCCCAGGTGGTGACGCCCATTCTCTCGGGCGTGGTGATGGACATTGCTCCGTCCATGCTGTTTGCCTACATCACGGCCATGGGCGTCTTCATGGCGGCCAGCATCGCCGCGTCCAAGCACGGCGACGCGATTCTCATCGACGAGGTGGCTAGGCGAGAAGGGGAGAGCGAAGCCGCGTAGGCCCGCCGAAGCCGCGTAGGCACACCGAAGCCGCGTAGACCCGCAAGCCTCCAGCCTTTGGACTGCCCTTGAGGGGCATGAAGTTCTCCGCCGGGTTTTGCTCGCAGGCCGTTTCTCGCTGCATGCGTGGCCCGCGCGGCTTATGAGCCCGCGTCTCTTTGGTGGTTACACACTTGGCTTTAACCAAATAGGGCCCGCAACCGTTTGGCTGCGGGCCCTATTGTTAGCTCGTTTGAGGCTTTCTCTCTACATCCCCAGGTACTTGCGCCAGAACTTTTGGCCGGTGAGGGTAGGGAAGGCCTGCTTGTAGGCCGTGGCCACGCGCTCGTGCTCGAGCTGCCAGCGGCGGCGAAGCTCGCGCTCGCGCATTTTGATGCGCTGGTTGCGCTCACGGTCCATGCGGCGCACGGCGACCTTCTCACCGGTTGCGTCGAGCACAAGGACGGTCTTGCGAACAACGGTGTCCTTGCTATAGAGGCCGGCACCCGCCATCTGGTAGTGACCTGGCTCCTTCTTGAGCAGGGCATCGGGCAGCAGGTGCTTGTCGTAGGGAATCGACTTGCCGAGCTTGCCGGCCAGGGTGATCGAGCGGTGCTTGGTGGGCACGACCTCGCTTACGTGGGCCGCCTCGAGCAACTCGGGATCAACCTCGCTAAGCGGCACGAACTGGTCGTTGAGCTGGCCGTTCTTGCGCATGAGGGCGCTGCCGTCGCCCTCCATGAGCCACTCGGGACCACGCAGGTAGTCCTCGACGCCCTGCAGCAGAAGCTCGGCAGCTCCGTACTCAAGGTCGCGCCTGCGGAGCATGACGTTTCTCCAGACGCGGGCCATGAACAGCTCGGTGTTCACGTAGCCGTCGCAGGCGGCCATGACGAGGAAGTTGCGGACGTACTGGTAGCAGTCGACCGAGGCACGCTGGCGGCCCTCGAAGCTCTCGTGCCACACACAGATGCCGTTCATGGTCATGTAGGTGGGGTTGGAACGCAGGCCGTACTCGACGTCGTCGCAGCGGACGAACAGCGGCAGCGGCAGACCCTTCTCGCGGATGTTGGAAACCGGAATGCAGGAGAACCACCAGGCGCCATAGGCGTGCTCGACCTCGACGTTGGCGCGCTCGCAGGCGGCGACGTCGCTCAGCTTGTCGATGTAGAAATCGGGCTTGAGCTTGCGGTAGACACCGGAGCGCAGGACGTGGCTTACGTCCTCGAACAGGCGGTTGGGCTGCTCGACGGAGAGCATGGCGCCGTTCACGAAGGCGTCCTTGTACTCGTCGGTGGCAAGCGCCAGCAGGTTGTAGGTGCGCTTGATGGCCTCGGGGAATACGTGGACGTCATCGTCCATAAGCACGACGTGGGTGTAGGGCGTCGCCGAATCCATGGCGGCGAGCATGCCGCGGGCAAAACCGCCGGCGCCGCCCACGTTGGCGTTGGGGATGACGGTCACGAGGTCGTCGGAGAGGCCCTCGGCGTCGAGCGTGGAGCCGTTGTCCACGACGAACATGTGGAAGCGGTCATGGATGGGGCTGTCATCCTCGCGAATGGCGTTGCGCATCAGCTCGATGTTGGCGAGGATGTAGTGCTCCTTCTTGAAGGTGGTGGTGGAGATGGCGAGGCGGACGTCGCGCACACGCTCGTCTTCGACCTCGGTGGCGTACCAGCCCTCGTGCAGCAGCGTCTTTTCCTCGGGCAGAATCTCGAAGGCGATGAGGTCGAACTCAAGGCCGGCGGGCTTAATCTCGAAGAGGACGTCGGTGGGCTCAGTGGCCTCGGAGAGCCTGACGCGGGCAATCTCCTCGGTGCTCTCGGCCTCGGCCGGCTTGCCGGCGAGCAGGCCCTTCACGACGACCTCGCACGGGCCGCCCGAGAGGATAAGGTGCAGCTTGAAGTTATCCACGCCGCAGTACTTGTGCCACTTGGTGGCCGAGCAGGAGTTCAGGTAGGTCATGAAGTCCGCGGGCTCGGTGATGACGAGCGCCTCGTTCTGCTCGTCGTAGACAAGTGGGGAGGCACAGGTGGCATAGAGGTTGTCATAGCCCTTGAGGTGCTCGGCAGGCTTGAGAAGGACATTCGAGAGCTTGTGCTCGATCATGGAGGGCTCCTAGTCGGTCGTCGAGAATTCGCCAAATCGGCAAGCGGCAAATCTCGACCTTTTGGTTTCGTTGGTAGTATAGTGGTCGAGACCTTTAAGGCGGTGCGGGACACCGGCAAGGATCACACTCGGGCATAGCGCCCACATAGCAGATACCTTCGCAGACGTCCCGCGCCACAGGTGCAGGCGTCTTTTTTTGTGAAGGGAGCCATATGGAACAGTTGGGACCCAAGGCGACCATCATGGACAGCGCGGCGATGGCACGAGCCCTCACCCGCATTGCCCATGAGGTCATCGAGAACAACGAGGGAGCTGATAACCTCGCTATTGTCGGCATCGTGAGGCGTGGCGCGAACATCGCCAACCTCCTCGCCGCAGAGATCGAGGAGATTGAGGGCGTGTGCCCGCCGGTCGGCAAGCTCGACATCAGCTTCTATCGCGACGACGTCTCCCGTCGCCTGTCGCCCGTCATCCACGAGACGCAGATTGACTTCGACGTCGACGGCAAGGACATCATCCTCGTTGACGACGTGCTCTACTCCGGCCGTACCGTGCGCTCGGCGCTCGATGCCCTCATGGACCTTGGTCGCCCGCGCACCATTCAGCTCGCCGTCGTGGTCGACCGCGGCCACCGTGAGCTGCCCATCCGTGCCGACTACGTGGGCAAGAACGTGCCCAGCTCGCACGGTGAGGACGTCCGCGTCTTCGTCGAGTCGCTCGACGGCCGCGACGCGGTTGAGATTTGGGACATCGAGGCCGAGAAGAAGGCCATCGCCAATAAGGAGGTCAGTGCCTAAGATGCTCAGTGTCAAGCACCTCATCAACACGACGGATCTCACGGCTGACGACATCACGCAGATCCTCGACACGGCCCGTTCCATGGAAGAGATCAATCACCGCACCATCAAGAAGGTGCCCGCCCTTCGCGGCCGTACCGTGGTGAACCTCTTCCTCGAGCCGTCCACCCGCACCCGTTCCTCGTTCGAGATCGCCGAGAAGCGTCTGTCCGCCGACTCCCTCAACATTGCCGGCTCCAGCTCCTCGGTCTCGAAGGGCGAGTGCCTCGAAGACACCATCAAGACGCTCGACGCCTACGGCATCGACATGTACGTCGTGCGCGCTCGTAACGCCGGCACCGCCCAGCGCATCACCGAGTACACCGACGCCCACGTCATCAACGCCGGCGACGGCAAGCACGCCCACCCCACGCAGGCCCTGCTCGACCTCTATACCATGCGTGAGCACTTCGGCAAGCTCGAGGGCCTCAAGGTTGCCATCGTCGGCGACCTGCTGCACAGCCGCGTCGTGGGTTCGTTGGCTCCGGCCCTGCGCACCATGGGCGCTAAGGTGACCCTCGTCGGCCCGCCCACCTTCCAGCTTCCCGATCCTTCGGTCTTTGGTGCCGAGGAGACCTACGACTTCGACTCCGTCATCGAGGATGCCGACGTCGTCTACATGCTGCGCGTGCAGCTCGAGCGCATGGAGGGTGCCACCATCCCGTCCAGGCGCGAGTACAACCGTCTGTGGGGCCTCACGGCCGAGCGCCATGCCCGTATGAAGGAGGGCGCGCTCGTCATGCACCCCGGCCCGATGAACCGCGGCATGGAGATCGACTCGATCCCGGCCGACGCCGAGAACTCGTTTGTGACCACGCAGGTGGCCGCGGGCCTCTACACCCGCATGGCCGAGATGTACCTGCTGCTGGGAGGAGAAGAGAATGCTGCTGATTAAGGGTGCCCACGTCGTCGACCCGCAGGTCGGCCTCGACGCCGTGACCGACGTCCTCATCGAGGGCGCTCGTATCGCTCGCGTTGCCAACAACATCAAGACCCCCGACGGCGCCGAGGTCATCGACGCTGCCGGCAAGTACCTCGTGCCGGGCCTCACCGACATCCACGTTCACTTCCGTGACCCGGGCTACGAGTACAAGGAGACCATCGAGACTGGCTCTGCTGCCGCTGCCGCCGGTGGCTTCACCGACGTCGCCACCATGCCCAACACCGACCCGGTCACTGACACGGGCGAGGGCGTGCGTTACCAGATCGCCAAGGGCGACGCTGCCGGCCTGGTGCACGTGCGTCCCATCGGCGCCTGCACCCGCGGCGAGAAGGGCGAGGCCCTGGCCGAGATTGGCGATATGGTCGCCGAGGGCGCCTGCATGTTCTCCGACGACGGCCACGGCGTCCAGAGCGCCGGCATGCTGCGCACCGTCATGGACTACGTGCGCCAGTTCAACAAGGTTGTCGCCTGCCACTGCGAGGTCAACTCCCTCACCGAGCATGGCCAGGTGAACGAGGGCCGCGCTTCCACGCGCCTCGGCCTTGCCGGTTGGCCCGCCGCCGGCGAGGAGGTCGAGATCGCCCGCGACATCGACCTGTGCCGTCTCACGGGCTGCGCGCTGCACATCTGCCACATCTCCACGGCCCGCGGCGCCGAGCTCGTCCGCGCCGCCAAGGCGGAGGGCCTGCCCGTCACCGCTGAGGTCTGCCCGCACCACCTCTTCCTCGATGAGGAGGACCTCGATGACACCTACAACACCAACCTCAAGATGAACCCGCCGCTGCGCACCGAGGCCGACGCCGCCGCGCTGCGCGAGGCCATCGTCGACGGCACGCTCGACTGCGTCGTGACCGACCACGCCCCGCACGCCCTTCACGAGAAGGAGTGCGAGTTCGAGATCGCTCCCTTCGGCGTCGTGGGTCTCGAGACGAGCCTGCCGCTCATGCTCACGAATATGGTCGCCAACGGCAAGATGAGCTGGCAGCGCCTCGTTGAGGTCATGTGCGTAAACCCGCGCAAGGTCGCCCGCCTCGAGGCCGTCAAGCTCGAGGCCGGCAGCCCCGCCGACCTCACGCTCATCGACCCTGAGCTCGAGGTTGAGGTTACGCCCGAGCTGTTCTGCGGCAAGCAGACCAACTCCGCCTTCATGGGCGCTTCGCTCAAGGGTCGTGCCACCGACACCATCGTTGCCGGCAAGCACGTCCTTTCTGACTGCAAGCTTGCCTAATTAGCTCGCTTGGGGTGCCCGCCTGCGCTACTGTAGGTGGGCACCCGTTTTGTTTGGGGCGCTCGCGCCTGGGACGCGTACGCCCGGACGCTTCGCCATGCCGCAGCTGCGGCATCTGTGCACGAGAGGAGAGACATGGCAACACCAGCACCCTCGCCGGCGCGTATCCACGAGTTCAGCATCGTCGAGAACGTGGCGGTGGCTGACGGCGTTATGCGCCTCACCATCGAGGCCCCGCGCCTTGCCGCGGCCATCAAGCCCGGCCAGTTCATGAGCTTCGAGGTGCCCGGGGACACCCGCCAGCTCATTCGCATCCCGCTTTCGTTTGCCAAGGCTGACGCTGAGGCCGGTACCGTGACCACCTACTACGCCGTGGTGGGAGACGGCACCCGCCGTCTCTCCGAGATGGGCGTCGGCGCCACCTCCACCGTCCTCGGCCCTGGTGGCAACGGCTGGTCCGTGCCCGAGGGCTGCGGCAACGTGCTCGTCGTGGCCGGCGGCATCGGCATCACGCCCGTCATTGCCGCGGCAGGCCTCGCTGCCTCTTGCGGTGCCAAGGTCGATGCCGTCGTGGGCGCCCTTACGGCTGCCAAGCTCTGTGGCACCGACGACCTCACCGCTGCTGGCGTGGGCGAGGTTCGCCTCACCACTGACGACGGCACCGCTGGCACCAAGGGCTTCGTGACTGCCGAGGTCGAGCCCATGCTTGCCAACGGTTCCTATGACCTCGTGCTCACCTGTGGCCCCGAGCCCATGATGCATGCGGTCGCGGACGTCGCCGCGAAGGCGAACGTCGCCTGCGAGGTCAGCCTCGAGCGCATGATGACCTGCGGTTTTGGTGCCTGCAACACCTGCAACGTCCTCACTAAGGACGGCATGGTCGGTGCCTGCATGAAGGGCCCCGTGTTCAACGCTGAGAAGGTGGTCTGGTGAGCAACGTAGATATGTCTGTGGACCTTGGGCCCATCAAGCTCAAGAACCCCATCAACACCGCGAGCGGCACCTACGGCTACGGCTGGCAGTTCGAGGGCTTCTATGACGTGAGCTGCTTGGGCGCCATCACCACCAAGGGTTGCGCCGCCGAGCCCTGGCCGGGCAACCCCGCTCCTCGCATGACCGAGGTCACGAGCGGCATGCTCAACTCCGTGGGTCTGCAGAACCCCGGCGTCGCTGGCCTCATGGCCGATTCGGGCGAGTACCTCAAGGGTCTCTCCGAGAAGGGTACGGCCGTCATCTGCCAGGTCGCCGGCCACTCCGTTGAGGAGTACGTGGCTGCCGTCGAGCTCTACGAGGAACTTGCGCCCTTCGCCGCAGGCCTCGAGATCAACATCAGCTGCCCCAACATCGCCGCTGGTGGCTGCGCCATGGGCTCCACGCCCGAGGGTGCCGCCGAGGTCATCCGCGCCGTGCGCCCTCACACCAAAAAGCCGCTGCTTGTGAAGATGGCGCCTGCCCGTGTGGTTGACGTCGCCAAGGCCCTCGAGGCCGAGGGCGCCGACATCCTTACGGTCATTAACTCCATCTCGGGCATGTCCATCGATGTCAACACCCGTAAGAGCAAGCTCAGCCGTCCCACCGGCGGCATGAGCGGCCCGGCCCTGCACCCCATCGCGGTGCGCATGGTCTGGGAGGTTCACAACGCCGTTAGCCTGCCGATCGTGGGCGTGGGTGGCGTGATGAGCGGCGAGGATGCCGCCGAGTTCATTCTCGCCGGCGCCTCGAGCGTGTCGGTTGGCATGGCCAACCTCGTTGACCCGATGGCCGCCCCGCGCATCTTGGACGAGCTTACGCAGTGGGTTGAGTCCCAGGGCGTGAGTAGCGTCTCCGAGCTCGTGGGAGCCTTCGAAGGCTAGTTCGCTTTTCGTTGGAGGGCGGTCGCGTGCGGCCGCCCTCTTTTGCGTTGCGCGCTGTAGTTTGCGCTGCGCCTCGCGCCTTGCGCTACGTCACTTGTTGCACATTGCGCACTGCTTGCCCCGTGTCGCGCAACGCGGGAAATGCGCGGTGCCTCATGCTTTGCGTTGTATGCTGCGCGCTTTGCACCGTGCTCCACGTACCACGTCGCGCGTGCCGCGTGCTTTTCGCAGCGCATTCGTCGCATCGTTTGTGGCCCAAGTTCGCCTGCGCTGTGCGGGCGTTCTTGTATCCTTGGTTTTGTCCCGTTTGGTACGGGGATGAACGTGCGTGTATTTGGGCCTTTGGCCCGAAAGGAGGCCCCAATGGGCAGGTTCGACAATCTCTCTGCGCGCGACCGTGTGATGGTTGCGCTCGACTGTGGCCCTGAAGAGGCGCTCGAGCTCGCGAACAAGCTCGAGGGCCATGCCACCTGGCTCAAGGTCGGCATCACCCTTATCTACGACGGTGGCCTGCCGCTTGTGCAGCAGCTTCGAGACCGCGGTTTCAAGGTCTTCGTTGACTCCAAGTTTCACGACATCCCGCACCAGGTGAGGGGAGCCGTTAAGAGCGCGGCCCACTCCGGAGCCGACCTCGTGACCGTTCACGGCTCGGGCTCTGCCAAGATGCTCGCGGCCTGCGCCGAGGGTGCCCAGGCGGCCGATGAGGCCTATGGCCACAAGCCCTATGTCATCGCCATCACGGTGCTTACGAGCATGGACGAGGAGGAGCTCGCCAAGGTTGGCGTGACCCGTCCCATTCCCGAGCAGGCCGCGGCGCTCGCCAAGCTTGCGGTGGACAACGGCCTCGACGGTATCGTCTGTTCTCCCAAGGAGGCCGCCGAGATGCGTGCCCTGCTTGGCCCCGACGCTCTTATCGTCACGCCTGGCGTGCGCTCGGCCGGCGCTGAGCTCGGCGACCAGAGCCGCGTTGCAACGCCTGCGGCCGCCATCGCCGCCGGCGCGAGCCACATCGTGGTGGGCAGGCCTATCACCCAGGCGGCAGACCCCGTAGCTGCACTTGAGGCCATTGTCGACGAAATTGAGCGCGGCTAGGAGCGAGCCTCGTCGCGTACCGGTCCCCTAATTGCTGTTTTTGCTCCGAATTGGGGTCAAAACGTGGGGAAATGGTCAAAAGTTCTTGCAAAGTAGCTGCTACATTGCCATAGTGTTTTAGGCCGTTGCGAGAGGTGTACCCTCTCTTTTCGGCTCTACCTTTGTTTGTAACCTTACGTTTGGAGGAAATATGGCTCTCCCTCAGCTTTCCGAGGAGCAGCGCGCTGCCAACCTCAAGAAGGCCGCCGAGGCCCGTCACGCTCGCGCCGAGCTCCGCAACAAGATTAAGAACGGCGAGGTCTCCCTCGAGTCCGTCCTTAACTCCGAGGATCCGGCTGCCACCCGCATGCCCGTCCGCGCTCTCATCGAGTCCCTCCCGGGCTACGGCAAGGCCAAGGCCTCCAAGATCATGGACGAGCTTGAGATTTCCCCCAAGCGTCGCGTCCAGGGCCTCGGTGCCCGTCAGCGTGAGGCCCTCCTCGAGATCCTCTCGAAGTAGTGTCTCGCACTCCTAGACTGTTTGTTGTCTCCGGACCGTCAGGCGTAGGTAAGGGAACGCTGGTCTCCCGTGTAAGGGAGCAGCGTCCCGACCTAGGCCTGACGGTTTCGGCCACAACTAGGCAGCCCCGTCCCGGTGAGGTCGATGGCGTTTCCTACCACTTCCTCACGGTTTCTGACTTTGAGTCGCGCGTGGCCGCGGGCGAGTTTCTCGAGTGGGCAAATGTCTTCGGGAACCGTTACGGCACGCTTCGTTCTGAGGTCGAACGCAATCTAAGCGCCGGCAAGTCCGTCATCCTGGAGATTGACGTCCAGGGTGCGCTTAACGTGCGCAAGCTCATGCCCGAGGCGGTGCTCGTGTTTATCGAGCCGCCTTCCTTTGAGGTGCTCGAGGAACGCCTGCGTGGCCGTGGCACCGAAGACGAGCAGGTGGTCAAGCTTCGTCTCGAGACGGCTGCCGGCGAGCTCAAGCTTGCGCCGAGCTATGACGAGCGCATCGTCAACGATGACCTTCAGGAGGCGACCTCGGAGCTTCTCCGAGTGCTCGACTCGTACGAGATGAATTGAGGTTCCTAATCTATGTCTGTCATCAAGCCTGAAATCGACTCCCTGCTCGAGAAGACCGAGCAGAACCCCTTCCTGCTGTGCTCCGTGGCGTCCAAGCGCGCCTGCGACATCAACAACATGCTTCGCGGCCAGCACCTGCGCGTCACCGCCATCCAGGAGGTTGACGACATCACCACCGTGATCTCTGGCGAGGACACCATCTCCATCGCCATGAACGAGCTCGTCGACGACACCCTTGGCTACGTCAAGGAGGACTTCGACGAGGCCATCAAGGACACCAACGTCTCTGTTGCCGAGTAGTGCCGTGACCACACGCGTCTGCCTCGTTCACTATCACGAGATCGGTCTCAAGGGCAAGAACAGGTCGATCTTCGAGAAGCAACTCATCACGAATCTCAAGCGAGCTCTCAAGGGCCGCTCGGCGCATGTCGAGCGGCTTTCGGGCTATGTGCGCGTGAGCTTCGACGACGGCCAGGTGCCCGAAGAGGTACCCGGTCTCATTGCCCAGGTGCCCGGCGTGGCCCGTGTCTCTTTGGCGTGGAGGTGCGCTCGCGACCCTGAGCAGTACAACGCCGCCGCCATCGAGAGCCTGCGCGCCTGCAAGGGCTGCACCTCCTTTAAGGTGCACGGTCGCAGGTCCAACACCGACTACGAGGTCCACAGCATCGACCTCAACCGTAACGTCGGCGCCGTTCTGTGCGAGGCCTTCCCTGAGATGAAGGTCCAGATGCACAACCCTGACGCCACGGTGAACGTCCACGTGGTGCAGGCTGACGTCTACGTTTATGCGGACGCCACCTCCATGCGTGGCGCTGGTGGCCTTCCCGTCGGTACGGCCGGCAAGGTCGTGACGCTGCTTTCGAGCGGCTTCGACTCTCCGGTGGCCACCTGGATGGTCGGTCGTCGCGGCGCTACGTGCGTGCCGGTTCACTTCTCTGGTCGTCCCATGACCAGCGATGCTTCCGAGTGGCTTACGCAGGACATTGTCCGTGCGCTTGAGCCTGCCGGCATCATCGGCCGTTTGTACGTGGTTCCGTTTGGCGAGTGCCAGCGTGAGATCTCCCTCAAGGCGCCGCAGAGCCTGCGCGTCATCATGTACCGTCGCCTCATGTTCGAGGTTGCGCAGAAGGTCGCTGAGCTCGAGGGCGCCAAGGCTCTTGTCACGGGCGAGTCGCTCGGTCAGGTTGCCTCTCAGACCCTTGAGAACATTACGGCTACCAATGACGTCGCGACGATTCCGGTCTTCCGCCCGCTCATCGGCACCGACAAGATCGAGATCATCGACCGCGCCCAGCAGATTGGCACCTACGAGATTAGTGCCCAGACGGCGCCCGACTGCTGCACGCTCTTCATGCCGCGTCGTCCCGAGACCCACGCGCACCTCAATGCCGTGCGTAGTGCTTGGGAGACCTTCGACCACGAGGCCATGGTCGAGTACCTGATGAAGAACATCGAGTACGTCGACTTCAACAGCTGCCCCTCGTATAAGCCGCCGCGCGAGCTTCGCGCCAGGCACAAGGAGCTGGCTCCTGCCGAGTGGGAGACCGCACCCGAGGCAAAGCCCGAGGTTGCGCCCAAGGCCGAGCCGGCTGCGAAGGTCGATGTGCCCTCTGCTCCTTCCGAGGATGAGAAGGGCGAGTAGGCTTCTAATCAAGTTTTTGCTTATATGACGCCTGTCGAATTCGTTCGGCAGGCGTTTTTATTCAAATTGGCATGAACCGCCAGAATCTTGTTTGATTCGTGTTTGATCCGTGTTTGCCAGTGCAGGCGGTTTCTAGAATTTTGCCGATGAAGCGAAGACCCGCCCACCACCATTGATATGGGAGGTGGGCGGATTGGCTCAGGTGCTTCATCACAAAAGGAACGGGTCCCCAAGATGGGTGGCGCTGGCTGCAGTCGTGGGCGTTGTGGGGCTTGCGGCCGCCGCCTTCGTGCTTGCCTCGTCGGGTGGGGGAGGCGTGGTCGTCGAGCGTTCTGATGTGGCTACTACCAGTGCCTCAACGGCTTCCGATGGTTCACCAGATGGTGCCGGAGCCGACATAGACGCCTCAACGGGCGCATCTGTTAATGGGGGATCTGCGGCGGCCACGCAGGCTTCTGCGATTCTTGTCCATGTGGATGGGGCTGTAGCTGCTCCGGGTGTCTACGAACTCAAGGAGACAGCGAGGGTTAACGATGCCGTGCAGGCCGCAGGTGGTCTTACGGACGATGCAGACACCTCGAGCGTAAACCTTGCGGCCACGCTTGCTGATGGCTCGAAGGTGCATATTCCGGCCCAGGGCGAGGCGGTTGAGCAAGCCTCATCTTCTGCGGGAGATTCCGGTGCGGGCGCATCGTCATCGTCCTCATCCGGGCTGATTAACATCAACACGGCGAGCGCTGAAGAACTTGATGCGTTGCCGGGCGTGGGTCCTTCTACAGCCGCCTCAATCGTAGAGGACAGGGAGCGCAACGGTCCTTTTGCGAGTCCTGAAGACCTCATGCGCGTGAGCGGCATTGGTGAGAAGAAGTTCGCCAAGCTTCAAGCGAGTATCTGTGTCTAGCCTTGATGGCGAATGGCCGTGGGAAAAGCTGCCTGAGTACCCTGAGCGCCCCTATGTGCCGCCCGTCCTTCTCCTCATGCTCGGCGTCGTTGTCCTCGAGACGCTTGTGCTCGAAGGGAAGGCACAAGCGCGTCCTGTCCTCGCTGCGCTTGCGAGCGTCTTTGCTGCTTGTGCGTTTGGGGCTTGCGTGACGACCGCACGTCAACGTCTTGCCGAAGCTGAGCTTTCGCCTAGGTTGTGGCTTCGTGGTTGCGTGGCTGCGGGTTGCCTTTTCGCTGCCTGCCTCTTGGCCTCACACAGCCTTGCCCGTACGGATATGGCCGCTTCAGCGCTGTCGTCCACGGCCATCTCGTCCTGCGTGTTTGAGGTGACCTCCGACCCAAGCGAAACCCAGTCGGGTTGGATGTGTCGAGCCAAGGCGATCTTGCCGGATGGCTCAGCTGCCGACGTGTGGCTCACTTGTGAGGAACGCCTCACGTATGGCGAGAGAATCCGGGTCATTGGGAGATTCACGGCAAACGGAAACGATGATTGGGGAGTTTCAAGTAGGGCGAGGGGAGTGGCAGGCAAGGTTAAGGCCGTGCGAATCACCGGACGCTCACGGGTTGGCGGGGCGTTCGGATTATTGCTTGGCGCTCGTGAACGCTGCCTCGCGCGCATAGACCCGGGTCGCTCGAGTGCAAGATCCCTGCTTGCTGGCTTGACGCTTGGTGAGCGTGCAGAGGCTAAGGCCAACGGTGTCCAAGATGACTTTGCCGCTGCTGGCTTATCCCATCTCATTGCCGTCTCTGGTAGCCATCTTGCGGTGGTCGCCTCGCTGTTGGAGTCCGCGCTTCTTGCGGTGGGGCTGGGGCCAAGGTCGCGCTCGCTTGTCGCGGGGGCTGCTACGGGTGCCTATGTGATTCTCTGCGCTTGCCCTGCCTCTGCCTTGCGCGCCTGGGTGATGCTCGTTGCTTCTCGAACAGGAAAGCTTGCGGGCAGGCGCGCCCATTCGGCCTCGTCGGTTGCCCTGGCGGGTATTGGCATGTGCCTTCTCGACCCTGAGTGCGCAACGGACCTTGGCTTTAGGCTCTCGGTTATGTCGGTGTGTGCCCTTGCCCTTTTCTGCGGCTATGCGGAAGCTATGCTCGCAAGACTCTCGCCGGCGCCAATGTTGCGCTGGGCTGTAAGGGCCGTTTGGCCGGGGCGTATACCCACGAGGCTCTGGCGCATGAGCTCGTCTGCCATGAGGTTTGTTCGCTCAAGTTTGGCCGCATCGCTCGTGTGCCAGATGGCGACCTGCGTGGAGAGTGCCTCGACCTTTGGCAGATTGTCGATTGTGGGACCGGTCTCAAACCTTGTCGTGGGGCCGTTCTTTGGCCCTGTCGTTACCCTGGGTGTCATCGCTTGCGCGCTGTCATGGATTCCCGTTGTGGGAGGCCTGTTCATGGCGGCAGCCACTGCGGGATGTTCGCTGCTGCTCATTCTTGTCCGGCTTGTGGGGTCCGTTCCCTTCGCCTCGATTCCCGTGAGCGTTAGCGAGGCGTGGAAAATAGCGCCCCTGGCTTTGGCGGCCATCATCTTGCTTGTGTGGCCAAAGTTCAATAAACGGCAGCTCAGACATGGCGTTGCAGCTGTCTTTGCCTGTCTTGTTGCGATTGTTGTCAAGGTTATCTTTCTGGCTCCGCCGAGCGTCACGGTGCTTGACGTTGGCCAAGGCGATGCCATCCTCATCCGCCAAGGTTCACATGCGATGCTTGTTGATACGGGGCCTTCCGGTGCCATTGCTGAGGCGCTTGCACGCAACAACGTCTACGGGCTTGAGGCCATCGTCCTTACGCACCTGCACGATGATCATACGGGTGGCGTCAAAGACCTGGACGGACTTGTTGGCTGTGACCAGGTATTTGTTGGCCAAGGCGTCTCTGACGATCTTTCGACCGAGCTCGAGGGTGAAGTCGAAGGGCTCGCGGGTGCTTCCGCGGGTGAGCTTTGCGCGGGAGACGTCATCGCCGTTGGCAACTTCCGTCTCACCTGCCTTTGGCCAAGCGAAGAGACCGACGGATCTGAGAACGAGGACTCCGTCTGTCTGCTTCTTGAGTATGAACGCGCAGGTGCGTCTCTACGCATGCTGCTGACGGGCGACGCCGAGTCTAGCGTCATGGAGGACGTCGCGCCCGCAGTCGGCGACATTGACGTACTCAAGGTGGGCCACCATGGCTCCAAGGTTTCTATCACGTCTGGCGAGGCTGCTGAGCTTAAGGCCGAGGTGGCCGTTGCGAGCGCGGGGGAGGGCAACTCCTACGGTCATCCCACCGCCGAATGTGTGCAGGTGCTTGAGGATTCCGGGAGCCTATTTCTCTGCACCAAAGATGCCGGCGACGTAACGCTCGAGCCGGCGGAAGGCGGCGTTCGCGTAAGGTGCCAACATGCCGAATCGCTACAATCACTTGCGTAGCTTCGTCTGAAGGTGGTTTTCATGGGTTCCGAATCGGCGCTATTGCCTGCATACCTCATCGTGGGAAGCGATGGCCTTAAGCGCGAGACCGCGGTGAAGCGGCTCCGCTCTCACATGCCTGACGATGCAGCCGACTTCAACCTCGATGAGATTTTTGGCTCCACGCTCGAAGATGCCGAGTCTCTTCTTGGCTCGCTGGAGACCATGCCGTTTTGTGCGGACTTCCGTCTGGTGATCGTCCATGACGCGGACAAACTTGCCAAGCCTGCCTCCGAGGCTCTTGTCTCCTATCTTGCCGACCCCAACCCCTCTTGCGTGCTCTGCCTTGTGGCCGAGAAGCTCGCCAAGAACACGCGCCTTTATAAGGCCGTTGCAAAGGTCGGTGCCAAGGCGGTCATCGATTGCTCGCCCATGAAGCGCTGGGACTTACCGCCCTACGTGGTGAAGCTTGCCGCAAAGCACGGCGTGACCATGGACACGGCAGCTGCCGAGGAGCTTGTGAACCGCTCGGGCGAGTCCACCGTTATGCTCGACAACCAGGTTGCCACCTTGGCAGAGCTTCTTGGGGCCGGCACCCGCATCACTAAGGCCGACGTCGAGGCCAATGTCGCACAGACGGCCGAGGTGAGTCCTTGGGCCTTTGCTGACGCCGTGTGCGAGCGCAAGGCGGCTCGCGCCCTGGAGCTTCTTAACCTTATGCAGAACCCGTCTCTCGTCTTTCTCCACAGTGTGCTTGTGGGGAGGCTCCGTGAGCTTATCTGTGCCAAGTCGCTCGCCGCACGTGGCGCTTCTTCACAGCTTGCCGGTGAGCTCAAGCGCGCTCCTTGGCAGGTCAAGAACCACGCCGCCTGGGCTCGCAAGTTCTCTGACGGCGAGCTCGAGAAGCTGCTTGCAGAGGCGGCCGCATGCGAGCGCGCCCTCAAGGGCAGTGCCGACTCGGACGCCGCCTTTGCTAAGTTCGTTCTCGCTTTCGCTGTGCCGGGGCTTAGCCGTAAGGCCGCTAGTTGCACCGTGTAGCCTTGCGCATTTCCCGTCAAATCGGCCACATGCTCGAATTTTCTTGTACATCCGTCGTTTCATCTGCTACATTAGGGCAGTTGACCTTGCCGTGTCCGGTAGCGGGAACCCCACTCCCACTACCAACAGGGGCCTCAGATAGAAGAAATTGAAAGGATCTGCACGTGGCTAACATCAAGTCGCAGAAGAAGCGCATCATCACCGCCGAGAAGGCTCGTATGCGCAACAAGTCCGTCCGCTCCGAGCTCAAGACGGCTGTCAAGCGCGTTTACGCTGCCGTTGAGGCCAAGGACGTCGATCTTGCTCAGGCTGAGGCCAACAAGGCTGGCCGCCTGCTCGACAAGGCTGCTTCCAAGGGCATCATTCACAAGAACCAGGCCGCCCAGCGCAAGTCTGGCGTCCAGAAGCTCGTGAACACCATCAAGTAGCTTCTCGCTTAAGCGAATCTAAGGAAGCCCCGTTGGCGTGCTGGCCAGCGGGGTTTCTATTTTTGTACATGCGCGGTACGACGCGTCGGCCTAAACGGCATCCGCGCGAACGCTTGCTTCTTCGCTCGCTTGGACGCGGGATCTTTCGTCTGCCTGCTCGCCTGTTGTCCGCCTGCTCGTCTGCTGCTCGGCTTGTCGCCCTTGTTGCTTCTGGTGTCTGAGCCTTGGGAGGAACCCGGCTTCTACCTTGCGCTCGTTTTGCTCGCGTGGCCCGTCCTCAGCAGACCTTCTGGTGGCCATGCGGTAGAATCAACCCCATGACTACCATAGATACCTCCCACATCAGGAACTTTTCCATTGTCGCCCACATCGACCATGGCAAGTCCACCATCTCTGACCGCATCCTCGAGCTCACGCGCACGGTTGACGAGCGCGACATGGAGTCGCAGCTGCTCGACACCATGGATATCGAGCGAGAGCGCGGCATCACCATCAAGAGCAACGCCGTCCGCGTGATGTATGACGCCGACGACGGTCAGACCTATCAGTTCAACCTCATTGACACGCCGGGTCACGTTGACTTCACCTACGAGGTCAGCCGCTCCCTGGCGGCCTGCGAGGGTGCCGTGCTCGTGGTTGACTCCACCCAGGGCGTCGAGGCCCAGACGGTCTCCAACGCGAGCCTGGCTATGAACGCCAACCTCGACATCGTGCCGGCCATCAACAAGATTGACCTTCCCTCGGCACACCCCGAGGAGGTCAAGGAGGAGATTGAGGACGAGCTTGCCATTCCGGCAGACGACGCCGTCTGCGTCTCGGGCAAGACGGGTGAGGGCATCCATGATCTGCTCGAGTCCATCGTCTTTCTCATCTCTGCGCCCAAGGGTGACTATAACGCCCCTCTCAAGGCCCTCATTCTCGATTCTTACTTCGACGAGTATCGTGGCGTGGTTGCTACGGTTCGTATTTTTGATGGCCACATCTCCAAGGGCGATAACCTGCTCATGATGCAGGGAGGCGAGAAGTTCCTCGTCGACGGCGTGGGCGTGAAGCGCCCGGCCGAGGTGCTCGTGGACGAGCTTTCCGTGGGCGAGGTCGGCTTTGTGGTTACGGGTCTCAAGGACCCCGAGAGCGTGCGCGTTGGCGACACCCTCACCTATGCCGAGAATCCCACCGCCGAGCCCTGCCCGGGATACCGCGAGGCTAAGCCTATGGTCTACACGGGCTTGTTCCCGGTGGACAACAAGGAGTACGAGAACCTGCGTGACGCCCTCGAGAAGCTTCACGTGAACGACCCCTCGCTCACCTGGACGCCCGAGACCTCCGTGGCCCTGGGCTTTGGCTTCCGCGTGGGTTTTTTGGGCCTGCTGCACATGGAGGTCGTGAAGGAGCGTCTGGAGCGCGAGTTCAACCTCGACCTCATCGCCACGAGCCCCAGCGTGGACTACCACGTCTTCAAGACCGACGGCGAGATGGTGGCCGTCCGCAGCCCGCAGGACCTGCCGGACGTCACGTGCATCGACCACATCGAGGAGCCTTTCCTCAAGGCAAAGATCATCTGCCCGCCTGAGTTCACCGGTGCGGTGATGCAGCTTGCCATTGAGCACCGCGGCGTCACCACCGACATGATTCACCTCACGAGCAAGTCGGTTGAGATGCACTTCGACATGCCGCTTGCCGAGCTCATCCTCGACTTCTTCGACCAGCTCAAGAGCCGTACGAAGGGCTATGCCTCGCTCGACTACGAGTTCAACGAGTATCGTGTGAGCGACCTTGTGAAGCTCGACATTCTGCTTTCGGGCGACGAGGTGGACGCGCTGTCCTTCATCGTCCACAAGGACAAGGCCTATAGCCTGGCCCGCGGCCTGTGCGACAAGCTCAAGGAGATCATCCCGCGCCAGCAGTTCGAGGTGCCCATCCAGGGCGCCATCGGCAACAAGATCATCGCCCGTTCAACTGTGAAGGCCATGCGCAAGGACGTGCTTGCCAAGTGCTACGGCGGCGATATCAGCCGTAAGCGTAAGCTTCTCGAGAAGCAGAAGGAGGGCAAGAAGCGCATGAAGGCCATCGGTTCGGTCGACGTGCCGCAGGAGGCCTTCATGGCGATTCTCAAGGTGGACGAGTAGTGGCTCGCAGTGCTGCCCGTACGGCCGAGCAAGAGGCTCTGGCAAAGAGCGACGCCGCGGCTCTTGTGATGAAGCAATATGCCGCTTCAGCTGGGCTTACTTGGCCGCCTGAGCCTTTTGCCGGAGCAAGCGGCGATACGCTTGTCGCCCGGCTTGCCACCAAGCCTTTCCTGATGGCTCCGATGGCCGGCGTCACCGATGCTGCCTATCGCGTCATGATGCGCGCCGGCGGGGCCGCGCTTGCCTATACCGAGATGGTCTCGGTCACGGGCATTCACTACAAGAGCGACAAGACCTGGGGCCTGGTGGAGCCAAACCTCGCCGAGCCCGACATCGCCGTGCAGCTCTTTGGCTCCGACGTCGAGCACTTCCGTGAGGCTGCCTCGCAGGTGGCTGAGCGCGTGGGTGATAAGCTCGCACTTGTTGACGTGAACATGGCCTGTCCCGTTCCTAAGGTGACCAAGGGCGGCGCTGGCTCTGCCTTGCTAGATGAACCCGAGCGAGCTGCCGCCATCGTGCGCACCCTTTGCGAGGAGCTTGCGGTACCCGTGACGGTGAAGATTCGTGTCGGCCGTAAGCCAGATGCCATCGTGGGTCCCGACTTTGCCCGCGCCATGCAGGATGCCGGCGCCGCCGCCATTGCCGCGCACGGTCGTGTTGCGTCTCAGATGTATCGAGGCCAGTCTGACGCCGAGCTCATTGCCGAGGTTGTCAATGCGGTTGATGTGCCGGTTATTGCCTCCGGTGACGTCATGAGCGCCGAGCGTGCGAACCTGCTTATGGAGCAGACCGGGGCTGCGGCCTGCTTTGTGGCACGAGGCTCCTACGGGGACCCGTGGATCTTCGAAAACGCCGCTCGTCTCCTGGCGGGCGAGTGCGAGCGTGAGGTCACGACTGCGATGCGCTTGGCGGCCTTTCGCCTGCATGTCCGCCTGCTTGAGGCAACGGGTGCTCACATGGCCCGTGCTCGCAGCTTGGCCGGCTGGTATCTGCGTGGCGTTCCCGAGGCGGCTGCATGGCGCGAACGTGCCATGCGCTGCAAGGGCATAGAGGACTACTTGGCGCTCGCAGATGAGCTCGAGGCCACGCTGTGAGCGTAGGGGCGCTCTATCTGCACGTTCCCTTTTGCGTAAGGCGTTGTCGGTATTGCGACTTTGCCACGGCTGCGACGCGCCATGGCGATCCTGTGATGGCCGCCTACGTTTCTTCGCTTGCGCGTTTGTGTGACGAGGCCCGTGAGCTGGGGCTTATTGATGGCGCAAAGACAGCCTACATCGGTGGGGGTACACCGACGATGCTCGGCGCTGAGGGCCTTGAGCAGCTTGTTTATGCCGCAAACGCGGCTGGCGAGCTTACCGAGCTGTCCTTCGAGGCAAACCCCGAGTCCCTTTCTGACGAGGTGCTTGCGGCCGCAATTGAGGCGGGAGCCACGCGCGTCTCCATCGGCGTCCAGAGCTTGAATGACAACGAGCTTGCAGCTATCGGTCGCGTTCACGACGCAAAGCTTGCGTGTGAACGCGTGCGTGCGGCCGTGGGTAGCGGCCTTCGTACCTCAGTCGACCTTATGTGCGGTCTGCCGTTCCAAACGTCTCAAAGTTGGCAAAGCTCGCTTGAGCGGGCACTTGAGCTTGGCGTGGGCCATGTGAGTTGCTACCCACTCATGATCGAGGAGGGCACGGTTCTCGAGCGTATGTGCGAGACGGGCGAGCTGCCATGGCCCAGTGACGATACCGAGGCATCCGATATGGAGGCCGCCGAGCGCATTTTGGGCGCGGCTGGTTTTTCGCGCTATGAGGTGGCGAGCTATGCCAAGCCCGGGCAGCGTTGCGAGCACAACATCGCGTATTGGACGGGCGTGGAGTACCTGGGCTTGGGTACGGCCGCTTCGAGCATGCTCGGGCGAGAAGCCTACGAGCTGCTGAGGGGTGCCGTTCCCGCTCTCCCAGCGCCTGGCGAGGGCGCAAGTCGCTTCAGGCTCACCGTCGCAAGTTCCACGTCCGAGGTTGCTGCGGCGACTGGCCTAGCTGACCTTCGCTTCGACGTTGAGCAGCTCACCGAGCGTGAGGCCGCAGCCGAAGACCTCATGCTCGCCGCTCGCATGACCGATGGCTTGTCCGCAGGCCTTCTGCAGCGCGCTGGCACCGCGCTAGGGGAGACCCGCGTGGGCGAATGCCTTGCCTCTCTCGTTTCCCGTGGCCTTCTCGTGTGCGGCGATGACGGCTCCTATACGCCCACCCACTCCGGCTGGCTTCTTGGTAACGAGCTCTACGGTGCCCTGTGGGAGCTGGCCGAAGAAGAGTAGGGCCGCTTTCTTTCTTCATGTCCACATGAATGGGGCCGAGACGTCCAAGTGCGTCTCGGCCCCATGTATCAGCGCACTATTGGCCTCTGTACGAGGGCACCGTTACTGCTTCGGCCTGTACGCCTCGTCGACCTCCTGCAGCTCGGCAAAGGAGTCAATCTCAATGATGTGCGTCGGGTCGCACTCGCGCACGTACACGTCGTAGTTGTCTGCGCAGACTCGGCAAGGCACGTCGTCCCAGAAGATCTGGCGGTTCTCGTCGTTGGCCTCGAAAGCTGACGGAAGGTCGGCTGCGAGCTTGGCGCCGTCCTCGGCGCTCCAGTAGCTCAGGCCAACCATCTGCCAACAGTCGTGGCCGAGGTCCTTGGCAAGCTTGGTAATCTTGCCATCTTCGTTGGCCTCGAAGTACCAATCCTCGGTCTCCTCTACCGGGAAGCCAAGGTAGTTGCTCTGGTACTGGTACTTGGAGATGTAGCTCGGGTCGGTGAGGTAGAGGTCGCTTTCGAAGGCGTAGGCGTTCTCGAAGCAGCGGGGGTGCGCCTTAACGGCCGCAACGCCGGAGCTGATGTTGTTCGTCTCGTTGTAGATGGGGTTGTCGATGAAAGTAATCTGCGGGTAGTGCTTGAGCAGCACGTCAAATTCCTCGGCAAGATAGCCTCGGACCACGTAGATCTCTTCGATGCCGGCCGCGATGACGGCGTCGAGAAGACGCTCGATAAAGCGCTTCCCGTGCACGCGAACGAGCGGCTTGGGTGTGTTTACCGTAATGGGAAGCATGCGCGAGCCAAAGCCGGCGGCGAAGAACACCGCACGCCTGGCGCGGTGCGGCTCGAGTGCCATGAAGCCTGCCGTGGTGATTCTGGCGGCGCTGCCCGTGGTGTCGACAAGCCCCTCGCGTGAGAGCGCGGCCAGGGTGTCGGGGTCAGCGTCTGTGGGCCTTCCAGCCTCTACGGTAACCAGGGCATCGAATTCAGGCTTTGTCAGCGCGCGCCTTTCTCCAGCCGCCTCATCGAGCATCTCGCGAGCGGCCTTACCGAACTTCTTTGCAGCCTCGTACCAGATGCGAGTCCACTTGCCGACTGGGGAGCCCTTGCACTCCTTGAAAAGGGCCCAGACATACCAGTACCAGCCCACGACTGCGACGCAGATAAGGCAGTGCAGGCGCTCCTCATCGGTTGCCGGGCGATTGAAGTAGCTCGGAAGGACGCTCAGGGCCTGCTCCACCGTATAGCCAGAGCCTTGCGCGATAAAGTTGCCGAAATCGCAGCCATAGTCGCCCATGGCGGCGTACTCCCAGTCGATGAGGCAGATGTCGTCGCCCTTCACAAGAAGGTTGGGGCCGTAGAAGTCGTTGTGGCAAAGGACCGGTGCGCCGGCTCCCGCGCGCATGGGGCCAACAAGATCGCCGATGCGCTCTGCAAGGTCGCCGAAGTCATCGGGGAGCGGCCACTTCTCCTGTTCGAGCAGGTGCCAGATCTTTTTGCCCTCCTCGTAGAAATCAAACTTCCAAGGGGATGTGCCTCCGCTCGTGTGAAGCTTGCGGGCGATCCTTAGAGCACAGGTGACCTGCTTCTCGTTCTTGTAGTCGAACTCCGTGCAATCGGAGATATAGCGGCTGATCTTCCAGCCCGTCTTTGGGTCCTCGTAGATGAAGCTCGTATCGAGGCCAAGCTCTCCGGCCGTCTTGAGCGCGAAGGTCTCCGCCTCGCGATTGATGATCTGCTCGGTGCCGGCACCAGGGTGGCGGTAGACGTAGCGCTGGCCCTTGCAGTTGAAGAGAACGCTCAGGTTGGTAAGGCCGGATTCGAGTGGCCTTACCTCGGTGATGTCGTCACGGCCGCACTGCAGCGTGCGGCAGATGTTGTCGAGAATGGCCGAGTCGACGTTCTCCATAAAGTCGGTGTCGAAGGCGCAGAGGTCGCCGAGGTAGTCAAACTCATGAATCGCAGTGTCGTCGAGGACCTTCTTCGCGAACATGTGAAGTTCGTCGACATGCTCGATGAAGATGGTCTCCCACAGCTTGCCCTCGGTCTCGGGAAGGTAGTACTCGTCGTCAAGAATGTCGAGGTAATCTTGGGCAAAGGTCTCGTCAAGATATGCCGGTCCCTCCATGCGCCAGGCATCCTTGCAGTCCCTTCGTGCAGCCACGATAAGGTCGTTCGCACCAAGCTCAAAGGCCTGCTTGGCGAGCTTTCCGTGAGTCCTGACGGCGGCGCAGCAGGAGCGATACTCGTACGGGTGGAAGAAGTTCTGCTCGTAGTACTGGTCGGCGGGGCAGACGTAGGTGTTGCCGAGGTAGTCGCGCGCGCTCCATAGCGAGGCGTGGTTGTTGCGCGTTGCGTACTCGGTCGTCTGGATGAGGTGCACGCCGAGCTTTTCCTCGAGGTAGTAGAAGCTCTCCTTCATGGGGCCAACTACCACGTAGATGTTATCGATGCCAGCTTCCTTGAACTGGCCGATGAGCCTCTCGATAAGAACTTCGCCCCGTACGCGGAAGAGCGCCTTGGGCCTCTCGAACGAGAGCGGGGCAAAACGGCGCCCGAGGCCCGCCGCCAAGATAATTGCGCCTTTTACACGGTAGGGAGAAAGGGCATCGTAGCCCGCTTCCGTTACCTCGAAACCGTTGTTTAGCAGGCCTTGTTCACGCATCTGCTGGACCGCCTTGTTGGCCGAACCAAGCGAGACGCTTGCGAGGCGTGCAAGCTCGCGCTGGCTTTCTACGCTCTGGACTGCGAGGGTTGAGAGCACGTTGAATTGAATCTGGGAGAGCATGGCTTGCCTTTCGGTGTCATATAGATTGCGCGAGAGATGATTTAAGCGAGCTGCTTGAGCTGCCGTGAAGTCGTTATGGGTGGATGAGCGTCTCCTTGCTCGCTAGCAGCGACCGTGGCCCAACATGCCGCGCGCCACTGCGGCCGCGAAGCCTTGCGACTGTGGCTTGTAAGGCTCGCCTTGCAAGATGAGGCTCTCCACCTTGAGGTTCCCAAGTTCGCGGGCGCTCATCTCGTAGGGGTTTTCGGAGAGGATAGCCATGTCCGCGACTTTTCCGGTCTCAAGCGAGCCACGGTCGAGCTCATCGAAGGTGGTCCAGGCGCCGTTATAGGTGCAGGCGCGCAGCGCCTCGCGGATGGTGAGTGACTGGGAGGGGTTGGAGTGGTTGCAGGCGCGCTGCATCCACAGAATGGGATCGGGGTCGGTGCAGGGCGCATCTGAGCCGCACGAGATCTTAATGCCCATATCCCAAATCTTGCGCAGGGGGTTAAGCTCGCTCGCGCGCTTAGTGCCAAGAATTTCCTCGAGGTAGGCGTCGGGTTCCTGAGGCCAATCAATGAACGAGGTCTGCATGGGGAACTGGATCTTGTACTTCGCACAAATGGCGAGGCCTTCTGCGGTGGGAAGGCAGCTGTGGATAATGCCGTGACGATGGTCGGGGCGCGGGAAGTCCTCAAGCGCAGCCTGTATGGCACGTGCGGCCTGGTTAAAGGCGGCGTCTCCGATGGCATGCATCTCAATTTGCAGGCCGGCGCGGTTGGCCGCCTTGCAGAACTCTGTCACCCGTTCGTCGGAGTAATAGAGCACGCCCTTGCTCTCCGTACCCTCATAGGGCTCGAGAAGAGAGGCATCTTGTGAGCCAAAGCAACCATCGAGGGCACAGGCAAAGCAGCCGCCTATGCGCGGCAGGTGGCGCCTGGTGGCGACACGTACGTCCATAGATTGCGGGAACACGCGAATCTGGAAACCGCTCTGAGCGCTCTTGGCAAGCCATTGCTCGAGAGAAATGTCGAGGTTGGCGGCAAATCCTACACCCGAAACCGTATGAACCATACCGATGCCCTTTGAGGCAAGGTAATCCATCGCGTGCTGGGTGTTGACCACGAGCTCCGGGATAGAAAGCGAGCCAGTGATGTAGTCGGAGACGGCGAAGAAGGCCTCCTGGTTCATCTCGCCGCTCTCGGAGTGATAACCACGCAGGGCCTTGACCTTGTCCTGCACCTTCTCAAGGAGCTTGGAGTTCACGACGCAGGCGTGCCCGTCGTATTTGACGAGCATAAGCGGCTTGTCGGGACAGACGAGGTCGAGTTCAGCTCGGCTCACAAGGTGGCCTTCCGCCACCGAATAGGGGCTGGCTCCGAAGGCGATGAGCGTGCTTGCGTTGCTCTTGTTCGCGAAGGTGCGGACCATCTCGCAAATCTCGTCGTTGGAGCGGGCGTCCATGACGTTGAGGCCTGCGTTGAAGGTGGCAAAGCTCGCGAGGTGCTCGTGGGTGTCAACAAAGCTCGGGCAGAGGGCCTTGCTCTCGAGGTCAACGCGCTCGGCATATGTGTAACGCTCGGGCAAATCGTTTCCCACATAGACGATGCGTCCGCCGTCTTCGACGAGATGGTGCGCTACGTCATCGTTGCTGTTCACGGTGAGGATGGTGCCTTCATATACCTTCATGGAACGTTCCTTATGGCGGCAGGCGGGCGCGTATTCGTCAGGCGCCGCCTGAATGGCTTACAGTTCCCTAACATTCAGAACATGTTCAGGATAGGTTTCATGCTTGGCTAAAGCCCTCTGATTTCGCGTGACTTCGGCCGAAGGCGTCATTTCCATAGGGCGTTCACTGATCCAGTTTTGAAGCTCGGCGTGAACGTTCCCGTATTTTGCGCTGAGCTATCCTTTTTCAGGCTGTTTTCTGCCGTTACGGCCAATCCGAAGAATCAAATGGGAGACAACGTGCTTTCTTGGATCACTGAGATATTCATGGCCGTTATGCGGCCGTGCTACTCGCTCACGGGCAACTGGTGGCTCACCATCCTGCTGTTCACGCTCATTGTGAAGGTGGTGCTTATGCCGCTGTCGCTGTGGTGCCAGTGGAACAGCATCGTCATGGTGCGCATGATGCCCGACCTCAACCGCGTGAAGGTCAAGTATTTCGGCGACGCCGAGCAGATAGGGGAGCGCCAGAGCGAGCTCAACAAACAGCACCACTATCACCCGCTGCTTTCGCTCATTCCGCTGGCCATCCAGATCATCATCCTGTTCGGCTTGGTTGACGTTATCCACGCCATCACCGACTCGGGCGCTCCTGGCTCCGAGTTCCTCGCGCTTGTCCCGATGGAGGACGGCGGCACCTCCTGGGCGATGCCGGTGATCGCTACGCTTTCTGCCGTGGTGATGGGCGTGGCGTCTAACCACATCAACCCACTGCAGCGCGAGCAGTCCACCGCCGAGAAGAACTCCACCAATGGCCTGTCCATCGCGCTCAGCTTCTTTTTGGGCGTGGGCGTTTCCGCGGGCATGGCCTTCTACTGGGTGTGCTCCAACCTGCTCTCGGTTGTGGTGCAGATGGTCTGTAACCTCGTTATCAAGCCCGCCAAGTACGTTGACTATGACGACCTTGCCGCCTCAAAGGCCGAGCTCGAGGAGCTGAATTCTCTCTCTAAGAAGAAGGGCCCCTGGTGGAAGCCCGATCCGCTGGCCAAGCGCGAGAAGGCCGACTACAAGCGCTTCTTCTCCGTGGTTGGCAAGCACGTCGTCTTCTACTCCGAGCGCAGCGGCTTTTGGAAGTATTTCTCCGGTGCCTTGGAGTGGCTGCTGGCTAATTCCGACGTGTGCATCCACTACGTCACGGGCGACCCCAAAGACCAGATTTTTGAGTACGCCAAGACCCACCCGCGCGTGCTGCCTTACTACATTGGCGAGAAGCGCCTCATCACCCTCATGATGAAGATGGACGCCGACGTGGTGGTCATGACGCTCGAGGACCTCGATAACTTCTATATCAAGCGCTCCTATGTGAAGAAGGACGCTTTCTACGCGTTCATGTTCCACCACATGACCTCGACCAACCTCACCGCTCGCCGCGAGGCCTATGACAACTACGATGCCCTGCTATGCGTGGGGCCGCATCAGGTGAGTGAGGTCCGTGCCGCCGAGGCCCTGCGAGGGCTTTCCGCTAAGGAGCTTCCTGAGGTGGGCTACGATCTGCTCGACCGTCAGATTGACGCCTATGCTCAGCGCGGCCACGAGAAGAACGAGCGCCCTGTGGTGCTAATCGCTCCTTCTTGGCAGCAGGACAACCTGCTCGACCTATGCGCCGACGAGGCGATCAGGCCTCTGCTTGGCCGCGGCTGGCGCGTTGTGGTGCGCCCGCACCCCGAGTACACCAAGCGTTTTGCTGCAAGGTGGGAGTCGCTGCAGGCCCGTTTTGCCGACGTGCCCGAGACCGACCTGTACTTTGAGCATGACTTCTCCAACGGTGACTCGATCCTGGATGCCGACGTGCTTGTCACCGACTGGTCGAGCGTGTTCTGCGAGTTCAGCTTCGTCACGCTTCGCCCCAGCGTCTTCGTTGATACGCCGATGAAGGTTTCGAACCCCGAGTGGCAAGAGACGGGCATCGAGCCGACGGACATTAGCCTGAGGAATCGCGTTGGTCGCTCTGTCTCGCCGGATGAGGTTGGCAAGCTCGGTGACGTTATCGCCGAGATGATTGAGAATCCCGAGGCGTGGCGCGACCGTATCGAGCAGGTGCGTTCCGAGATGATCTTCAACCTCGG
>CAVHWW010000003.1:30879-35764 GCA_963639715.1 Acutalibacteraceae bacterium
GAAGCAGGCCGCCCGTGATGGTGCGAATGACGCTGCCCAAGGTTCAGAGCCTGCGGGCAATGGCGTGGCGGTTGCCGAGAGTGCCGAGGATTCTTACGTACCTTGCGTCTCAGAGGATTCGCCCGTTACAGAACCCAATACTTCTGGGATGGAGGTGCGCGTCGATGACGCAGAGTAAGAAATTGGTCGGCCTTTACACCTTCGACGCCGTTTCGGTTTTGTTGGCCGCGTGTTTTGTGTGGGCCGCCATGGCGGCACCCGCCCAGGCTTACGTTGACCCGTCGGTGATGACCTACACCATCCAGGCCCTCGCTGGTGTGGCCGTGGCCCTTTCGGCCGTGATTGGCGTTGCCTGGAGGCGCCTGCGCCGCGTAGTGCTCAAGATGCTCAAGGTCGACGAGAACGCCGGCAAGACGGTGGAGACCAACGTCAGCGCTATCGACCCGGCGCAGTTCCCCGACGCCGCAACCTCTGCGCCCACAACCCTGTGCGAGCCCACCACCGGCGCCTTCGAGGGCGCTCCGCTTAGCTGGGGCAAGAGGTTTGGCCTCATGCTTCTCGCCATGGCTTTCCTGATGTTCACGTACTTCGTTGTGGCCCCGTTTGAGCTGGTGGATGGCAACACAGACAGCCTCTTCTTTAACCTACATGACGTTTGGATCGTGCTTATCGTTGCGGCCTTCGTTATTGGAACGGCGGCGGCGCTGCTACTCTCGGCGCTTCGCGGCAAGGCCTACGACGTTGTGCTTGCCGTTGTGGTCGCTCTGGGGGTCGCCGGCTTTGTCCAGGCTCTTTTCATGAACGGCGGGCTTCCTTCTGCTGATGGCCACGAGGTCATGTGGTCCAATTTCGCTGGAAGCATGATTGTGGGCGTTATCGTTTGGTGTGCTCTCATTGCTGCTGCCGTTGTGTTCGTAAGGCGCGTGCCTTCGCTTGCCCGCTTGGGCCTCTGCTCGCTGGCTGTGGTCCTCATTCTGGTGCAGGGCATTGCCATCGCTCGCCCGATTAAACACGCCCTTACCGGCACCAGCGAATATATGGTCACCAAAGAAGGCCTGTTCGAGGTTTCCTCTAAGAAGAATGTCATCGTCTTCGTTATCGACACGACCGATACGCAAGAGTTCGATTGCGTGTTGGAGAAGTACCCCGACGTGCTTGATAACTTCACGGGCTTCACGTACTTCCGCAACTCAACTGGCTCAATGATTCCTACGGCTTATGGCATTCCGTTCCTTGTTTCCGGCGAGATGCTTGGAAACGATGAGGACTACCAGAACTATATCGACACGCGCTTCACACGCAGCAGTTTTATCCAGGACATTGCCTCGCAGAACTACTCTGTGTCTCTGTATGCCGACTGCCTCTATAGCGACAAAGAGGTCGTGGGTGACCTGACGGACAACATCAAGTCTGCTGATCAGCGTGGTATTGACGTGCTGGGTACGCTGAAGATTCTCTACAAGGTGGCGCTTTACCGTGACGCCCCTTGGGTCGCAAAGCCTGCCTTCTGGTATTACACCGACGATATGAGCCAGGGCGTGCTCGGCCTCGGTTCCTCGGATGCCTCGGATTCCGAGACGCCCTACATCATG
Source organism: Acutalibacteraceae bacterium (assembly GCA_963639715.1). GTDB lineage: Bacteria > Actinomycetota > Coriobacteriia > Coriobacteriales > Atopobiaceae > Parolsenella. The sequence continues at coordinate 32,472 of CAVHWW010000003.1, forward strand.
GATGACGGTGCCTATTATTCCGAGCTTTGCGAGCGTGGCCTTACGGTGAGCGAGGATGATTCTTCTGACGGCGCCTTCAAGTTCATTCACCTCAACGGCTCGCATGTTCCCTTCACCTATGACGAGAACATGAACCAGCCCGAGGGTGGCTCGGACATGACCACGCAGACCCGAGGTGTCTTCACGGTGCTCAACGAGTACCTTCAAGACCTCAAGGACCTTGGACTCTACGACGACGCCACCATCGTCATTACGGCTGACCATGGTTATTGGCAAAGCGGGCTGCACGGATCTGCGGTGAACAAGCGAGCGGACGGCCTTACTAACGTCATCTCGCCCATTTGCTTGGTTAAGCCTGCTGGCGCCACCGGTTCTTACACGGTGAGCGAGGCGCCGGTGAGCCACATTGACTTCCAGCCTACGGTGCTCAAGGCCATGGGCGCCGACTCGGTTGCCGCGACCTATGGTGATGGAACCTCATACTTCGATGTGGCTGCTGACGCTCAGCGTGAACGCCGCTTCATCGATGAGATCTACGACGGCATTGAGGAGACCGAGCTCGACGAGTGGGTCATTAACGGGGATGCCCTCGACTTCTCCAATTGGACCAAGACCGGCAAGGTTTGGATGCAGGGAGACCTTTAGCACTCCGGCGTGAATCCATTTGCATGGCGAGACAAAATGGCGCCGCCCTAACAACGGGGCGACGCCATTCGTTTTTGATGGGTGTTGCGTCAAGTTCGCGAGTATACCGGAACTTGTAGTGGTCGCGCGGGCCTTGTCCAGGAGGGACGTTCCTCTATATGGCAACCTGGTCACGTCGCGGTGTTGCCTCGCTGCACCTTATTGCTAGCTTCAGGGCCGTTTGCGCACGATTTTGCAAGACGCCGCAACTATCCCTCTTGCCGCAAGCGGGATAAGGCAGAAGAAGAATGGCATGCAGTACATGCCCTTTGCCTCCCAGAGCACGTAGACGAAGAAGCCCATAAAGAAGACGCAGGGGAGCAGGTAATCGAGGGCGTCGTTGTCCTTGGTGCGCGCCTTCTTGAAAAGGGTGACGGCGCCAATGAACGCCACGAGGAATACGACGCTCTCAAAGCCATCCATGTAGCCAAAGATGATCCTTGTGACGTACCCATGTACAAACGTCGTGTCCCACGGATCAAAGCTGCGGTCTTCGGAGCTCGTTGCCGCAGTTGCGGCTTCGGGCGTCATCGTTCCAATATCGGCGATATAGAAGGATTGGAAGCTTGGGTCGAGCCATTCGGTGCCGAGCTTGGTTGAGAAGAACCACAGGGCGTAAGACGGGTCATTAACGAAGCTGGCGACCGACTGAGCTATGGATTGCGTTGCATCTGCTTCCTGTTTCTCCACGTCGCCTTCGTTTCTCGCCTGGCTTTCGAGGGCGCTGCCGCCCCACCATCCAGGCATTTCGCCTTCGAAGACGTTGTCATTGGAGAGGCCCATGGCAATCCAGGCGAGCTTGGGCTGGTTCTCGCCGAGGGAGTAGCCAAGTCTAGCTTCCATCACGCGCGCGGGAAGGCTGCCGGAGATTGAGTTTGCAAGCAAAAGTGACAAGACGAGTAGGGCGGCGCTTAGAGGCTTGCGCTTCCTTGCACAGTCGATGAGCAAGACGATAAGCGCGCCAATGGCGGCCACGAGATACGTGGACTTAACCATGAGGCCGATCGTTAGAAGAACAAAGGCACCCGCGAGCAGAAGAAGCTCCTTTGTGCGAGCTTGATTCCTCGAACGCATCCAGAGCTCGATCGCGAGCATGGCAAGCGCAAATCCGATGGCGTTTCCGTAGGGGAATATCACGAAAACGAGCGATGGCATGAAGGTGAAGGCGAAAAAAGCGCAGATAAGACGCTCCGCCTTGGGACGCTTCGTCAATCGCGTCATTCGAACAAGGCTAAGTGCGCTTGATACGGCAGCCACAGCGTTGGCAATCTGGAAAGCGGTGACGGCGTGGCTACCAAAAAGACGGACGAAGCCTTCCATAAACAGCAGGATCCCTGACTGGAAGGGATAGTTCGAGAGGTACTGGTCGCCGGGGAGTTTGTTTGCGAACGACGTAGAGTGGGGGAGAAACGAGCTGTAGTCGTCAGCGGCCAGTTGCTGGGCATACGCAAGAATCTGCCGGGAGTCCGAGAATCCGTTCGTTTGCGTCCCGTTGATGCAAATCCACCAGAGGCAGAAGCAGAAGGCAAGCGTGGCGAGAACGGCGACGAAACGGCGTTCATTGACCTTCTCGGCATTTCTCGCGAGGCAGATGCAGGCGGCTACGATGCAGACAAAGCAGACGATTTCGGCGAGCAGGAGCTTGAATGACGGACTGGTAGGAACGAGATGGTAGAGCGTCTCTTTTTCGGTGTTGATGCCAAGGGCCGTAATCCCAAGTGAGGCCAGGCCAAACACGAGGCATATAAGTGCCACGAGAGTGGCTCCAAGGGCGAGAAACCAGCTAAAAGCAGGCTTATTTGTCGATGCTCCCTTATTACTGCGGCTTGACACGATTCCTCCTGTGACGACGTCCGCGGCTTTGTCTTCAAGCGAAACGAGCGCCGCCTTCTCAGCTGAGTCGGCGGCGCCAGTTGGTTCTAGCACGCTGTTTCGTTCATACCCACCCTAGGCAAGCGCTGTTAGTCCCTCGTGAGCTTGCGGTGGATGCGGTGGGGCTTGGAGGCCTCTTCGCCAAGGCGACGGACGCGGTCTTTCTGGTAGTCGTCGAAGTTACCCTCGAACCAGTGCCAGTTGCCGGGGTTTTCGTCGGTGCCCTCCCAAGCCAGGATGTGGGTGGCCACGCGGTCGAGGAACCAGCGGTCGTGCGAGGTGATGACCGAGCAGCCGGGGAAGGCGAGCAGCGCCTCCTCGAGGCTCTCGAGGGTCTCGGTGTCGAGGTCGTTGGTGGGCTCGTCGAGAAGCAGCAGGTTGCCGCCCTGCTTGAGGGTGAGCGCGAGGTTCAGGCGGTTGCGCTCGCCGCCCGAGAGTACGCCGGCACGCTTTTGCTGGTCCTGGCCCTTAAAGCCAAAGCTCGCCACGTATGCACGGCTCGGCACCTCGGTCTCGCCCACCATCATGTGATCGAGACCGTCGGAAACGACCTCCCACAGGTTCTTGTCGGGGTCGATGCCCGCACGGTTCTGGTCGACGTAGCTGATCTTGACCGTCTCGCCGATCTCAAGCTCGCCCGAGGTGAGCGGCTCAAGGCCCACAATCGTCTTGAAGAGCGTGGTCTTACCCACGCCGTTGGGACCGATCACGCCCACGATGCCGTTGCGCGGCAGGCT
>CAVHWW010000004.1:0-10416 GCA_963639715.1 Acutalibacteraceae bacterium
CTCGCTAGCCACGGCGGGCCTCGCTTGCAGACGCGGCGGCAGCGGGGGCATCAACGGTCGCAGCGGCGTCTACAGCCGCAACGGCACCAGTAGCAGGGGCTACGGTCTCAGACGCGGCGACATCGGCGACCACGGCGGCGTCAGTGGCAACACCACTCGCAGCGCCAGCCTCGCCAACCAGGCCAACTTCAGCAAGCACGGCGTCGATGGTGGCAGCCACCTCGGCGGGCTCGCCCGCGGCACTCACCAGGCGCACGCGCGCCGGCTCGGCCTTGGCGAGGGCGAGGTAATCGGCGCGGACACGCTGCTGGAAGGCCAGGCCCTCGGCCTCCATGCGATCATGCTCGCCGCGCTGACCGGCGCGGGCAAAGGCCTCGGCGGGGTCCATGTCGAGCACGAGCGTAAGGTCGGGCACAAGGCCGCAGCTCCCAAGCTCGTTGGCGCGACGCACGACTGCGTCGTCAAAGCCGCGGCCACCGGCCTGGTAAGCGTGGGTGGAGTCGTAGAAGCGGTCGCAGACCACCACGGCGCCGCGCTCGAGCGCCGGCTCGATTACCTCGCGCACGAGCTGAGCGCGGGAGGCCTCAAAGAGCATAAGCTCGCACTCGGGCGACATCTCGGCGTTGGAGGGGTCGAGCAGCAGGGCGCGAATCTTCTCGGAAATGGCGGTGCCGCCCGGCTCGCGCAGCTGCACGACCTCAAAGCCAGCCGCGCGCAGGCGCTCCACGAGCATTGCCACCTGGGTGGACTTGCCCGCACCGTCAACGCCCTCAAGCGTCACGAAGGCGCCGCGACCAGGGCGACCCTCCCCCGCCGCACCCGGATTCCCGGCGGCAGACACAGCGCTGCCGCACGCGGCATCGCCGCAGCTCACAGCAGCCGCGCAACCGCAGGCCGCAGCGTCGTTGCACGTACTGGCAGCGGCCACAGCGACCGCGCCCTTCTCGTACATCTCGCCCGCGGCCATCTACAGCGCCTGCTTAGCGGCAATAATCTGGTCCATGACCTGCAGCACGCCACGCTCGTCGTTGGAGGGTGCCACAAGCTTGGTGTAGGGAGCCATGTTCTGGCCGGCGTTGGCCATCACGTAGCCAAAGCCGACTTCCTCGATCATCTCGGCGTCGTTGGCGGCGTCGCCAAAGGCGCACATCTCGTCCAGGCCGATGCCAAGCAGCTCGCTCACGCGGCGCATGGCACTGCCCTTGTTCACGCCCGCGGGCATGATGTCGAGCCACATGGTGTCGCCGCAGGCGTAGGAAAGGTCGGCGTTGACGCAGCCCATGAACTCGGGCGTGCGCTCGAGCGCGTCGTTGTTGGGGAAGAAGACCGTGAACTTATCGGCCGGCTTGGTCACCATCTCGAGGTCGTCCACGTACTTCACGCGCAGGTAGAACTGGTGGAAGAAGTCCTCATAGGGCTTGGCCGCCGGCACCGTGTAGCAGGCGTCGATGGCGCAGACGAGGCCAATGCCACCCAGCTCGCGGGTGACGCGGGCCATGTGGTGGTAGGTCTCGACGGGCATGTCAGCCTGGTAGATGGGCGTGCCATCGCGGGAGATGACGCCGCCGTTGTCGCCAATGAACATGATCTTGCCGGCAACGGGGGCGAGCACGTCCTCGAGCGTGTAGAGGGGCCTGCCGCTGGCCGCGGAGAAGATGACGCCGCACTCGGAAAGAGCATCGATGCGCTGCTCGAGGCCCTCGGGCAGCGTCGAATCCTCCATGAGCAGGGTGTGGTCCATGTCAGCGGCCACGAAGCGCACGCGCTCAAGCCCCGCCGGTTGTGGAGTTACGTCGAACATCTTCCCTCGCTTGCCCTACTCGCTGGCCTTCTTGGTGGTCTTCTTGGCCGTGGTCTTCTTCGTGGTCGCCTTCTTAGCGCCGGCCTTCTTGGCAGCCGGCTTCTTCTCGGCCGTCTTGGACGCCGCAGCGCGACCGCGCCCACGGGCGGGCGTCTTGCGCTCGTTGGTGGGGCAGTCCATGTTCACGCACTTCTTCCACGGGCCACGGGCCGTCTCCACCACGATCATGGGAGCGCCGCACTCGGTGCAGGTCTCGTCGGTGGCGGTGAGCTTGCCACGGGCCGGCAGCGGGTAGCTCGTGCCGCAGTCGTCGTAGTTGGTGCAGCGGATGAAGCGCTTGCCGCTGCGCTCGCTCTTGTGGGCGATGAGCTCGCCGGTGCGGCCAGCCTCGGCGCAAGCCTTGCAGGCGCCAACCTTGAGGTCGGGCTCGTAGTTGGTGGCGCACTGCGGATTGATGCAAATCTCGTAGGGCTTGGAGCGGAAGGGCTTGCACTTGATGCGCGGGGCGCCGCACTCCGGGCACACTGCGGCCTCGCCCTCAAGCGCCTCGTAGCGCACGCCGCTCGGCAGCGGGTAGGTGACGTCGCAGTCGGGCCAACCCATGCAACCCACGAAGCTGCCGCGGGTCTTGGCGCTCGACTTCACCACGAGGTCCTTGCCGCACTTGGGGCAGGCGCCCACGCGGGCATCGGCCGTGACGGCGTCGGCGATGGCCTCGCCCAGGTCGTCCTTGTGCTCAATCAGCGCGTCGAGCATGCCGGAGAGCAGGGCGCGGGAGTGGTAGACGACGTGGTCCTGGGTGTCCTTGCCCTCGGCCACGTGCGTCATGTCCTCGTCGAGTTCGGCGGTCATGTCGGGCGTGGTGATGCGCGGGGCAAACTCGTTCAGGGCGTCGATGATGGCGATGCCGAGCTGGCTGGGCTCCACCGGGTCGTTCTTGAGGTACTTCACCGTGTAGAGGCGCTCGATGATGCTCGCACGCGTGGACTTGGTGCCCAGGCCGCGCTTCTCCATCTCCTGGATGAGCTTGCCCTGGCTGTAGCGCGCCGGCGGCTCGGTCTGCTTGGCCTCGAGCGCAAGGCCAAAGACGGAGACCTTGTCGCCCTCAGCAAGCTGCGGGAGCTGCTCGTCCTTCTTGAGGCCGAAGGGGTAGATGGCGCGGAAGCCCGGCGTGGTAAGCACGTCGCCGCTTGCCTGGAAGGGCTCGCCGGCAACGTCGATGGCGAGCTTGGTGCCCTCGATGACGGCCGGGTCAGAGAGCGTGGCCAGGAAGCGCCTGGCGATGAGGTTGTAGAGCTTCCACTCGGCCGGCTGCAGCTTGGAGGGATCGGCCACGCCCGTGGGATAGATGGGCGGGTGGTCGGTGTCAAACTGCTTGCCGCGGGTGGCGTGCATCTCGGTCGCAGCGGTGAGCTGGGCCACGTAGGGAGCGTACTGCGGCACGCCGGCGAGCATCTTGGCCGTGGCGCGCAGGTCGAGAGAGTCGGGGTAGACGGTGTTGTCCACGCGCGGGTAGGAGATGAGGCCGTCCATGTAGAGGCTCTCGGCCAGGCGCATGGCGCGGGCCGGCGCGATGCCCTCGGCCGCAGCGGCGGCCTGCATGGAGGTGGTGTTGAAGGGCGCGGGCGGGCGCTGGGTGCGGCTCTTTTTCGTCACGGAAGTGACGGTGCCCTCGGTAGCGCCCTCAACGTTGGAGAAGGCCGTCTTGGCAGCGGCCTCGTCGGTGAAGCGGCCCTGGGCGTGGGTGAGCTTGAAGCGCTCGTCCTCAGAGGCGCCCACCTCGCTGGCACGGCCGCCGATAACCCAATAATCCTCGGGCACAAAGGCCATACGCTCGCGCTCGCGCTCCACCACGAGGGCAAGCGTGGGCGTCTGCACGCGGCCGGCGCTGCGCACGTTGCCAAACCCGCCAAAGCGGGCCATGGTGAGGTAGCGCGTGAGAACCGCGCCCCAGATGAGGTCGATGTACTGGCGGCTCTCGCCGGCGTCGGCCAAGTTCTGGTCGAGCTCGACGAGATTGCTGAAGGCATGCTCAATCTCGGCCCTGGTGTAGGCCGAGTAGCGGGCGCGCGAGACGGGCGCGTCGGGGTTTACCTCGAGCACCTGAGCCAGCGCGTCGGAGCCGATAAGCTCGCCCTCGCGATCGAAGTCGGTCCCGATGACCACCGAGTCGGCCTTCTTGGCGAGGTTCTTGAGGGCGCGGATGATGCCCTTCTCGGCCGGAAGCTTCTCGATGGGAGCCCAGACGAGGTAGGGCAGGCTCGGGACCTTCCAGCCCTTGATATCCACGCCATCCTCAAGGAAGGGCTTCTTCTTTTTGAACGGCGGACGAGCCAGGCCGTCGGGCACGTCGGCGGGCATAACCTCGCCCTCAGACGAGACGGCGTACCAGCCCTCGGAGTCGGAAAACTTGAGCTCTGCCGGGAAGTCGGGGGCCAGGATGTGGCCACGAAGACCAATGGTCACCCACTCCTCGCCGTCCTTGGTGAAGCGGTAGACGGGGGTGTCGTAGACCTTGTCCTTCTTGGGCTTGCCGGACTCGGAGAGCAGCGCCGCGATCTTCTCAGCGGCGTCATTCTTCTCGGTAATGACGAGCTTCATAGGCTAGTCCTCGTCGTTGAACTTGTGCTCGGAGTACTCCTCGCGGGTCCACTTGAGCGATTCCTTGCCGTCGCGGGCAACGAGCACGCGGCGGGCGGCGAACAGCGAGATCTCGTACAGGACGACCACGGCGCCGAACATGAGGAACATGGTCACGGGGCTGGCGTCGGGCGTAACCACAGCCGAGCCGACGAGCAGGCCCACGTAGATGTAGCGCCACTGCTCGCGCAGGGTCTTGTAGGGCACGAGGTGGAAGATCGAGAGGTAGAAAATCACGAGCGGCAGCTCGAAGGCGGCACCAAAGCCCAGCTCGAGCAGCATGATGATGTTGATGTAGTCCTCGGCGTTGGCGAAGATGTCGGCGAAGTCGACCGTCTGGTCGAGCATCCAGCCAAAGGTTGCCTGCAGGATCACGAAGTAGCAGAACAGCATGCCGAAGAAGAACAGGAAGACCAGGGCAGCCACCGTCGGCGTGACCCACTTCTGCTCGGAGGGCTTGAGCGCCGGCATGAAGAAGCCCAGGCACTGGAAGATGATGATGGGGCAGCACACGATGACGGCGAAGAAGGCTGCGACCTTAAATCTCAGCGTGAAGCCGCCGAGTGCGGTGGTGACGTAGAGCTTGCCGCCTTCGGGCATGAACTCGCGCACCGGGTCGATAAGCAGCTGGATGAGCGTCGGCGAGGCCATGTAGATGACGCAGGTGGTCACCAGGATGCAGATAACGATGATGGTAAGGCGCCGCCTCAGCTCACTCAGGTGATCGAGCAGCGGCATGCGTGCGGGTCCGACGGGCATTATGCGTCCTCCTCGTCGTCAAGGTCGTCTTCGTCATCGTCGTCGAGGCCGTAGAGGGCGGCGACGGAGTTGGCAGCGGGCTTCTCTTCTTCCGGCTCGGCCTCAGTCTCAGCCTCGGGCTCGGCTGCGGAGGCGTCGGAGTCATCGTCGGCATCGGCGCTGGTCTCGGCAACCTCGCCCTTCTCGGCAGCGGCCTTCTCGGCGGCCAGGCGCGCGCGGCGCTCGGCGAAGGTCTCGGCCGGCTTGGCGGCTGCGACCTCCTCTTCGGTGAGGTCGGCGTCCTCGGCCTGGGCCTTTGCGGCAGCCTTGCCGGTCTCGGTCTCGGCCACGTTCTGGATCGGGTCGATGATCTCGGTCTGAACGACCTTGGTCACGCCCTCCTGCGCGTTTTTGAACTGGCGCAGGGCGCGGCCGATGGTGCGCCCCATGCCGGGGAGCTTGTCGGGGCCAAACAGCAAGAATGCGAACAGGATGATGAGGAAGAGCTCTTGATCTCCGATACCGAACACGATGCCTCCTTGGGCGAGCGCCCGCAGTCGCGGGCGCGCTAGCTAGTCTTCGAGGTGCAGCTGCTGCTCGACGCCCAGAAGGCCGAGCACGCGCCTGACGTTTGCCTGCGGGTTTGCCACCTTGAAGGCGACATTGTCCTCGGCGGCGCGGGTGGCCGCACCCACGAGCACGCCGATGCCGGTGGAGTCGATGTAGGCCACCTCGGCCAGGTCGACCGTGACGGCGGCAGCGCCCTGCGCAAGGGTGGCGTCGAGGTTCTCGCGCAGCTCAGAGGCGTTCGAGACGTCAACTTCGCCGACGACGCTCACGAGCGTGACGCCGTCTTGCTGGGACTTGCTAATGGAAAGGTCCATGCCTTCCCCTCCTTTACTCTGAGGCCTCGGCAGTAGCGGCCGCTTCCTCTTCGCTTTCGATGGAACTGAGCTGGGAGCTGGCGTAGCTCTGCAGCCCGTAGGTGTCGTTCGGGTCGACCTCGATGGCCTTGTTGTAAGCCTCCTTGGCCTTGTCGGCGTCGCCGGTGTCCTCATAAATCATGCCGAGGTTGGTCCACGCGGGGGCGTAGGACTCGTCATCGGAGGCGACCTTCTTGAGGGCGGTGACGGCCGCGTCGGTCTCACCAAGATAGTACTGGCAAAGGGCGCGGCTCACGCGGGCGGCGCTCGCGTTGTCGAGCTTGAGGTAGCTGTCGTAGTAGCCCATGGCCTTGGTGAGCAGCTCGTTTACGTGCTCGGTGTCAGTGTCAGACGAAGCGTAGTTGCGGCCCGTGTCAGCCCACTTGAGGTAGGTGTTGGCCAGGTTGATAAGGGTGGCCTTGTCCTCGGCGTTCTCCTCGAGCTTGGCCTCGAGCGCATCGACCTTGGGCTGGTAGGTGTCGTCCAGGCTATCCATATAGGAGTTGGTGGTCTCAGCCTCTTCGGTCTCGGCTTCCTCGGTGGAGGCCTCCTCGCTCGTGGCGGCCTCGGTGCTGCTTGCTGTGGCGGCACTCTCCTGGGCGTTCTGGATACCCGAGATGATGGCAGAGAGCGACGGCAGCAGGCAGGAACCAACCATGATGGCCGAGACGAGGATCACGCCCACAAACACGGCAGACCGGCGGGCGGCAGGAACCGACGAGCGCTCCTGGGCCTCTTCGGCCGCCTTCTTTGCGGCCTCATCTGCCTCGGCCTTCTCGGCCGCCTTCTTGGCCTTCTTCGCGGCCTTCTTGGCCTGCTTGGAGGTGAGCTTGGCGTCCTTGTCGGCGCCGGACTCGCTCACTGCGGCGTAGGCGTTGTCGGAAGCGGCCTCGGCAGAAACGGCCTCGTCGGCCGCCTTGTCAGCAGCAGGCACGTCCGCGTCGCCGGCGGCATCGGTAGCCTCAGGGGCCTGCGTGGCCTCGAGCTTCTCGTCTTCAGGCGCGTTCGCGTCGTTGGCCTTCTTAGACCCAGTTGCCATTGGAGCTAGTCCCTCCCGCCTGCGCTAGCAGGCACTTTCTATCTGATGCGATGCGCCCGGGCACAATGCCTGGGCGCAGATGCAGGCCATGATACCTCACACGGGCAGACGTGCCCCCTAGCGAGCCTCGCGCTCAAGCTCGGCCGCCACGAGGCGCACACAGGCCACGAAGACGTCGAGCGCGCTTCCCAGCTCCTCGAGCGTGGGGTAGGACGGCGCGATGCGGATGTTGGTGTCACGCGGGTCGTTGCCGTAGGGCCAGGTGGCGCCGGCACCGGTCATCTTCACGCCGAGCTCGGCGGCCAGGGCCACGATCTTCTTCGCAGAGCCTGCCGGCCCCTCAAACGAGACGAAGTAGCCGCCCTTGGGGCGAGACCACGAGGCGCAGCCCAGCTCGCCCAGGCCCTCGGAGAGCTTGGACTCCACAAGGTCGAAGCGCGGGCGCAGGACCTTGGCCTGCTCGGCCATGTGAGCACGCACGCCGTCAGCGTCCTTGAGCCAGCGGACGTGGGCCAGCTGCATGAGTTTGTCGCTGCAGACGCGCTCGATGCCAAAGCTCGCCTTGAGCTCGGCGATATCGCCGGCGCTGGCCGCCACGCAGGCGATGCCGGAGCCGGGGAAGGTCACCTTGCTCGTGGAGGCGAACTCGTAGACGAGGTCATCATTGCCGGCCTGCTCAACCGCGCCGAAAATCTCGAGCAGCTGATCGGGCTCGTCGGTGAGCTCATGGACGATGTAGGCGTTGTCCCAGAAGATGCGGAAGTCGGGCGCAGCCGGCTTGAGGGCGGCGAAGCGACGAACGACCTCGTCGGAGAAGGTGATGCCGGTGGGGTTGGAGTACTTGGGGACGCACCAGATGCCCTTGACGGTGGGGTCGCTCTCCACCAGACGCGCGACCTCGTCCATGTCGGGGCCGTCGGCCAGCATGGGAACGGGCACGTTCTCGTAGCCGATGGTGGCGCTCACGGCAAAGTGGCGGTCATAGCCCGGGCTCGGGCAGAGGAACTTCACCGGGGCCTTCTCGGCCTGCTTGCTCTGCGGCTCGCAGCCGCGCACGCCATAGACCCAGCCGTGCATCACGACGTCATACATGATGTTGAGGCTCGAGGAACCGCCGAGCACCAGGTTGCTGGCGTCCACGCCGAGAATCTCGGCCATGAGGCGGCGGGCGGCGGGCATGCCGTCGGGGCCGCCGTAGTTGGCAGCGTCCACGCCTTCGTCAACCAGCTCGGAGGTGCTGGTGAGCACGTCGAGCATGGGGCGGGAGAGGTCGACCTGCTCGGGGCTGGGCTTGCCTCGCGCCATGTCGAGGCTGAGGTTCTTCGCGCGAAGCTCGGCGACGTCGGCCTTGAGCTTTGCGATCTCGTCATCGAGCTGCTGGGTGGTCATGCCCTCGTAGACGCTTGCCATGTTGACTCCATCCCCTGGATAGCCTGCCATACATATGGCGAAGCCGGGACACGCCCGGCTTGCCAAGGTTTCTTACTCCACCGTACCAAAGCGCTGGGCCCATCCGTGGGCCGCAAGCGCCGAATTGAACTGATCGGCAATGCGAGCGCGCTCGTAGATGCCACTCGGTAGCATCGAGATGACCTCCATGAGGTCCTCGGAAAGATCGAGCATCTCGGCCTTCACCTGGACGTCGAGGTTATCCACGTACTGCTCGGTGAGGTACAGCGAATCCACGAAACGCTGCAGCTCACCGTACTCGTCGGAATTTACCACGTAGGGAGGCTGCATGGGCTACTCCCCCTCCCCTTGCGCCGGGGCCTTCTTCTTGCTCGTGGCAGCCAGGATGTAGAGGCTGCCCACCACCGCGGAGGCAACCGAGCAGGCCAGGATGGCGCACTTGGCGGCCAGTACCTCGGCCTCGGCGCTAAAGGCCAGGCCCGCAATGAGGATGGACATGGTGAAGCCCAAACCTCCCATGAGGCCCACGCCCACGATCTGCTTCCAGTCCACACCAGCCGGCAGCTTGGCAAAGCCAATCTTCACCAGCACGAAGGTCACGCCGATGATGCCGATGGGCTTGCCGAGGAAGGCGCCGAGGAACACGCCGCGGGTCACCGGGTCGGCGATGATGGCGGCGGGGTCGGCCCCCACCAGGCACACCTGGGCGTTCACGAAGGCGAACAGCGGCAGAATCACGAAGTTCACCGTGACCGAGATGGCGTTCTCCACGCGCTCGAGCGGCGGCGACACATGGTGCAGCACGCGCTCCACCTGCTTGGCGCTGGCCGTGAAGTCGTGCTGGCCCAGCACGTGGGACTCCTCGTCATAGGCGTCGTCGAGGACGTCGGCCTTGGTGCCCAGCCAGTCACGCAGGCCCGAGAGGCGGATGTCGGACTTGGCGGGCAAGAACAGAGCCAGGATGACGCCCGCGAGCGTGGCGTGAATGCCCGAGTTGAACATGCACACCCACAACACGAGGCCCACCATGATGTAGTAGCGGCTCGCGTAGACGCGCATGCGGTGCAGGGCGGCCAGCACCACCACGCAGCCCAGCGAGGCGGCGACCCACGGCACGCTCGGGGTCTGGCCGTAGAAGACCGCGATCACGATGATGGCGAGGATGTCGTCGGCGATGGCCAGCGTGGAGAAAAAGACCTTGGTAGCGGGCGCCACGCGGTCTCCCAGAAGCGACATGATGCCCAGGGCGAAGGCGATGTCGGTGGCCATGGGCACGGCCCAGCCGTGCGGCGCGCCGCCCTCGCCCAGGTTCATGAGCATGTAGATAAGCGAGGGCACGGCCACGCCGCCCACGGCCGCGAGCATCGGCAGGGCAGCCTGGCGCGGGCGACGCAGCTGGCCCACGGTCATCTCATACTTGAGCTCGATGCCCACCAGCAAAAAGAAGATGGCCATGAGGAAGTCGTTCACGAACTCCTCGAGGGTGAGCTCGGCCTCCCAGCTGCCCAACTTGAGACCGAGCGGCGTCTCGAAGAAGTGGTGGACGGCCTCGTAGGCCGGCGTGTTGGCGACGATCACCGCAAGGATGGCGGCGAGCACCATCACCGCCGCGGCGATGGTTCCGTTGGAGGTGATCTCCTTGCGGGCGTCCCTGCGCTCAACGCGGCGCAGGGCGGCCTCCTCGGCCAGGATCTCCTCGGTAATGATGGGCTCGGTGCTGTGGGACATCTCTCTCCTACGTGGCGGTTGTCAGGTTAGGCGTTGGCCGGTGGTGGCACGGCGGCGGGTCGGGCGGACGATGCTGCAGGCCGGGCGGGCGCGAGCGTCTCTGCTCAGCGACCCGCCCGGCAGGCTCGGACTCTTGC
>CAVHWW010000004.1:10426-14628 GCA_963639715.1 Acutalibacteraceae bacterium
CAGGGCGGCCTCCTCGGCCAGGATCTCCTCGGTGATGATGGGCTCGGTGTTGTGGGACATCTCTCTCCTACGTGGGGGGGGGTCAGGTCGGGCGTTGGCCGGTGGCGGCACTGCGGCAGGCCAGGCGGGCACTGCGGCATGCCGGGCGGGCGCGAGCGTTTCTGCTCAGCGACCCGCCCGGCAGGCTCGGACTCTCGTTTACTCGGCGGCAGCCAGAATGGGAGCGGCAACCTGCTTCTTGCGGGAGAGGACGCCGTCCATCCACACGCCGTCGTGCTCGTCGGCGATGCCGAGACCCTTCTGAGCCACGGCGGTCTCGCCCTCGAGCAGGACCTGGGAGCCCTCCTCCATGATGTCGGTGATGCACAGGACAATGCCGTCGGCGCCCTTCTCGGCAGCGTAGGCGCGCATGGCCTCGCGAATCTCGTCAATCATGCCAAGGGCGCGGGTCTTGTCGACGGTCTCGTACTGGCCGATGAGCAGCTTGGTGCCGGCCGGCTCGAACATCTTGATGTCGTTGCCCACCATCTCGGCGGCGGTGAAGGAGCCGGACGGACGGGTGAGGAAGACCTCCATGCCGAACTTGACCGGGTCAACGCCCACCTGCTCGCCGAGCTTGGCGGCCACGGCGCGGTCGGTCTCGGTGGTGGTGGGGCTCTTGAGCATGAGGGTGTCGGTCATCATGGCAGAGAGCAGCAGCTTGGCCTGGGTGTCGGAGAGCTCGACGCCGAGCACGCCGGCGAGCTTGGCCACGATGGTGCAGCTCGAGCCCCAGGGAAGGGCGATGTAGTGCAGGGGCGCGGCGGTCTCGAAGTCGCCGATGCGGTGATGGTCAACCACGCCGAAGACGGTGGCGTCCTTGAGGCCCTCGACGGACTGGGCGCTCTCGTTGTGGTCGGTGAGCAGCACGAGCTGGCCGGCCTCGACGGAAGTGAGGAGCTCGGGCTCGGCGACACCGGCGTCGGCCAGCAGCTTGGCGGACTCGGCCGGCAGCGGGCCCAGCACGCAAGGCTTGTACTCGTTGCCCTCAAAGCCCACCTGGTTGAGCAGCTGGGACAGGACGACGGCGCTCATAACGGCGTCGTTGTCGGGGTTAAGGTGGCCAAAGACGTAGACCGTGCTCATCTGTGCTCCTTCGTATCTGGCGCCCGCCGCCTCAGGCGAGCGCAAGCAGGCGCGACGCGCCCGCAGTTTTTGCAACCCCACGATTGTACCCGCCGCACAGTCTGTAGTGTTGGCGGGTATAGTAATCAGCAAGAATCATCCGCTACACTCATAGGGCTACGCCCGCCTTGCGAGTCCCTCGCAAACGCAGGGTCAGCGGCCCGTCTTGCGGCCCCCCCTTCTTGCGGCCCAGGCCGCAAGCAACCTCGTACCAAGGAGCGTCCATGAACACGCAGCGCATCGCCATCCTCACCGACACGGGCACCAACGTGCCGGCCGAGTTTGCCGCCGCCCACGACGTGCGCCAGGTGCCGCTCATGGTCAACTACTCCGACGGCTCGAGCTACCGCTCCACCATCGACATCACCACCGACGAGGTCATCGACCGCTTTGAGCAGGAGATTCCTTCCACGAGCTTGCCCAGCCCCGAGGCCATCCGCGAGGCGCTCGAGTGCGTGCGCACCGACGGCTACGAGAACGCCGTCTTCGTCACCATCAGCTCCGGGCTTTCGGCCACCTGCCAGACCGTCGAGCTCGTCGCGAGCCAGATGGAGGACTTCGAGGTCGCCGTGGTCGACACCAAGAGCATCGGCGTCGCCGCCGGCATGGTCGTCATGGCCGCCGTCAAGATGGTTGAGGACGGCGTCCCGTTTGCCGAGCTCAAGGCCAAACTCGAGAAGCTCTCCGAGCACACGCGCGTCTACTTCACCGTGCGCGAGCTGTCCTTCCTGCGCCACGGCGGCCGCATCAACGAGGCCACCTATCGTCTGGGCAGCATGCTCAACCTCAAGCCCGTCTTCTTCTGCGACGCCGAGGGCAAGTACGCCACCGTCAAGAAGGCGCGCGGCTGGGACAAGGCACTCGAAGCCGAGCTTGCGCTCGTTCAGGCCCAGGCCAAGCTGTACGATAAGGTCATCTGCGCCGTCTGCTGCACCAAGGCCGAGCCGCGCATGGACGAGCTTGCCGGCCGCATCCGCGAGACGGTCTCCAACTGCGTCGACGTCATCTTGAGCGAGCTTACGCCCGACCTTATCGTCCACACCGGTCCCAGCCTCGTCGGCATGGCCGTCCAGCCCGTAGAGGTCTAGGGCTTTCGCACATAGGAACGGCCATCCGGCCCGTGGAGGCCCAGGGCTTTCGCACGTCTGCATGGCCGTCCGGTCCGTGGAGGCTTAGGGTTTTGCACGTTGGCAAGACCGTCCAGCCCGTAGAGATCTAGGCACCTCACAAAACCGTCGAGGCCTCGGGCTTCGCGCAAAACATGGCTATCTCCGCCCCGCTACGGCCTTTCGCTCGCCGTCAGCAGGGCTTTTTCTTGCCGTTTCGCAAGCTATTTACTGTTTCGCGCGTCATTCTCACCGCTTCGCGCGTCGTTCTCACCGTTTCGTGCTTCGCTAGCTGTATCGCGCGCCGTTTGCTGTTCCGTTCGCTGTTCTCGCCGCCTCGCGCTTCGCTGGCTATTTCACGCGCCACCGGCCGTTTTCACGCGTCGCCGGCTGTTTCACGCGCCGTCGTCTGTCTCGCACGCCGCCGGCGAGGCCGTTCTTGCTGCTCCGTTCGCCGTCTTGCTTTTCCCAGGCCGCTCTTGCTGCTCCGTTCACCGTCTTGCTTTTCCCAGGCCGTTCTTGCTGTTCCGTTCGCCGTATTGCCGTTTCATGTGCTGCCGGCGGGGCTTTTCCTGCTGAAACCCGCCCCTTAAACAAACTCGTTCAACTTATGGGGCGCAAAATCGCAAGCCGCCAAATAGAGGCGAGAAATCGACCGTAAAACCCCAGTTGGCAAGTTGGCAAAACACCCGTCTACTCGACGGGTCGCTGATTTGCGCCCCATAAGTTGAACGAATACGCTCTGGCGGACGCCCCGACGGGCAAACAGTCGCTTGGATTCGACCCGGGGGCTCCAGAGACTGTTCCGGGGACGCCAGAGACTGTTAAAAGCTTGAAGCGTGGGGCGAGCGCATTGGCGTGGGCGTGCCTGAGCGTGCATAATGTGCTAACTGCCACGATGCGGCATGCGTGCTCCAGCGCAGGGCCTTGTGCGTGGCTTGTCCGTACTACGCCCACAACATAAGGGGTCAATGTGGCTATTACCGCCGAAGAGGTCGCCGAGACACTCAACATGGTCACCGAGCAGAACCTCGACATCCGCACCATCACCATGGGTATCTCGCTCATGGGCTGCGCGGACGAGAACCTCGAGCGCATGTGCACTAAGGTGTACGACCACATCACCACCACCGCCGAGCGCCTCGTGCCGGTTGCCGAGAGCCTCGAGCGCGAGTACGGCATCCCCATCGTGAACAAGCGCGTCTCGGTCACCCCGGTGGCCCAGATCGCCGCCGCCTGCAAGGACACCGACCTGGTGCCGCTCGCCCACGCGCTCGACCGTGCGGCCGAGACCCTTGGTATCGACTACCTCGGTGGTTACTCCGCCCTCGTCCACAAGGGCATCGGTGACGCCGACCGCAGGCTCATCAACTGCATCCCCGAGGCGCTTGCCTCCACGAGCCGCGTCTGCTCGTCGATGAACGTCGCCAGCCTGCGCGCCGGCATCAACATGGACGCCGTGCTGCTGGCCGCCCAGACCATCATCGACGCCGCCAAGCTCACGGCCGACAACGAGAGCGTCGGCGCCTCCAAGTTCGTGTGCTTCGCCAACATGGTCGAGGACTCCCCCTTCATGGCGGGTGCCGTCCACGGCTCGGGCGAGGCAGACGCCGTCATCAACGTGGGCGTTTCCGGCCCCGGCGTCATGGCCGCGGCCCTCGAGGAGCTGCCCGAGACCGCCGACATGATGGAGGTGGCCGAGCGCATCAAGCAGACGGCCTTCAAGATCACCCGCGCCGGCGAGCTCATGAGCCGCCAGGCCGCCTCGCGCCTGGGCGTGGAGAAGGGCATCGTTGACCTGTCGCTGGCCCCCACCCCGGCCGTGGGTGACTCGGTGGCCCGCATCCTCGAGATCATCGGCGTGGGCACCTGCGGTGGCCCCGGCACCACCTGCGCGCTCGCGATGCTCAACGACGCCGTGAAGAAGGGCGG
>CAVHWW010000005.1:0-4258 GCA_963639715.1 Acutalibacteraceae bacterium
CCGGCACGCCCAAACAAGCGCACGACCAAAAGGAGCCAACATGGCAAAGCTCAACGGACCCTATCGCTACGACTTCGTGGGCAGCTTCCTGCGCCCGCAGTCCATCCACGAGGCGCGCGCCAAGTGGAACGCCGGCCAGATCACCCTCGACGAGCTGCGCGAGGTCGAGGACGCCGAAATCACCAAGATTGTCGCCAAGCAGAAGGAAGTCGGCCTGCACGCCGTGACCGACGGCGAGTTCCGTCGTCGCTGGTGGCACCTCGACTGGCTCGCCGGCTTCAACGGCATCAAGGTCTACGACTTCAAGACCGCCGGCTTTGGCATCGAGAAGGTCATGCAGGGCACCTACGTGGAGTCCCCCATCTCCTTTGACCCCAACCACCCCTTCATCGAGGGTTTCCGCCGCACCCAGGCCATCGCCGGCGATACGCCCGTGAAGCAGACCATCTCGGGCCCCAACATGATCACGCTCGACTCGGTGGTTCTCTCGCAGCAGTACGCCGCCAACCCGGTCTACGCCAACCTCGAGGAGCTGCGCGAGGACCTCGCCAAGACCTACCAGCAGGCCATCCGCGCCTTCTATGACGCCGGCTGCCGCTACCTGCAGCTCGACGACACGAGCTGGGGCGCGCTGTTCTCCGGCCGCTTCCGCGACAAGATTACCGCCTGCGGCTATGACCCCGACGAGCTCATCGACGTCTTTGGCGACATCACCGAGGCCGCGCTCGAGGGTCGTCCCGAGGACATGGTCATCACCACCCACATGTGCAAAGGCAACTTCATGAGCCACTGGCTCTACGAGGGCACCTACGAGACCATCGCCCGCCGTCTGCTCGCCGTCCGCGGCTTCGACGGCTTCTTCCTCGAGTATGACGACGAGCGCTCCGGCAGCTTCGAGCCGCTCAAGCACCTGCCCGCCGACACCGACCAGCGCGTGGTCCTGGGCCTTGTGACCACCAAGTCCGCCGAGCTCGAGGACCCCGACACCATCCGCGCCCGCATCGCCGAGGCCGCCAAGGTCGTGCCGCTCGAGCGTCTCTGCCTCTCCCCGCAGTGCGGCTTCTCCTCCACCGAGGAGGGCAACTCAATCGCCGAGCAGGTGCAGTGGGACAAGCTCAAGCTCGTCCGAGAGATCGCCGAGTCCGTCTGGGACGACGCCGACCTGGTCTAAGGCGAGAAGCTCCGCAAGGCTGGGCAGGCCTGAAACACCGAAAGGCCGAGCGAATCTGACACGCTGCAAGACAAAGCCAGCAAGGTCCGCAACCGCATAGGTGAGCCAAAACGAAGCGGGCGACGAGAGCATCCTCGTCGCCCGCTTTTTATCTTGAGCTATTCAGCCGCGCACAGCGCCAGGAGCCAGCCGATGTGGGGTCGCATGCCAAGCGCCAGGCGCCGATCGACATGGGAGCACGCCCGGTGTCAAGATGGGGTCGCATGCCAGGTGCCAGGCGCCACTCGGCCTAGATCGCCAGGCCAGCCTCGTAGCCCTCGCGGCTGGCAACCAGGGCGTTGCCGGCCTTGACGGCACAGCCAACGACCTGCACGTTGTCGCAGTGCTTGCGAGCAGCCTCCTCAAGCGGGTTGTAAGCCTTGTAGCCAAAGGCCGAGATGACCGTGGCGGCAGGCAGCATGTGCTCGACGCCCTCGGCATCCTTGTAGACCACGCCCAGGCCCTTGCCGTCACCCTCAGCCGCAGCGCCAGACCAGCTGGCAACGGCACCGTCAACGGCAACGCCGGTCTCGATGCGCTGGACGGTGGCGCCCGTCACGGACTTCACGCCGGAGGCGGCCATCATACCCATGAAGGCACCGCGCGTAATGGGCATCATGTCAAGGCACAGCGCGTCGCGCATCTCGACCACAGTCACGTCGTCGCGATACTGAGCCACAAAGTCAGCCGTCTCGGCGCCGACCTCGCCGCCACCGCAAACCACGACCGGACCAGGCTTGACCTCGGCCTTGCCAAGCAGAACGTCCTCGGCATAGACGGCGTTCTCAAGGCCTTCGATCGACAGCGCGAGCGGCTTGGCGCCAGTGGCGATTACGACGGCGTCGGGCGCAAAGGCCTCGATGGTGGCCTCGTCAACCTCAACGCTAAGGTGCATAGGCACACCCAGCGCCTCAAGCTCAGCGCGCAGCGACGAAACGTAGGTGGAGAGCTCGCCCTTGCCAACCGGGTAGGCAGCCGAGCGGAACTGGCCGCCAAGGGCCTCCTGAGCCTCGAAGAGCTCGACGGCATGGCCGCGCTCGGCAGCCGTCTTGGCAGCCTGCAGGCCAGCCGGGCCACCGCCGATGACCATGACCTTCTTGGCATCGGCCGCAGCGACCGGAGTCATGTCGTTCTCGTACTCGCGGCCAACGCGCGGGTTCACCAGGCAGGTGACCTCGGCGTCAATGTAGAGCGGGAACTCGCAACCCTGCAGGCAGCCGATGCACTGGCGGGCCTGGCAGAAGCGACCAGCCCTGGCCTTGGCGGGCATGTGCGGATCGGCCAGCGAGCCACGGCCCATGGCCACGGCGTCGGCCACGCCCATCGAAATGAGCGTGTCGGCCATCTCGGGGTCGTTCACGCGGTTGGAGAGGATCACCGGGATGTCCACGACCTCACGGATCTTCTCGGCACGATCCATGTTGGGCGCATGGGGCGTAAACATGGGGGCGATGACCTGGTCGGTCGGCTTGCTCGCGTACATACCGTTGGAGCAATTGATGCCGTCGAAGCCAACCTCCTCGAGGTGGCGGCACAGCTGCAGCGTCTCGGCGATGGTACGTCCGCCCGGCACGAGGTCGTCGGAGCTGATGCGCACGATGATGGGGAAGTCGGTACCCACCTGCTCGCGCATGGCAGCAAGGATCTCGTCCACGATGCGCACGCGGTTGCAGAAGCTGCCGCCGTACTCGTCCACACGACGGTTAATCGCCGGCGAGAGGAACTCAGCCAGCAGGTAGCCGTGGGCACAGTGCAGCTCCACGCCGTCAAAGCCGGCCTTCTTGGCACGGCCGGTAGCGGCGCCAAAGTCGGCGACAAGCTGGGCAATCTCGTCACGCGTCATCTCGCGGGCAAGCGTCTGGCAGGCCGGGCAGGTCGTGGACGAGGGAGCGACGACCTCGAGGTCGCCGGCGGCCTGCGGCATCACCTGGCGGCCCGGGTGGTACATCTGGCAGAAGATCTTGGAGCCGTAGGCGTGGACGGCCTCGGTGAGGGCGACGTTGCCCTCAACCTGCTCGTCGTTATAGAAGCCCGGGATGCGCGTGTAGCCCTTGCGCCCCTCCTGGACGGCGTAATCCTCGGTGATGAGCAGGCCCCAACCGCCCTTGGCCTTCTCCTCCATGTACTTGATGTAGCGCTCGGTGATGATGCCATCGACGGTGCAGTAGTTGGTGACCATCGCGGGCACCACCAGGCGGTTCGGCACCTCGCACGAGCCAATCTTGAACGGGCTAAACAGCGTATCGAGCTTCATTGGTTTGTCCTCTCCCTTATGCGGCAAGGGCCCCTCCCCCGCCGTACAATGCCTTTGATGCTCAAGGTGGGGGCAACCCCCAGGTCAAGTGAGATAGTTGCGTTTTTGGTAAGCGGAGGGGCCATGCGCTGCACGCAGAAGGAGATTCGGGAGAAGCTCGGCATCGGCCGAGACACGCTGCGCTTCTACGAGCAGAAGGGCATCATCGAGCCCGAGGTCGACCCCACCAACGGCTATCGCTACTACGACGACTGGCAGGTCAACCTGCTGTGGGACTGCAAGCACTACCAAGCCATGGGCTTCACGCTCTCCGAGATTCTCGAGATTCTGAAGCACGACACCATGGACGAGCTCAGGGATCGCGTGGAGCACAAGGCTGAGGAGCTTGAGCATAAAATTGCCCGCAAGCAGCTCGAACTTGCCGCCCTGCACGCCCGGCAGGCGGAGATGCGCCGGGCACCGGATGCCCTCGGCAGCTACGAGCTCGCCGAATTCGAAGGGCGCGTTTACGTGCCGGTACGTGAGAACCACGGGTTTCGCGAGGACGTCGAGCCGGACGCCGTGGAGTTCATGAACACGCACAACTCGATCATGGAGCCGCTGCTTTGGTTCCCCAGCGTTGACGAGAACCGCTTCTTCTGGGGCTACGCCATGACGCCCGCCGTGTTCGAGGAGATAGGGTCGCCCGAGGTGAGGGGTCTCACGCATGTGCCGGCCGGCCCCGCTCTTGCCACATGGGTCGACGCCGGCGAGCGCTGGAGCGTTGGCCTTGGCCTGTTCGAGGGCCTCTTCAA
>CAVHWW010000006.1:0-19207 GCA_963639715.1 Acutalibacteraceae bacterium
GGTTCTAAGACCAGTTGCAGGCTGTGTCATGAACGGTCTGCTCGCGATCGGCTCGGCCCTGTGACGATGTTGACCTGGAGGTCGGCATCGCCGCAGGGCCGAATTCGTTTGTGTCGCATGGAGCCTTGGGTTGGCGTCATAGCTGGTCATTGAGATGCCCTCATCTCCGGTTGTGCCAAGAGCCGGCCGCTCTCGCTTGGCTCCGCCCTGCTCAATGCTGGCGGGACGGCCGTCATCGCCGCGCGCTATCGCCACCAAGGTTGTCCGCGCCGTATGGCCGCTGGGCCGAATTCGTTTGTGCCGCATGGCCCCTGAGACCAGCTGCAGGCCGGTGCGGCAAATTCAATGCCGTTTGCAGGTCATTCGCAACAAGTTTCGCACTGTTTGCGGGCCTCGAGGCAAGCTTGGCGCCTGCTTGTGGCAGCTCGCGCGACTTTTCGGCGACTTAACTAGTAATGGGCAAGTAGTCCCCTAATTACGCAATCCATCTACCTGGGGTATTGCAAATTAAAATAAGGGGACTACTTGCCCTCTCGCAATTAAGTCGCCGAAAAGTCGGCCGAACGGACAGAGACACGCGAATCCGCGGCAGGAGGCTCCCGAAAGCCACGATGTTCCTGAAAAACTAACGGTCCGAACACCCGCCGCGCTTTGACTCTTCGCGTGGTGAGAGAAGGGCCGTCTAGGGCAGACTCTTGGCTTCGTTTTTTATGCGCTCGACAACTCGAGTCTTGGCATCTGTTTACTATGTGAGACAGATTTAACTTAATCTGTTCAATATATAAGACGGATATCTATAATATCTGTTCAGTATATTGAACAGATTGGATCTCCTATGAACCATGATGTCTTAAAGAGCATCGTGTTCGACCAACATGAAGTCATTCGCGGCGCAAATATAGTGGAGCGGCGTTATGCCTTTGACCTGGAGGCAAATTACGTGCTTACGGGGCTACGCCGTGCGGGAAAATCGACCATGCTTTACAAGATGGCTCGCGATCTCGTGGCGTCGGGCGTCGCATGGAGCCGCATCATTTACATCAACTTCGAAGACGAGCGCTTGGCCGATTTTCAAGTCGGGGATTTCAACGACATCCTTGAGGTACAAAGCGCTCTTTCCTCCGAGCGAGGATACTTCTTCTTTGATGAAATTCAGAATGTGTCCGGCTGGGAGAAGTTTGTTCGGCGTCTGGCTGATGGCGGAGAGAGAGTCTGGGTGACCGGCAGCAATGCAAAGATGCTTGGAAGCCAGATAGCTACCACGCTCGGAGGCCGCTTCCTTATCAAGCACATCACCCCGTATCGTTTTGACGAGTACCTCGATGCACGCCAGATACCTCACGGCCCCGAGGCACTCTTTGCGACAAAGAGCAGGGGCGCAATTTCCGGCGCATTCGAAGAGTTCTATACCGTTGGCGGTTTCCCCGAGTCTCTTCGTTATGTTTCTCCTCGTGAATACGTAGAGAGCGTGTACCAAAAGGTTCTTCTGGGTGACATTGCCGCTCGCAACGGGGTTCGTAATCCCGACGCTTTGCGCGTGCTCATGAAGAAGGTTGCCGAAACGGTTTGCAACGAGTCTTCCGCAACGATGCTGTATGGCATGCTTCGCTCGATTGGTTATGAAGTAAGTAAGGCCACGGTCATCGGCTATCTCTCCATGGCGCGCGAGTCATACCTGCTCTTCGATGTAAGAAACACCGTGGCGAAGTTTGTCGAGCGAGAGGGCAATCCAAAGCGCTACTTCGGCGACAATGGTCTGCTCAATCTCTTCTTGTTGAAGAGAGAACCCGCGCTGCTTGAAAATGAGGTGGCCGTTGCCATGCGGGATGCGTTTGGGGACGATCTGCACTATCTCAAGTCGCCTGCCAATGGCATCGATCTCGATTTTTATGTCCCCGAACAGGGTCTTGCGGTACAGGTTGCGTATTCGCTGTCCGATAGCGCCAGGAACCGGGAGATAACAAGCCTTATTAAGCTCGCTCACGTCGATGCCTCTGCAAAGCGCCTGGTTATCGTTACCAAGGAAGAAGAAGGCCAAATCAATGAGGGTGGGGCTTACATTGAGGTAAAGCCCGCATGGAAGTTTTTTCTGGAAGATTTGGGCCAGTCAATGTAAGGGGCATTCAGTCTCGGTAACGGTATTGACCAGGGCACGAGACCGCGTGCCGCGTGGCTTCCCGCGAGAGCGGGGCGCCGCGGGCCGTCCAGCTGCAACGTGACCCGAAGCGCGAAGGGGCGTTGCGCAGCGCGAGATTCCGCATGAGCCGAAGGCCGCATAACGTGGCCTTCGTGCGAGCGCAGGACTGCCCGAGCGGCGCGTAATGCCCCTTCGTGTGGCCAGTGCGGTTGGTTAGGCCAGGGCTTCGAGGGTTTCGAGCTCGATGTGCTCGATGGAGTCGAGCGGATGGCCAAAGATGAACTTGCCGGCGACGGCGAACGAGGTGATGTCGTCGGAGGTGGTGGCAAAGCGGTACTTGGGCTCGCCGCCGGCGCCGAGGTCGGGCGCCTGCGGGTCGGCGAGTTCGCCGCGACGGCGCAGGATTTCGGCCACCTCGCGGGCGGTCTCCTCGGCAGAGCTCACGGTGCGCACGCCCGGCCCCAGCGCCGCAGAAATCTCGTGATCGAGCAAGGGGAAGTGGGTGCAGCCGAGCACCACCGTGTCGATGCCGCGCTCGAGCAGGGGGCGGGCGTTGGCGCGGGCCAGTTCGCGAACCTCGGGCGTGTCAAAGACGGCCGGGTTCTCGATCCAGTCCTCATGCAGGTAGGCGCCGGTGGCGAGCTCGCGCTCAACAAAGTCGACGAAGCTGCCCGCCGGGCTTTGCGTCACGCGGACGCCGGCGTCGAGGTTGTGAATGGCGCGCTCGTAGGCGCCGGAGGTCACGGTTCCCTGAGTGGCGAGCACACCGACCTTTCGCGAGCGGGTAGCCTGGATGGCGGCGCGCGCGCCCGGCTCGATGACGCCGATGACGGGCACGTCGAGGGTGCGCTGGATGACGTCGAGGCCGGCGGCCGTGGCGGTGTTGCAGGCGATGACCACGAGCTTTACGTCATGGCGCTCGAGCCAGCGGCCCACCTGACGCACGAAGAGGCGGACCTCGGCTTGGGGGCGGGTGCCGTAGGGGCAGCGCTTGGTGTCGCCGACGTAGTAGATGGGCTCGGCGGGGAGCAGCGAGGCGATGCAACGCGCCACGGTGAGGCCGCCGATGCCGGAATCGAAGATGCCGATGGGCTTACTGCTCGCGGGGGAGACGTTGGGCGCGGAGCTTGTGGCTGCGGAGGGGTCAAACCCGTCGTTGAGCACGCTCATGTGCGCTCCTCCCTCGCTTTTTGGTTGCCCTTGCTGCGCTGCGGCGGGCGCGTGTTGGACCTGGCCCCTTTACGCCATGGCGACCGCATTGGCGAACCTCAAATAAAAAGCCGGGGGCGCGTGGCCCCCGGCCTGCTGTTTTATGGTGGGCGATGAGGGATTCGAACCCCCGACCTTGTGCGTGTAAAGCACCTGCGCTAGCCACTGCGCCAATCGCCCGCAGGCCTAAAGAGTGTAGCACAGGCGCAATTTCGAGAAGCGTCCCGACCCAATCGCCCGACTTTGCGTGAGCTTGCCCTTGCCCTCGGTCGCGCGCAACTCATGCGCTGATGGGCCGCTGCCTTTTCGTTCCCTGGCGCCTGCCGTGGGTGCTTCTCCTTCGCAAGGCCGCTCGATTCTCGCCCATGTCCTGCTGGCCCGACTCTCTCCTGTGCCCGCCCGCCTCGCACCCACAAGTCGAATTGCTAGACTGGAAGGGTTGAATTCGCGGGCGGTTGCGCCGCTCGCATGAGCCGAGGGAGAGACGAGAATGGCTGGTGAACCCACCACCTTGCTCCAACTGTGCGAGCTTCTCGAGAATGACGGCGTGCTGGTAAGCGCCCCTGCCCCAGGTGCCGACACACCCGTGACGGGTGCCGCCTGCGACTCGCGCTTCGTTCGTGCGGGCAACGTCTTTGTCTGCAAGGGCCGCGCCTTCAAGAGCTCCTATCTCACTTCGGCCCTCGAGGCTGGGGCCGTCGCCTACGTCTGCGAGCCCGAGCGTGCGGCCGAGCTGGCCGCGGCTGCCCCGGAGCGCCCGGCCATCGTCACGAGCGACATGCGCCGCGCCATGGCGCTTATTTCGGCGGCTGCCTTCGCAAGGCCCGACCGCGAGCTGCCCATCGTGGGCATCACGGGCACAAAGGGCAAGACGACCTGCGCTTATATGATTCGTTCCATTTTCGATCACGCAAAGGGCCAGGACCGTTGCGGCATCATCGGCACGGTCGAGACCTTCGATGGCGTCGAGGACGGTGCCTCGAGAAACACCACGCCCGAGGCCCCCGACCTCTGGCGCCACCTTGCCAACGCTCGCGACGCGCAGCTCAGCGCCCTTGTGATGGAGGTCTCGAGCCAGGCCCTCAAGTACGAGCGCAGCTATGGCGTCCAGCTTGAGCTGGGGTGCTTTCTCAACATCGGCCTCGACCACATCAGCGCCGTAGAGCACGCGGACTTTGCGGACTACTTTGGCTCCAAGCTGCGCATCTTTGAGCAGTGCCGCCAGGCCGTGGTCAACCTCGACTCAGACCATGCGGACGAGATTATGGCCGCGGCCGAGTCGGGGGTGGCCGAGCGGATCCTCACCTTTGGCATCGAGCGTCCCGAGGCCTACGCTTGGGCCTCCGGCCTTGTGGCCTCCGAGCTGGGCGTGAGCTTCACCCTGCACCTTGGCGATGAGACGCGCGAGGCGAGCCTTCCCTTCCCCGGCGATTTCAGCGTGAGCAACGCCCTGTGCGCCGCCGTCTGCGCTGAGCAGCTCGGGCTTTCCATCGACCAAATCGTCGCAGGTCTGGCCGCCACGCGCGTGCCCGGCCGCATGGAGTTCTACCGCAGCGCCGATGGCAACCTCACCGCTGTGGTTGACTACGCCCACAACCGCATGGCCTTCGACTCGCTGCTCAGCGCCGTCAGGAAGTCCTATGCCGAGTCCGAGCTCATCGCCGTCTTTGGCGCGGTGGGCAGCAAGGCCGTCGAGCGCCGCCATGACCTGCCCGAGGTCGCCGCACGCTACGTCGACCGCATCATCCTCACCACTGATGACCCCTGGAAGGAGGACCCGGCCGAGATTTGCCGCGAGATGGCCGAGTCCTTGCCCCAGGATTTTCCGTACGAGACCGTGCTCGACCGCGAGCAGGCCGCCGCGCGCGCCTTCGAGCTCGCGCAGGCTTGCGGCAGGCGCGCGGTGGTGCTGCTGCTGGCCAAGGGTTCCGACGCCACCCAGCACGTGACAAACGGCTACGAGACGGTCGAGACCGACTCGAGCCTGGCCGCACGTTTCGTCGCCGACTACGACGCCGCTCACGCCTAGCCCGCACACTGTCCACGCCCAGTGCGCCACCCGCGCCCGCGATTGGCCCACAAGCCAATCGCCGCACCTTGACCACCTCTAGCTCGCACGAATTGATTGCCCGCCCAAACCTATGCCCACGTAAGCGAATGGAGCCAGCATGACGCACTCGCACCCCGTCTTTCCCACCAAGCCCACCGGCGAGCTCGCCGAGCGCCTGCGCAAGGTCCGCTATGTCATCACTGACGCCGACGGCACGATGTTCACGGGCGCCAAGGCCACGGTGAACACGGCCGGCCAGCCCTGCGCCGAGCTCGTGCAAACCATCGTGGAGCTCACGAAGGCGGGCGTTTCGGTGATCCCCTGCACCGGCCGCAACCGCGCCATGATCATGGAAGACGCTCGTGTGCTGGGCTTTCCTGGTTGGATTGCCGAGATGGGCGGCGTGGTGTGCACCAAGCAGGCCAGCCAGCCCGAGTGGCACTACTTCTGCGGTCGCATGCCCTACGAGGAGGGTTGCGGCAAGACCCCCCACGACGTGATCTGCGAGACGGGCGTCATCGACGAGATGCTTGAGCGCTGGCCGGGCCATCTCGAGACCTACCACGACAATGGCGTGGGCTTTGAGTACCGCGAGGTCACAGTGGCGCTGCGCGGCGACGCCCCCGAGGACGAGATGCAGGACATGCTCGATGCCTGCGGTCTGCCGCTCTACCTTTCCGACAACGGCATGGTCGACCACATCTCCGGCGACACCAACCTCGTGTGCGACCGTGACAAGCCCCAGGGCATCCACACCTACCACATCACACCCGCCGGCGTGAGCAAGGGCACGGGCATCGTACGCTTCGTTGAGCTCGCTGGCTTGGCCCCTGAGGAGGTCCTGGGTGCGGGCGACTCGCCGGCCGACTGCGTCATCGCCGACGCGGTGGGCACCTTCCTGTTCATGTGCAACGGCCTTGGCCACGAGCGTGCTGAGGAGGAGCTTGCCGCCCGCGACAACATCCTCGTCTCCACCGAGCGTGCCACCGACGGCTGGGTTGCCGCCATGCGCGGCCTGCTCGCCGCCAAGGAGTAGCCCGCGCGTCTTGTGGGGCCGCTTTGAGGGCGTGCTTGCGTGCCCGTCGCCCTATCGTTGGGGCCGTTTCCTCGTGTCTGCTTGCGCGCTCGCGCCGAGGCCCCGCAGAAGGCGCCTTGCGCGCGGGCCCCGTGCGGGCTCTTGCGCAAAGGCCTTACCCGCAAGGCCACCTGTAATACCAATTAATCCCAGCTAGGAGTAGCAATGGCAAATACCGAAGACCGTCGTCCGGAAGGTCGTGCCAACGACCAGATGCGTCCCGTCACCCTTACGCGCGACGTCATGAAGAACGCCCACGGCTCGTGCATGGCCGAGTTCGGTGACACGCGTGTCATGTGCACGGCCACCATCGAGGAGAACCTGCCGGCCTGGCGCAAGGCGAGCCGCAAGGGTTGGGTCACCGCAGAGTACGCGATGCTTCCCGCTTCCACCAACACCCGCACCAAGCGCGAGTACAAGGGTCGCAAGGGCCGTTCGATGGAGATCGAGCGCCTTATCGGCCGTTCGCTGCGCGCGGTCTGCGACCTCGACCACCTGGGCGAGTTCACCATCACCGTCGACTGCGACGTCATCCAGGCCGACGGCGGCACCCGCACGGCAAGCATCACGGGCGCCTGGGTGGCCCTGCACGACGCCCTCATGAACTTCGTGGAGCAGGGCAAGATCCACCGCCTGCCCCTCACCGGCCAGGTGGCCGCCATCTCCTGTGGCGTCGTGGGCGGTGTGCCCCTGCTCGACCTCGACTATCCCGAGGACAGCCACGCCGACGTCGACCTCAACCTCGTGGGCACGGGTGACGGTGGCATCGTGGAGGTGCAGGGCACCGGCGAGCGCTCCACCCTCTCCCGCGACGAGCTCAACTGCCTGCTCGACATGGCCCAGGGCGGCATCAAGCGCCTCTGTGAGCTGCAGGACGAGGTTACGGGCTTTACGGCCTAGGCTCAAGCTAGCGACCCAACCACTCCAAACGAAGGAGCCACCATGGCAAAGATTGACCTTTCCACCCTCGACCCGGAAAAGACCGTCGTGGTTGCCACCGGCAATGCCCACAAGGTCACCGAGATCGAGGCCATCCTCTCCCCGGTGATGCCCGGCGTGACCTTCTACGCCTTGGGCGAGCTGGGCGACTTCCCTGAACCAGTGGAGAATGGTGACACCTTCACCGAGAATGCCGTCATCAAGGCCCAGGCCGCCAGCGAGCAGACCGGCCTTGCCGCCGTGGCCGACGACTCGGGCCTGGTGGTTGACGCCCTTTCCGGCGAGCCGGGCATCATGAGCGCCCGCTGGGCCGGCGTGCACGGCGACGACGCACGCAATAACGCCAAGCTCATGCGCGAGATGGAGAAGGTTGAGGACGCCAAGCGCACCGCCCGCTTCCACTCCAGCGTCGTGCTCATTTACCCGGACGGCGCCGTCGTCTGCGGCGAGGGCGACTGCGAGGGCACCATCGGTCGCGAGCCGCGCGGCACCAACGGCTTTGGCTACGACCCGCTGTTCTGGCCACTCGAGACCCCCGGCCGCACCATGGCCGAACTCGAGCCTGCCGAGAAGAACGCCATCTCGCACCGCGCCCACGCCCTGGCCGACCTCGCTCGCCAGCTGGGCTAGCGCGCCTGGCCTTGGGGCTTTCCGGTCGCTCACCTTGCAAGGCGCCTGAGTTGTTGCATCTGGCTGCTCCGGAACGTCCCTGCTGGCTTTTCGAGCGGCCCCTTTAAAGCTCCGCCATGAAAAGGGCACCGAAGCAATTCGCCTCGGTGCCCTTTGCTATTGCACGCGGTCTATGGATGGGCGTCGCGTTGTTCGGCGGCATGCCTGCTCTCCGCCAGCGTTCGGCCGTAGAAGCTCTCGCTCCTACAGAACCGTGAGCTCCTTGGGGTACTTGTTCATGACCTCGCAGCCGTCCTCGGTGACGATGAGCAAATCCTCGATGCGCACACCCATCTCGCCCGGCAGATAAATGCCCGGCTCGATGGAGAAGCACTGGCCAACGCGCACCGGCTCGTCGTGGGTGGAGCTGACGTCGCCCGGCTCGTGGTCCTCCAGGCCGATCTGGTGGCCGAGGCGGTGGGTGAAGTACTGCCCGTAGCCGGCCTCTTCGATGATGCGGCGGGCGGTGAGGTCAATCTCGGCGAAGGTCACACCCGGACGCACGATGGCCTCGGCGGCCTCGTTGGCGCGGCGGACGGTCTCGTAGACGAGGCGGTCGCGCTCGCTGGGCTCGCCACCGAAGAAGAAGGTGCGCGTCATGTCCGAGCAGTAGGAGTCCTGCTTGCAGCCCACGTCAAACAGGACGAGGTCGCCCTTCTTGAGCGTGGTGCCGTCGGGCTCGTGGTGCGGGTCGGCGGCGTTGGCGCCAAAGCTCACGATGGGGGAGAAGCTGTGCTCCTGCGCGCCAAGGCGGCGGTATTCGGCAAGAAGGCCGCTCGCGATTTCGTGCTCGGTCACGCCCTCGTGCAGCTGCGAGCGCAGCCACTCCATGGCGCGGTCGTTGGTGGCGCTGGCGGCGCGCATGAGGTCGAGCTCGGCGTCATCCTTGATGGAGCGGGCGAGGTCAACAGCAGGCGAGCCGAGCCTAAACTCGCTCGCGGCGCCAAGCTCCATGAGCGGCAGCAGCCAGCGGGCGGCAAGGACCTTGTCCACGCCGAGCGGCGAGGCGTTGTCGGTCACGGCGGCGACCATGGGCATCGGGTCCTCGGTGTCGTCAAAGACCACCACATCGCAACCCGTGGAGGTGGCGTCGGGGTACAGACGGTTGCAGAACATGGTCGCCTGCATGCCCTCGCTGGTGCGCGCGAGGTACAGGGCGTAGAAGCGCTCGTAGGGGATGTTCCAGTAGCCGGTGAGGTACCAAATTGACATCGGATCGGCCACGAGCACCTGGCTCATGCCGAGTTCGGCGAGGTTATCGAGCACGCGACCGGCACGTTCGGCGTTGAGCGTGCCCTCCACCTCTTGCTCCATGTTCATTCTGCGTTTCCTTTCAACGCGTCCTTGAGGCATAACGATGCGCACATTACGATAGACGTTCATGTGAATCAGGATGGCTGCAGTATACCTTTGTTAACTTTTCGAAATATAAGGTCTGCGCCCAAGAATAGAGAGTATGGCATGGAGAACGAAGTTCCTTCCGTCAGCAGGGTTGATGACATTCGCGAGAAGCTCGAGGGCCTCAAGGGCGAGCGCCTGAAGGTCAAGGCCAACATGGGCCGCTCCCGCATCGTCGAGCGCACCGGCACCCTCGTGCAGGCTCACCCCTCCCTGTTTGTTCTCGAGGTTGAGGAGCGCCGCGGCCGCACCGCCCGTCAGTCCTACCAGTACGTTGACGTCCTCACGGGCACCGTCGAGCTGTTCGACACCGAGTCTGGCGAGCGCCTCTTCGACTACGTCGCCCAAGAGCCGGTCGAGTAAGACGCTCCTATGACGCGGCAGGTCGTCGAGACTCCCTGCAAAATTAACCTTCACCTCGGCATTCACCACGAGACCGACGAGCGCGGCTACCACCGCGTCGATTCGGTCATGGTACCGGTGAACCTGTGCGACACCGTGGTCGTGAGCGACGCTTGCACCCTTGAGGTCGTCCACACCCCCGCGCTTGAGGTCGCGCCCGAGAAGACCACCGTCTGGCGTGCGGCCACCCTGCTCGCCGAGGCCTTGGGCGAGCAGCCGAACGTGCGCGTTGAGGTGCAGGCGCGTATTCCCGAGAAGGCCGGTCTTGGCGGGTCCTCGGCAGACGCCGGCGCGGTGCTCCGCGCTCTTGCCGAGCGTTGGGGCGTGCCAGTCTCGGACGAGCGCGTGGTTGCCGTGGCCAGGCGCGTGGGCGCCGACGTCGCCTTCTTCCTTAACCCCGAGCCGGGGCTGTTCCTTGGTGCGGGCGATGTGCTTGAGCGCAGCTTTGATGAGTTCGCCATGCCCGTAGCACTGGTTATGCCGGCCGAAGGCGGTGTCTCCACCAAGGAGGCCTACGACGAGTTCGACCGCGCCGGCGAGGATCCGGCGAGCTACGAAGCCGTGTGCGCCGCACTTGAGGCGGGCGACGTGGCGGCTATGGTGGCCAACCTCTACAACAACCTTGCGCCTGCGGCCTGCGAGCTGTGTGGCGAGGTTGCCTCTGTGAGCGAATGGCTTGCCGCCCAAGATGGCGTGCGCGCCTCGATGGTCACGGGTTCCGGCGCCTGCTCGTTTGCTGTCTGCGAGAGCGAGCAAGCCGCGGAAGCCATCGTTGCTGCGGCTCGTGAGCACCACGGATGGCGCGCGTGGGCGGCCGTCGCCGGAGGGGCCTGCTAGGCACAAGGGTCTTGGCGCTTCTGCTTTCGTGTGGTCGTTCCTCTTCAGCTGAGAGCGACGAGCGTTCGGGCGAGCCAGCTGAGCCGTGTCTTTGCTAAAAACGCACACGCTCACAAGTTCTCGTTTGCAGTAGCGCCAGGGTCTGCTAAACTACTCTCCTGCATCGGGTTGTGGCTCAGCTTGGTAGAGCACCGCGTTCGGGACGCGGGGGTCGCTGGTTCGAATCCAGTCAACCCGACCATTGAATTTAAGGCCAGGGGATTCGTCCCCTGGCTTTTTTGTTTCTCCGTATAATTGCCGGTATGAACCGGGCCGCCATGACAGATCTGAGCCGCCGTGGGGTCCCTCGTGTGCGGCCCCGATTTTTTGCTAGAACTTGTTTGTGTCGTCTGTTACCTGCATGTATCTGCATGTTGTTGTGTCTTGCGCTTACTGCTTGCGGCAGTGCGGTTTCCTCAGAGCAAACTTCGGGTGCAGCCTTTAGCCCAGCCACCTCCATCAATGATGCAATCTTTGACGAAGCAGCCGCCCAAGGCTCCTCAGGCGCCCTTATCGATACGAGCCATGTGGCGCAAGGCTACGCTGGGGCAAGCGCCCAAGCTTCCTCGCGTGTGAAGCTGCTTGTTAGCAATGGCGAAGCAACCTACAACTACGACGTACCCCAGGACGGCACGCCTATCACGGTACCTCTCACCTTTGGCGACGGCACCTATAGCTTCCGACTTATGCAGAACACTTCGGGCAGTAACTACGTCGAGCTTTACTCCACCACGGCCGAGGTCACGCTCGAAAGTGAGTTTGCGCCCTTCTTACGTCCGAGCGTCATGTGCCCCTACACCGAGCAGAGCGCTTGCGTTGCCAAGGCACGTGAGCTCGTGTCCGACGCCGCCACCCAGGGCGACGCCCTGCGCCTCATCTGTGAGTGGGTCGTAGATAACATTTCCTATGACGACGATAAGGCTGCTGAGCTTGCAGATGCCACCGGCTATATCCCCGACCCCGACTCCACCCTGGAGGAAGGCAAGGGCATCTGCCTCGACTACGCCGCTCTCGGTGCGGCGATGCTTCGCAGCCAGAACATCCCGACCAAAATCGTGTGTGGCTATGTATCGCCGGGCGATATCTACCACGCTTGGATCATGGTCTACATCGACGGCTCGTGGACAAGCGCTCAATTCAGCGTAAGCCAAAACACCTGGTCGCGCGTTGACCTCACCTTTGCGGCGGGTGGCTCGACCGGAAACGTCGGCGACGGAAAGGAGTACACGGATAGGTTTATCTATTAGGTCTATGAGCTTGTGCGCGATCATCACCTGCGGCGAGCCTTGGTTTGGGCACCGAGGCTATCACGTTGCCCGGGTTTGGGGCGCGCCCACGTAACCACTCAAAAGCCTGCGATTGCGTGCAAGGGAACGCGAGCGCCTTGAAACAAAGTAGCGACCACAGAGGGCGTAGCTCAGCCTTTGTGCGAAGATAGTTAATCAGTTGGATATCGATAGGGAGAAGACCTATGGCAGACAAGTTGTTGGAGAGCAGCGCCATCAGCGCCTTCTGCAGCAGCATTGCGACGATGGTAGCTGCGGGCGTGCAGATGGACGAGGCCGTGCAGATGCTTTCCGAGAATCGCGAGCAGTCTCATTTCAAGAGCGTGTGCGACGGCGTGTACGCTAAGCTCATCGAGGGCATGGGGCTTGCAGACGCGATGGCGTCCACCGAGGCCTTCCCGGCCTACGCTGTTGAGATGGTGCGTGTGGGTGAGTCGGCCGGCCGTACCGAACGCGTGCTGAGGAACCTCGGACGCTACTACGAGTCCGAGGGCCAGACCTTCACCAAGCTTCAGAACTCCGTTGGCTATCCGGCTGCACTTCTGTGCATCATGAGCGTGATTCTCGCCTTCACGGTGGTCGTGATTTTGCCCATCTTCACCAGCGCCTACGAGAACATGAGCGGCTCGCTTACGGCCGGTTCCTTTGGCATGGTGGGTGCCTCGGTCGTCATCGGCTGGGTCTCGCTTGTGGTGGTGCTTGTGGCTACCGTCATTGCGCTGGCCGTGGCTTTGCGAGCTCGTAACGAGAGCGGCCGCATCAGCGTCTCCAAGAAGCTCGAGAAGTTCCCTTCCACCAAGCGGGCCATGTACAACCTCGCTCTGTCCCGCTTCACCAGTGCGCTTGCGGCCTTCGTGGCCTCCGGCGTGCAGGAGGAAGAGGCGCTTGAGCATGCCGCTTCCACGGTTGACCACGCCCAGCTTGCAAGCAAGCTCAAGAAGGTGGGGGAGTCTATGGCCGACCTCGACAACCCGCGCAGCTTGGCCCAGGCCATCGCCGAGAACGACGTGATGGAGCCTGTCTATGGCCGCATGCTGCTCGTGGGCACGCGCTCCGGCTCTGCCGATGACGTCCTCGGCCGACTCTCCGACATCTTCTTTGAAGACGCTATTGCCCAGCTCGACGCCGCAGTCGATTCGGTTGAGCCGACGCTGGCCGCCTTCCTCACCGTGGCCGTGGGCGCTACCCTCGTTGCCGTCATGCTGCCGCTTATCGGCATCATGGGCTCCATTGCGTAAGGGGCGGCGATGTTTCACGAGATAACAGATGCCGAGCTTGGTCGTAGGCGCAGGAAGCGCGTGGTTGCGGCCGCCGCGGTCGTGGTGGCTTGTGTGCTCGTGTGCTTTGGCTACGTAGCCGTGCGCGCCAATGCGCGCGCACAGGGCGCCAAGGCTCTGAGGGACTCCATCCTTGCCTCGGCTCGCCAGTGCGCCGCCATCGAGGGCTCCTATCCCTCGACGCTCGAGCACCTCGAGCAGAACTACGGCCTCACCATCAACCACAACGACTACGTCATCTCTTATGAGTGCTTTGCGGGCAACGTTGTGCCCAGCGTGGTGGTGACGCCCAAATGAGCACGGAAGAGCAGAACAACATCGAGAGGGTTGACGCCCTCTCAGCCATCTCTCGCGTAAACCTGCGTGATGAGAAGCCCGCGTTCGCGCGCAGGCTCTTTCCGGTCATCCTTTTGCTCGTGTTCTTCGCGGCGCTGCTGTTGGCCCTCATCTCCGGTGTGCGCGTCTATAAGTCGGTCACCAACAGCCAGGCGAGAAACGCAAGCCGCCGCGAGGGCCTCGACCTTGTGCTCAATGTGGTCCGCGCCAATGACGCGAAGAACTGCGTTGCGGTGGGGGAGGGCCCCGAGGGCCGCTCCCTCGTGGTGGTCGAGAATCTCGAGAGCGGCACCTTCGAGACGCGCATCTACCTCTACGAGGGCAACATCGTGGAGGAGTACAGCGTGGCAGGTAGCCCCTACACGCCCGAGAAGGCGAGCGTCATCTGCGCGTCTTCTACCTTTGAGTTCTCTTACGGGCACGGCCTGCTCGCTATCAAGACCAGTCAGGGTACCGGCGAGATTGCCCTTCGCAACATGCAGGGAGGCGAGTAGCTATGGCTCAAAACGAATTCTTCGCCGAGCAAGCGCCCGCCCGCTCGCGCCGTGGTGGTCGTTCGGCCGCTTCGTTCGTGGTTGAGGCGCTCGTGCTGCTCGTCTTTTTGGCAGCCTGCATGGCGGTCTTCACCCAGCTCTTCTCCGGGGCGGCCACGCTTGCCAAGAGCAGCGAACGTCTGTCCGACGCCGTGATGGTTGCCAAGGACGCCGCCGAGGAGTTCTCGAGCGCCCCTGCGGCCGTCGAGTCTGGCCAGCCCGTTGGCCTCACGGTCATCGAGAACGGCAAGGACGGCTTTGACGTTGCTTGCGACGTCACTTCCGATAAGACGGACGCCGGTACGCTGTACCGCGCGCACATCACGGTCTCTGACAGCCAAGGCGTTGCCTATGAGCTTGACGCCACGCGTTACGTAAGCGAGGTGGAGTAGATGGCCAACTCGACCAAGTTCGCAGGCGGCGTCCGTATCGGACCTTTGAGCCTGCTTACGCTCGTGAGCGTGCTTTTGCTCGCTGTGCTCGCCGTGCTGTGCGTCACCACCACCAACGCCGCCAACGCGCTCTCGCGCAGGCAGGCGTCCTCGGCCACCGTGACCTATGAGGTCGACACCTGCGGCCAGGCCATGGTCGCTGCCATTGACGAGGCCATTGCCGCCTCTGACGGAGATGCTGCCGAGGCCGTGGCCGGCAGCATCGACAGCACTCGCATGCGTGCCCTCGAGCTCGCCGGACTCACCGACATCGACCTTGCCGCCAGCGTTGACGGTTCCGACGTAAGCTTCATCGTCACCTCGCCCGACGGACGCACCCTTGCCGGTGTCGTGTCCGTTGGTGATAACGGGTACACCATTAAGAGTTGGAAGATGACGACCACCCAGCCGGATTCCCAGGAGAGCCTGTGGGCCGGAACTGATACGGCCCAATAGAGGACTGGAGAGAACATGCAGCTTAACGAACTACTCAAGCAGATGGTTGACGCCCACGCCTCGGACGTCTTTGTCATCGCGGGCCTTCCGCTTTCCTATCGCGCGAGCGGCAGGCACGTCCGTACGAGCGATTCGCCGCTCATGCCCGCCGACACCGAGCAGTTTGTTCGCGCCATCTACGCGCTGGCGAACCGCGACATGCAGATCTTCTCCACCAACGTTAACCACGACGACGACTTCTCCTTCGCCGTGCCGGGCGTCGGCCGCTTCCGCGCCAACATCTTCCGTCAGCGCGGCTCGCTTGGCGCCGTCATCCGTGTGATTCCCTTCGGCCTGCCCGACCCGGTCGAGATGCACATCCCCGAGAACGTGCTGCGCCTCGCCGAGATCACGCGCGGCATGGTCCTCGTGACCGGACCTGCCGGCTCGGGCAAGTCCACGACGCTCGCCTGCATCATCGACCGCATGAACCACCAGCGTCAGGCCCACATCATCACGATGGAGGACCCGATCGAATACGTGCACAAGCACGGAACCTGCATCGTGACGCAGCGTGAGGTCCCCACCGATATCGCCACCTACTCCGAGGCCCTGCGCTCTGCCATGCGCGAGGGTCCCGATGTCGTGCTGCTCGGCGAGATGCGCGACGCCGACACCATGAGCACCGCCGTGACGGCTGCCGAGATGAGCCAGCTGGTGCTCTCCACGCTGCACACCACCAGCGCCTCTGACACGGTGGACCGCATCCTCGACGCCTTCCCGGCTAGCCAGCAGCGCCAGATCCGCATCCAGCTCTCCCAGGCACTTCAGGCTACGGTGAGCCAGCAGCTCGTTCCCTCCGTGGACGGCGGCGCGGTGCCCATCTTCGAGATCATGATCATGAACACGGCCATCCGTAACCTCATTCGCGAGGAGAAGGCCTACCAGATCGATTCCGTGATTGCCTCTGGTGGCGCGGCCGGAATGCAGACCATGGACCAGGGTCTGTTCAACGCCGTGAAGCAGGGAACGGTTGCCCGCGACGTGGCGCTGCAGTACGCCAACCACCCCGAGGCTCTCTCCCGTCGTTTCGTCGCCGAGGGCCTGTAGGCTGAGGCGTTCCAACAGCGGTTGAGCTGCCGCAAAAGCAGCTGTCTAAGCCGCGCGATCCCTAGCGGGTCGCGCGGCTTTTTGGTTAGCGCCTCGAGCTCCACTCGTAGCCGGCGAGGGGGCGGCAGCCGGCGGCTGCGAGGTCGGTGTCACTGGCGACGAGGGTGTTGTTCTGCGGACGACCGGGCTCGACGTCTTCCTCGGGAACGAGCCATACGTGGGCGAAGCGATCCGCGAAAGCCGCGCAGGTCTCCTGAAGCGGTGCGGCCTTGCGACCCTCGAGCGGCAGGCGCAGCGTGGCAAGGTAGACGCCTCCCTCGCGAAGATGCTGGTAAACCACCTCGGCACCCTCAGATCCGGTAAGCGGTCCCAGGGGCTTTGAGCCGGTAAAGGCCTCGTTCACGATAAGGTCGAAGGGCTTGCTCTGCGCGCGAAGCCACTCCCAGCCGTCTTCACAGGCAACTTCAAAGCGCCCAGTTCCCTCGCATTCGCGCTCAAGGTCTGCGAGGTAGAAGTTCCTGCGGGCAATCTCGATGACCTTGGGGTCAATCTCGGCTACGACGACGCGCACCGGTGGTAGGTGGCGCACGATCCACTTGGGAAGCGAGAAGCCGCCGCCGCCAATGACGCTCACGCGTGCGAGGCGCGGCAGCTCGCTGATGATGCGGGCTTGCTCGCGCTGGTAGGCTACGGGCAGCTCAAAGGCGAGCTCGTCCGTGGCGTAGCAGGCGCTTTGGAAGGCGCCGTTGACGTTGAGCATGCGCACCGGCGTGCCGTCCTCATCAGCCGTGTCAAAGATGAAGGCCAGGCCAAAACGCGTGCGTTCCACCGTGATACCGCGCCACGTAAGTATTTGCATGCACAGCAAGTGGATGCCCAGGCCAACAAGCGTGAGCACTACAAATATGAGAATGGCTTGGGTCATGGCTGCCTTGATGGGTCGGTGCGTGCAGATTCGGTTTGGGCTGGCAGGAAGTTTAGGCGAATGGGAGCTCGTGGGCACGCTGGGCAGAAGCCGGCTTGGCAACCTGCCGTGCTGCTTGAGTGGCCATGCGGCCTTGTGCTTGCGCACGCCGGCGCTAGCTAGCCCTGTGCCCTCTTTCTTGCGCTTACGTACCCTTAATTCAAATTACAAATGAACGGACAGCCGCAAGTGGGTATACGGCAACCATCGTGGAAATTGCGGGTAGGGCGCTCGTAAGCAATATAGTCGCTGCGAAACATGCGCGCAGCTAGTATACTTTCGAAGTTGCTGCAGCGTCTATGTATGCTGCCCAGAGCGTAAACCACGCCTTACAGGCTGTCGTTGAGAGGAACGTAGCATGATTTTTGGTCTTGGAATGCCTGAGCTCGTTATCATCCTGCTCGTTGTCCTGGTCATCTTCGGGCCGAAGAACCTTCCCAAGCTCGGCAAGCAGCTCGGCAAGACCGCCAAGAGCATCCGCGAGGGCATGGACGAGGTCGAGGCCGAGTCCAAGGGCGAGACCGCTGAGGCCGCTGACGTCGTGGTCGAGAAGGTCGAGTCCGATGACGCCGACGCTCCCGTGGCCGCCGCTTCCTCCAGCGAGAAGTTCTGCGGCAAGTGCGGCGCCAAGAACCCCGCCGACAACAAGTTCTGCTGCGAGTGCGGCGAGAAGCTCTCCTAGTAGAACCTCGCGCATCACGCGCCCATAGTACGTAGAAACTCCCCAGCAGAAAGCGAACCATGGCTGATACCGAGATTATCCTTACCCCCGAAGGCCGTCAGAAGCTCGTCGACGAGCTTGAGTGGCGTGAGGGCGAGCACGACGCAGAGATCATCGAGCGTATTAAGACCGCCCGCGACTTCGGCGACCTCTCCGAGAACTCCGAGTACGACGACGCCAAGGAGGAGCAGTCCAAGAACGCCTCCCGCATCGCCGAGATTCGCAAGATTCTCTCTACCGCCAAGGTTTCTGCCAGCGCTGGTCAGTCCGTTGCCGTCTCCATCGGCTGCACGGTCGAGATTCAGGAGCAGGGCAAGGACAAGAAGGTCGCCTACACCATCGTGGGCACCACCGAGACCAACTCCCTCGAGCACAAGATCTCCAACGAGAGCCCGGTTGGCTCTGCGCTGATGGGTCACGCCAAGGGTGACGTCATCGAGGTCACCGGTCCTTCCGGCAACACCCGCAGCTACACCATCACCAAAATCTCGCGCTAGGGCGAGATTGGTTCGAACGCGGGTGTAGCCCGCGAGTATGTCCTGTCCGCCCCTTCCGTGCCCGTCGCGGGAGGGGCGTCTTGTTTGTTTGCGCCGCACAAGCGTTGCGTGCAGCGCATGGAGCCGCCCGTGCCACGCGGGCGCAAAGGAGCATCAATGTCTGAAGAGACCAAGAACGCGGCTGCCGAGCCCGCCACCAACGACGAGCGCGCCATGCGCATCTCGCGCAGGCAGGCCATCATCGATGCCGGCGGCAATCCCTATCCCGAGCACTGCGACGTGAACGCCCACCTCGCCGAACTTCTCGAGAACTACGAGCAGCTGGGCGAAGAGGCCACTGATGAGACCGTCCACACCGTGGCCGGCCGCATCCGCGCCAAGCGCGGCCAGGGCAAGGTCGCCTTTGTGGTCCTGCAGGACTCCACGGCCAAGATGCAGCTCTTCTGCCGCATCGACAACCTGGGCGAGGAGGGCATGGCCGCCCTCTCCAAGATGGACCTCGGCGACATCATCGAGGCCACCGGCACCATGATGCGCACGCGCAGGGGCGAGCTCTCGCTGGCTCCCACGAAGGTGCGCCTGCTGTCCAAGTCCATCCGTCCGCTGCCCGAGAAGTTCCACGGTCTCTCCGACAAGGAGACCCGCTATCGTCAGCGCTACGTTGACCTCATCGTCAACGACGACGTGCGCGAGACCTTCCGCAAGCG
This sequence comes from Acutalibacteraceae bacterium, assembly GCA_963639715.1. GTDB lineage: Bacteria > Actinomycetota > Coriobacteriia > Coriobacteriales > Atopobiaceae > Parolsenella. The sequence goes on from CAVHWW010000006.1 coordinate 19,053, forward strand.
CTCGACCATCCTCTCGACCTTCCGCCGTTACATGGAGGCCGACGGCTACATTGAGGTCGAGACCCCCATCCTGCAGACCATCCAGGGCGGCGCCACGGCCAAGCCGTTCATCACGCACTTCAACGCGCTCAACCAGGAGTGCTACCTGCGCATCG
>CAVHWW010000007.1:0-26249 GCA_963639715.1 Acutalibacteraceae bacterium
CGGTCCAGGCGTGGATGGTGGTCATGATGCCGGACACGATGGGAGCGAAGTCGTTGAGACCCTTGGCCATCGGGGCGAGGCAGTTGGTGGTGCAGGAAGCAGCGGAGATGATGTTGTCATCAGCGGTGAGCTGCTCGTGGTTCACGTTGAAGACGATGGTCGGGAGGTCATTGCCGGCCGGAGCGGAGATGACGACCTTCTTGGCGCCAGCGTTGATGTGGGCCTGAGCCTTGTCCTTGCTGGTGTAGAAGCCGGTGCACTCGAGAACGACGTCGACGTCGAGCTCGCCCCACGGGAGGTTGTTGGCGTCGGCCTCCTTGTAGATCTTGATCTCCTTGCCGTCGACCACGATGGAGTCCTCGGTGGCCTCGACCTTGTGGTCACGGCTGTAGTTGCCCTGGGTGGAGTCGTACTTCAGAAGGTAGGCGAGCATATCCGGGGAGGTGAGGTCGTTGATGGCGACGATCTCAGAGCCCTCGTGGCCGAACATCTGACGGAAAGCCAGACGACCAATGCGGCCAAAGCCGTTGATAGCAACCTTAACTGCCATGCTTTCTCCTTTCGAAGACCCCACGGGCGCCCCTTGCGCCGTGCGGGCCACGTTGGAAACACCATTGGCTATATTACCGCTTCTGTGTGCCAGTTATGCGGTTAAAGAAAAGTTTGCTGTAAGAATTAGGCCATCTACCTGCAAGTTGTCTATAGAACGCTAGACAGGTTGGCAATCGCCGCACGTAGCGGCCGCGCCGACCCGCGCCCGTTTTGTGGTGGATGCGTGGGCCGCGAGCTTAAGCGGAGTGAGTGATTTGCGCGCGAGCCGCATCCTGAGCGTGGTCTGCCCCACGGGAATTAACTGTCCGCACAAGCTTGTATACTCGAATGAGTTGACGAGAGGAGATCTCATGGCGAGCGCGGATGCGGGCAAGGCGCCCGAGAAAACCGATAAGGACGTACGTGCCGCTGTGGCGCCCGCCGCCTGCGCTGGCGAAGACCAGGCTTCCACCGCCCGCACTGACGAGACGCGTTCGCGACTGCTGCAGGCCGCCGAGGCCACGGCTTCTCGCGTTGCGACTCCCGAGTCTGAGAGCGGCAAGGGTCAGAAGATGCGCTCGGCCGAGATGGCCGCCCGCGTGCCCGACATCGTGGTTATCACGGGCATGAGTGGCTCGGGCCGCACCCAGGCCATGCACATCTTCGAGGATATGGGCTACTTCTGCATCGACAACCTGCCCCCGCGTCTCATCCTGCAGCTCGCGGGTCTCGTGGGAATCAACACCGGCGTAGGGCGCCACCTCGCCGTCACCTGTGACCTGCGCTCCCAGGGCCTGTTCGATGAGATTGCGGATTCGCTGGCCCAGCTGCGCGAGCACGAGCTCAGCTGCAAGGTGCTGTTCCTCGACACCTCGGATGAAGTCCTCATGCGTCGCTATGACGAGAACCGTCGCCGCCACCCGCTGGCCGGCCCCGGCGAATCGCTTGCCAGCGCCATCTCCCGCGAGCGCAAGCAGCTCCAAAGCGTGCGCGAGGTCTCCGACCTCGTCATTGATACGAGCCACATCTCCGTGCGCGACCTGCGCACGCGCATCCGCCGCACCTTCTCCGAGCTTACCGACCAGCAGCTCATGGAGGTCAGCGTCTTCTCCTTCGGCTTCAAGCACGGCATGCCCGTCGAGGCCGACCTCATGATCGACGTGCGCTTCTTGCCCAACCCGTTCTATGACCCGCAGATGCGCACGCTCACCGGCAACGACAAGGCCGTGAGCGACTTCGTGCTCAACAACCCCACCACCGAGAAGTTCCTCGATGCCTGGTGCAACCTGCTCGACGTCGCCATGCCTGGCTATGTGGCCGAGGGCAAGAGCCACCTCTCCATCGCCGTTGGTTGCACGGGCGGCCAGCACCGAAGCGTCGCCATTGCCAACTCCACGGCCGCCTATCTCGAGAAGAGCGGCTACCACGTGAGCCTGTCGCACAGGGACCTTGCCCTTGCCAACGTGAGGACGAGCTAGCGATGTCATTCACCGCCGAAGTAAAAGACGAGCTCGCCCGCATCAAGGGCACCTGCGAAGAATGCGACGTGGCCGAGCTTGCCGCCATCGTCCGCGTGTGCGGCGCGCTGTCGTTCCACGGCTCGGGCGCCTACTCCATCCGCGTCTCGACCGAGACGGGCGCGGTGGCCCGCACGGTCATCCGACTGGCCCGCTCGGTCTTTGAGCTCGAGACCTCGCTGACCGTACGCCGCTCCAACCTGCACAAGACTCGCAACTACCTCATCGAGATTCCTGAGCAAAAGGGCCTTGAGCAGGCGCTTATTCGCATGGGCGTCCTCGTCTTGGGCCGTGGCCTTTCCTCCGGCATCGCTGCTCGCGTGGTGGCCAGGCCCTGCTGCCGCGCGGCCTACCTGCGCGGCGCCTTCATGGCGGGCGGCTTCATCGCCGACCCGCGCGGCGACTTCCACCTCGAGATTGCCGTCACCGGCGAGGAGTTCGCGGACGACCTCGTGGAGCTGCTCGACGACGAGGGCATCACCGCCCGCGTGAACCGCCGCCGCGGCACCTACGCCATCTACCTCAAGAGCTTCGACGACATCAAGAGTCTGCTCACCGTCATCGGGGCCAACAGGATTGCGCGCGGCGTGGAGAACGTACGCGTGGTCAAGTCGGTGAAGAACGACGTAAACCGCCGCGTCAACGCCGAGATTGCCAACCAGGCCCGCTCCACCGGCGCCGCCGCCGACCAACTCCGCCTCATCGATCGCGTGGAGAAGGAAATTGGCTTTGACGAGTTGCCGCCCGCGCTTCTGCAGTTCTGCCAGGCCAGACGCGCCCATCCCGACCTGTCGCTACGGGACCTTGGCGCGCAGATGAACCCGCCCCTCTCCAAGAGCGCCCTCTATCACCGCGTCCTGCGCCTGGAGCAATTGCTTAAGTAGGCGTATCGTCGCACTTCCAAGTACCGTACTCCTGAGTACGGTACTCCAGAGTACGGATTTCTGGGCAACCTTTAATGTCCGGGATGGCTCGTATGCTTGGGTCAACGCAAGGCAACCCAAGGAGGCAACCATGTATGAGCCGTCGAAACACCTCAACACCTTCAACATCGCAGGTTTCCAGCACTGGGACGGAGCGCTCGTCCTAAGCGAGCTTAAGCCTGGCCAGGCTCTCGAGCTTGTGCCCGAGCCGGAGAATCCGCACGATGCGAACGCAATAGCCATCGGCTTCAAGGGCGCAAAGCTCGGCTACATCCCCGCGTCAGAGAACGAGCTTATCTCCGTTATGTGCTTCTACGGCCACAAAGGCGCCTTCGAATGCCGCGTCCTGCAGGTTGACCCCGAGGCCAAGCCTTGGAACCAGGTACTTGTAGGCATCTACGTAACAGACGTGAGGTAGCGATTCAGCAGGCGCCACAATCCGTGCGTCAGCAACCAGGCAGACAGGCTTATCAGGCACTAAAAGGCCACTTTGTAAAAAGACCAAGCATGCCATATCGAGCTAGATGGTTACGCCGAGCTGGGAGGCTGAGTCAGGCCGGTCACCGCAATCAAAGCAGGGTCGTTCCAACCATGAGCATGAGGGGCATGGTTACCAAAGACAGGAGCGTCGAGATGGTCGAGAGACCCGCGCCAAAGCGATAGTCTCCGCCAAAGAGCTGAGCAAAGGCCGAGGCAGTAGCACCACAGGGAGCCGCAATGGCCATAAGCGCCGTGAGCTTGCAAGGGGTGTCGAGCGGCCAGAAGAAAAGAACGGCAATGGAGACGAGCGGCACCACGACGAGCTTGAGGAGGCTCGCCTTGTAGATGGAGCGTGTGGCCACGAGCGAGCGAAGATCACTTTGGGCGAGGTAGATGCCCAGCATCAGCATGCCAAGGCCCGAGTTGAGGTTTGCAATGGAGTCCACCGTCGTCTCGAGCGGGCCGGCGAGCCTGATGGAAAACAGGAACATGAGCGCGCCGGCGATGATGCTGATGATAACGGGGTTGGTGAGGAGCTTCTTGGCGCTCACCATCGAGGCGTCGCGCGTGTACCACCAGATGCAATAGGTCCACACGACAACGGTCTGCACCGCAATGAGCACGGAGGCATAGACGACATACTCCTCGCCCACCACGCTCTCCACGAGAGGAATGCCCACAAAGCCCATGTTGGAGATGATGACGCCCAGCTGCGAGACACGCTCCCCGTTAAAGCCGTAGGCGAGGTGAGCCACGATAACGCACGCGGTCATCAGGACGAAAGAAAGCAGAGTGACGGAGACGACGTTGCTCATGACCTCGGGGTCGTAGCCGATGTCCAACGCACGCACGATAACCGCAGGAAGCGACACGTAACAGGTGATGTTGGCAAGCACCTTGGAGCCGTCTTTGGGGATGAATCCGGCCTTTTCGCAACCGGCGCCCACCGCCATCATCATGAACATCGCCGCAATCTGCGAGAGCATGATCGGCATCGTCGTCGCCAACGACAGGTCCACGCGCCTCTCCCCTCTTCCGTGCCTTTGATAAGCAAACCTTCTCAGCGCATATCAATGTAGGGCCATCGAGGCAGGCTGGCCCCGTGTCCGAGCACCCGGCCACAGAGCGTTTACCACGTTGTGGTCGAGATGTAACTTCGCAAAGGGCGAACCCGCTCCCGTATGCGCCCCTACGGACCGACTCCCGTTTCTTTCGCATGAAAAATGAGAGCGACCCGCCATGCCTACGAAGCGTCTTCGAACGTCAAGCCTCGTAAACCGTAAGTCCAAGCTCCCAAACCAAGCGCTCCTGGGCGTCTGCGCAACGAACGCAAGGCCTCCATGTTTAAAACCAGCGCCTCCAGAGCCATCTGAGCTCCGGAGGCGCTTTTGGGAAACGAGCCAATTAGCCGACCCAGCCGCTAGACGATCACCAGGGAGGCAAGGGCCAGGGTCGCTGGCATCGTCACGAGCGAAAGCAGGGTGGAAAGCGTCACTAGGCTGATGCCGAACTTATAGTTGCCGCCGAACTTGTCGGCGAGGATGGCCGCAAACGAGGCAACCGGGGCACCAAGGGCAATGAGCATCGTGAGGCGCACCTTGGCCTCAATCATCGGGAACATCGCAAGGCCAGCGACAACAATGAGCGGAATCACAATAAGGCGGACAAAGCTAACTAGGTAGGCCTTCTTGCTCGTCAGCATCGCACGGATGTCGCTTTGCGCAAGGTAGGCGCCGAGCACGAGCATAACGAGGCCCGAGTTGAGTGCGCCGAGGTCGTCCAGGATGGTGGCCATGAGCGCTGGCGGATGGATTGAGAAGCAGAAGCAGACCAAGCCGATGCAAATCATCACCAAGTTGGGGTTCTTCACGCAGTTCTTGAAGCTCATCTGGCTCTTATCACCCGAGACGAGCCACACGCCGTACGTCCAGATTACAAAGGTCAGGCACGACACGCCAATCGAGAGATAGAACACGTACTCCTGACCAAAGACGCCTTGGACAATAGGCACACCAATAAAGCCGCTGTTGGAGAAGATGGCCCCATAGCGGGCAACGCCCTCGTTGGGCTTGAAGAACAGGCGCGTCAGCGGAATGGAGATCATCGTCACCACAAAGGTGAAGACGAAGCAGAAGCCTGCGGCCGCAATCTTTTGTGAGTCGAAGTCGACCATAAGCGTGCGCAACGTGATGCACGGATAGGCCACGTAGATGACCACGTTTGCCATCTGGCTTGCGCCGGCGTCATCGATGATCTTCAGCTTGTAGAGGATGTAGCCCAGGCCCATGACCACAAACATGATCAGTATCTGGCCAACAAGCGCGTTTACGGCACCACCCACGTCTAGAGCTCCTCGCCGTTCGTCGCGATGACGTTCTTGTACCAGTAGAAACTCTTCTTGCGGCTTCGCTCCATGGTACCGGTACCGTCATCGTGCTTGTCGACATAGACGAAGCCGTAGCGCTTGGCCATCTCGCCATCGGCGTTGCTCACCAGGTCGATGCAGCCCCAAGGCGTATAGCCCCAGACCTCAACGCCGTCCTTAATGGCCTCCCCCATGGCCTTGATGTGGTCACGCAGGTACTCGATGCGGTAGTCGTCATCGATGGAGCCATCGGGGTTCACAACGTCCTTGCAGCCCAAGCCGTTCTCAACAACCATGATGGGGATCTGGTAGCGCTCGTAGACCTGGTTGAGCATGATGCGCAGGCCCGTCGGATCGATGGGCCACTCCCAAGCAGTCTCCTTGAGGTAGGGGTTCTTCGCGCCGCCAAGCAGGTTGCCGCTCGTCTCCTGAGCGGCGTCGGTGCTAGCGCACTGGCTCTGGTAGTAGCTGTGCGTGTAGAAGTCCACCGCACCGGCCTTGAGGGCCTTACGGTCCTCATCAGTAATCTCGAGCTTAACGCCCTGCTCGTCCCAAAGACGCTGGGCAAAGTAGGGATACTCGCCGCGAACCATGACATCAGAGCAGTAGTAGTTGCGGTACTGGTTGCGCTCGCGAGCGAGCTCGACGTCATCGGGGTTGGGCGTGAGCGGGTAGGCAAGCATATAGGCGATCATGCAGCCCATCTTGTTGTCAGGGTCAATCTCGTGGCCCGCCTTCACGGCCAGGGCGCTCGCCACGAACTGGTGGTGGAGAGCCTGCAGGCGCTTCTGCGGGTCGTCGTTCTGGTGGCGCAGATCGAAGCTGCCGGGGTTGAGAATGCCAAGGCTCATGTAGTTGCCGAGGCTCATCATGCCGCAGTTAATCTCGTTGAAGGTAAGCCAGTAGTGGCACTTGCCGCGGAAGTGCTCCATAACCGTGGTGGCATAGTGCACAAAACAGTCGATGGCCTCGCGGCTCGCCCAGCCGTCAATCTTCTCGCACATGGCGAAGGGCATCTCGTAGTGGGAAAGCGTCACGAGCGGCTCGATGCCATGGGCGATGCACTCGTCCATCACGCGGTCGTAGAAGGCAAGGCCGGCCTCATTGGGCTCATCCTCAAATCCCGTCGGAAAGATGCGCGGCCAGTTCATGGAGAAGCGAAAGACCTTGAAGCCCATCTCGGCGAGAAGGGCGATGTCCTCCTTGTAGTGGTGATAGAAGTCTACGCCGTCGTGACAGGGGTAGAGCTTGCTTGGGTCAAGGACGGGCGTGATCTCACGAGGGTGGTGATGGTTGCCGTTGGTAGCCATGTCCATGCAGCTCGGACCCTTGCCATCGACGTCCCAGGCGCCCTCGAACTGGTTGGCGGCCGTGGCACCGCCCCACAGGAAGTTGTCAGGGAATACGGACATAACGCTCTCCTTTCATCTGAAGCTAGCTAACGATTCATAAGGGCATGTGGGGTGAAACGCGCAGTAAGACTTGCTAAAGCAGGGCCATGCCAACCATGAGCATAATCGGCATGGTTACCAACGACAGAAGCGTCGAAATGGTTGCAAGCCCCGCACCGAAGCGATAATCGCCGCCAAAGAGCTGGGCGAATATCGAGGCCGTGGCACCACACGGGGTCACATACGCAATGAGCATGGACACCTTGCAGGCAACAGGCATGGGCCACGCGACGATGATGGCGATGCAAACGGCAGAGGCCACGATGAGGCGAAGGAAGCTCGCCTTGTAGATCGACCTCGTGCGAACGAGCGACCTCAAATCGCTCTGGGCGAGATAAATTCCCAGCAAGAGCATGCCAAGACCGGTGTTGAGGTTGGCCATGCCGTCCACGAATGACTCGAGCGGACCGGAAAGTTCGAACGGCAAGACAAACAATACGGCACCGAGTGCGATCGAGACGATAACGGGGTTCGTGGCCACCTTCTTTAAGCTCACCGTCGAGCGGTCCTGCGTGAAGAACCAGACGCAATAGGTCCATACAAAGACGGTCTGCGTGGCGATGACCGTCGAGACGTAGATGACATAGTCCTCGCCGACGACATGCTCAACCAGAGGAATTCCCATGAAGCCAACATTGGAGATGATGATGCCCATCTGGGCCACGCGATTTCCGCTGAAGCCATAGGCGAAGTGAGCCACAGCGATCGTGGCCACCGTAAGCACGCAGGTGAGCAGCGCAACCGACACAACGTTGGCAAGTACCTCGGAGTCGAAGCTAATTGCCAGCGCACGGATGATTACCGCAGGCGTGGAGACGTAGCACGTGAGGTTGGCAAGGGCCTTCGCCCCATCATCGGGGACGAACTTGGCCTTGTAGCAGGCCGCGCCCACAGCCATCATCATGAACATCGCCGCGATCTGCGAAAGCATGACCGGCATCGTCGTCCCGAGCGAAAACTCCACGCAGCCTCTCTCCCCTCTTTAAGCCATCAAAAGGCAGCCGCTTAACGGTTAAAACGCAAGCCCCGCCAAGCACGTTGAGTGCGGGACAAGGCCCCGGGTGCAAGGCGTCTGCCGGCCCAACCCGAGACGGGCCAGGCCGGCTGAGACGTCACTAGTCCAGGTCAGCGCCGTTGGACTCAATGACCTTCTTGTACCAGTAGAAGCTCTTCTTGCGACTACGGGCGTAGGTGCCCTCGCCTTCGTCGTCGAGGTCGACGTAAATGAAGCCGTAGCGCTTGGACATCTGGCAGGTGGACATGCTCACAAGGTCGATGCAGCCCCAAGGCGTGTAACCCATGACGTCAACGCCCTCTTCAATGGCGGCACCGATGGCCTTGATGTGGCTGCGGAAGTAATCGATGCGGTAGTCGTCGTTGATGGAACCGTCTTCCTCAACCTTGTCGTAGGCGCCCAGGCCGTTCTCGACGATGAACAGCGGCTTGTGATAGCGGTCGGCCATGTCGATAAGGGCATAGGTGAGACCATCGGGATCGACCTGCCAACCCCAGTCGGAGATGTCAAGGAACGGGTTCTTGACGCCCGTAGCGAGGTTGCCGCCGACCTTCTCGCGCTTGTCGGCATCGATGGAGTCGACCATGGTCATGTAGTAGGAGAAGGAGACGAAGTCGACCGGGTACTGCTTGAGGATGGCCTCGTCACCCATGCCAAACTCGACGTGGATGCCCTTGCGCTCCCAGTACTTGAGGACGTGGGCCGGGTACTCGCCAAAGACCTGGACGTCGGAGTAGAAGTAGTTGTCGCGGTTGTCCTTCTGGGCAAGCAGCATGTTCTTGGGGTTGCAGTTCTCCGGATAGGTGAGCGTGCGCGTCACCATGCAGCCCATCTGGGCGCCCGGCACCATCTCGTGAAGCAGCTTGGTGGCAAGAGCGCTCGCCACGAACTGGTTATGGACGCACTGGTAGATGAGCTCCTCGCACTTGTCGGCCGGGTAACGGTCGGTGCAGACGCCAATGGTGGTCCAGGGGTGACGGAAGACCGAATCGATCTCATTGAAGGTGAGCCAGTACTTCACGTACTCGCCGAACTCGCGATAGCACACCTTGCAGAAGCGCACAAAGAAGTCGATAACCTCGCGCTTGCCCCAGCCGTCATAGTGGTTGGCGAGGTAGAGCGGCATCTCGTAGTGGTGCAGCGTCACGAGCGGCTCGATACCGGCCTCCTTCATGGTGCGGAAGAGGTCACGGTAGTAGTCGATGCCGGCCTGGAGCGGCTCTTCCTCGGTGCCCGTGGGGAACAGGCGGGTCCACTGGATGGAGACGCGCAGAGTCTTGAAGCCCATCTCAGCAAAAAGGGCGATGTCCTCCTTGTAGTGGTGGAAGAACTCAATGCCGTGGCGCTTGGGATAGATATGCGTGTCAGAAGAGGCTTCAGCCTCGGCAATCTGCTCGGAGGTGATGCCGTGCAGCGCCGCGTAGTCGCTCTTGTCGACCTTGGGCTTGTAGGTGGTGCAGTCGGCGACCGAAAGGCCCTTGCCGTCGACGTCCCAAGCGCCCTCGCACTGGTTGGCGGCCGTGGCGCCACCCCAGAGGAAGCCTTCGGGGAACACAGTGTTGCTTGCCATGCTTTTCTCCTTACTCGGCGCTAGCTAAGGTCGGCGCCGTTCGTCTCGATTACGTGCTTGTACCAGTAGAAACTGTCCTTGCGCTCGCGATGCAGATCGCCCGAGCCGTCGTTGTGCTTATCGACGTAGATGAATCCATAGCGCTTCTTCATCTCGCCGGTGCCTGCGCTGACGATGTCGATGGGCCCCCACATCGTGTAGCCCATAAGGTCGACGCCATCAGCGACGGCCTCGCCCATCTGCTCAATGTGCTGGCGCAGGTAGTCGATGCGGTAGACGTCGTGAATCTTCCCGTCGGCCGCCACCTCGTCGATAGCGCCCAGGCCGTTCTCGACCACCATGAGGGGAACCTGATAGCGATCGTAGATGTCGTTCATGAACCAACGCAGACCCTTCGGGTCCACATACCAGCCCCATTCGGAGACCGGCAGGTAAGGGTTCTTCGCGTCGTCATAGAAGGGGTTGCCCGGGTTGACGGGCACGTCCGGATCGCTCGCGACCGTGGAGCTCTTGTAGTAGCTAAACGAGTAGAAGTCCACAGTGCCGGAAGCGATGATGCCGCTGTCCTGCGGCTCGGTCACAAGCGAGATGCCCTTCTCGGCCCAAAGGCGCGGCGCCCAACTGGGATAGGCGCCGCGCACCATGACGTCACCGCAGTAGTAGGTAGCGAAGCGCTCCATCTTCTGAGCGAGCAAAACGTCTTCGGGACGGCAGCTGTACGGATAGACGGCGCGGCTCGCAATCATGCAGCCAACACGATTAGCCGAGTCAATCTTGTGGGCGTCACGCACGGCCAGCGCGCTTGCCACGAACTGGTGGTGCATCGCCTGGTAGCGACGGCTCACGTCGTCCCAGCCGGTGGTGGTGCTGTAGTCAAACGGCGTGTCATCTTGCTCGGGCATAATGCCCGCGCCCATGACGTTGCCGAAGGGTGCGCACAGGCAGTTGATCTCGTTGAAGGTGATCCAGAGGCGTACGAGCCCCTTGTACTCGGTGAAGCAGAGATGTGCGTAGCGCACGAAGAGATCGATGAGCTCGCGTGAGGCCCATCCCCCGTAATTTTTGGAGAGTGCGAAGGGAAGCTCGTAGTGCGAAAGCGTCACGAGCGGCTCGATGCCATGCTTGCGGCACTCCTCAAACATGCTGCGATAGAACTCGATGCCAGCCCGATTGGGCTCGGCGTCATCACCGTTGGGGAAGATCCTCGCCCAGTTGATGGAGACGCGCAGACACGTAAACCCCATCTCAGCAAACAAGGCAATGTCTTCCTTGTAATGGTGGTAGAAGTCGATGGCCTCGTGGCTGGGGTAGTACTCCCCCTCGTGCACAGAGGTCGTGATCATGCGAGGCGTGCTAACCGTACCGCCCTTGATCATATCGGGAACGGAAAGCCCCTTTCCGTCCTCGAGATAGCCGCCCTCGCACTGGTTGGCAGCAAGAGCGCCGCCCCAGAGGAACCCCTTGGGAAAAACGGAGTCGCTCGCCATGTGGTCTCCTTACTTGGCACCCTCAGGGCGCCTTTCCAACGTCTTAGATACCGTGTGCCAGGCCGGATTTGCTTGTGCACCGAACCGGGCGCCGATCGTCTGTGCAGCTGCACGGACAACAGGGCGTGCAAAGCCCGTCAATAAGTGAGGGGCGCAGGCGCTAGGCACCCGCGCCCCTCAAGAACTGATGCGAAGCTATCTAGTGGCAATCAAGCTTCTGTCTGTACGAGCTACTCGGTAGCAGCCTCGGCCTGCTCCTTCTCGGCCTGCTTGGAAGAGGCGATGACGAAGGGGATCCAGACGATGGTGCAGACGACGAGCTCGATGACCTGGACAACGATGCCCTGCCAACCGTGGCCAACGAAGGCGTTGAGCAGCAGCGGAATACCGAACGGGACATCAACCGTGTTGCAGGGAAGGAAGCCGATGTTGGTCGCGAACATAGCGATGGCCGTGGCGATGCCGCCGTTGAAGATGAACGGGATGGCGTAGATCGGGTTGAGCACGAGGGGCATACCGAAGACGATGGGCTCGGAGATGCCGCAGATGCCGGGAACGAGGCCGAGCTTGGCGATGGCCTTCTCGTCGTCACGCTTGGAGAACAGCAGGACGGCGATGATGAGGCAGAAGGTCATGCCGGCGCCGCCGGGGGTGACGAAGCAGTTCCAGAAGCCCATGGTGAACGGGGAGTCAGGCGTGGCGCCAGCCTCGAGGGCAGCGGTGTTAGCGGCGATGGCAGCCATGAACATGGGGTTGCGGACCGGAGAGACGATGAGACCACCGTGGATGCCGAGCAGCCAGAAGAGCTGGGAGATGACGACGATGCCCACGACTCCGACCGGGCTCTTGAAGACGGCCTCGAGCGGAGCCTGCATGATGGTGTAGATCCACTCGTTGATGTAGCTGCCGGTCAGAGCCTGGAAGCCCCAGCCAAAGACGGAGGTGCAGACCAGGACGATGAAGACCGGGATCATGATGTTGAAGGAGTTGGCGATGCCGGCGGGAACGCTGGGCGGCATCTTGATCTTGATCTGCTCGATGGTCGTGAGCTTAAGGAAGAACACGGTCACGACGAGAGCCACGATCATGCCGATGAACAGGCCCTGAGCACCAAAGGTGGTGGTGGCCATGGCGGCGACGCCGCCCTCGACACCCTCGACCGCGAAGGTCTCGGGGACCATGGAGATGTAGGCGCAGACGGAGACCACGGCGGCGGCGTACTCGTTGCCGAGGTCCTTCTGGCGAGCGAGGTTCAGGGCGATCAGGAAGATGATGGGGATCGTCATGAACGTCATGGTGCAGAAGTTAATTGCGGTGAAGGCCGGCGCGAGCTCGGCAAGAGCCGGCACCCACTGGGCGAGGCCCGTGGTGGTGGAGCTAATCAGCGTCTTGAGCAGGGTGCCCATAGAGCCGATGATGACGAACGGCATGTACGCGGTGAACGCGTCCTTAATGGCCATCAGGTACTGGTTGTCGCCGACCTTCTCGGCAACGACCATCATGGCATCTTCGAATTTCTCGGAGAATCCGGCCATGTCCAACCTCCTTGGTTATAGTGAAAACAGGGACTACGGGAGCCTTCTTGGCTCCCTGGCATCTGGGCGTGCCACCGCATTCAGATGCCCGTGCCTAAGGGGAGGCGTCTGCCAGGGCGTCTCCCCTCTTGCTACCAGCGGAATTACTGGGCGTTAACGAGGTCCTCGGCCTGCTTGAGGACGGCGGCGCCGTCGCAGCGGCCATAGGCGACCGGGTCGATGACGGCCACGGGGGCCTTGCCGTCGACGGTCTTGGTGAGCTTGCGGAGCATGTGACGGACCTGGGGGCCAAGCAGCAGAACGTCGAAGTTGCCAAGCTCCTCAGCGACCTGACCCTGCTCAACGGCCCAGATCTTGTAGTCTTCCTTGCCCTGGGCCTTGGCGGCCTCCTCCATCTTGCCCACGACGAGTGAGGTGCTCATACCTGCGCAGCAAGCCAGCATGATGTTCATGGTCGATCTCCCTTCTTGCGCCCCGCGGGACGCATGTCCAAAGAACGTCTCGGAGGCTCCTTGCCCCCGGTCTTTGCCGTGTGATTTAACGGGTTACTTGCCCTCGGCCTTGTCCTTGTAGAGCTCAATGAAGCGCTCGGCGAAGTCGCTTGCCATAATGGCCATGGTGAGGTGGTCCTCGGCGTGGATGAGGATGATGTTGAGCTCAACCGGATTGCCCTGGGCCTCGGCCTGTGTCATGGCAAACTGCATCTTGTGGGCCTCGCTCATCTCGGCCTGGGCCTCGGCAAGCTGCCTGTCGGCCTCCTCGAAGTCACCGTCATGGGCAGCGTCGATAGCCATGAGGGCAGCGGACTTCGCGTTGCCCGCGTGAAGGATGATGCTCAGCGCGTCCTCGTACTTGCTCTCGTCCATGCTTGTCTCCTACTCCTTCTCGGAATTGATGTCGTTTTCTGCCAAGAGCTTGGTGAGGGTCTCCCACCTTTGATCTTCCACGAGCTCCTGAATAGCCTCTTTGTTAGTGAGAATCGCGGCCATGCTGCGATAGAAGTGGTCGAGCTTCTTGTTCTTCGCCATCGAGACGGAGACGAGAAAGACCGCACGCACGGCTTGGCCGTTCCACTCCACGGCGTCCTTGAGCAGGGCGACCGCAACGAAGGTGTGCTCGGAGACGGCGCGGACCGGGTGCGGCATGGCAACCTGGTTGCCAAAGCTCGTCTGGGCGAGCTGCTCGCGCCTGAGGACGAGCTTCTCGAAGTCTTCGGGCACGTCGCGGACGGCCGCGATACGCTCGCAAAGCGCGGAGATGACCTGCTCCTTGGTTGCGGCCGCAAGGTCCGTAATGAAGAGGCGCTCGTCGAAGTAGGTCTCGAGTGTACGGTTGGTCTTCGTCGTGCTCAGAAGCTCACGAACGTCACGTCGGTCGGCGTCGTTCAAGAAAAAGCTCACCTGGCGCACCGGAACGGGCATCGGGCGGCCCAGGGGCACAGTGGTGAAGATGTAGTCGATGCCCTTCATGTCGACGGCGTCAATGTGCGAGACGTCGCAGGTGATGACCTTGTCGACAAGCGAACCAAACTCCTGGCGATAGCGATACTCGAGCAAGCGAGCGCTGCCCTGGCCGCTCGCGCACACCACGAGGATGTTCTTGCGCGGCATCTCAGTCTTCTGGCGCTCAAGCGCAAGAGCGAAAGCAAGCGCAATGTAGCCGGTCTCGTCCTCGGAAAGGGCGTTGCCGTAGTGGCTGGCCAGGATGCTCGAGGTGTCCAGGGCCATGCTGAAGGCCAGCGGGAAGCGAACCTTGATATCGGAGAGCAGCGGGTTTGCGATGCTCATGCGGTAGCGCAGGCGAACAGCAAGCGGCACGATGTGGCGCGCGAGATTCATGCGCAGCTCAAGGTCACCGCGGAGATCAAAGTGATAGCCGTCCCACACCATCTCAAGCATCTCGGAGACGATGTCCCAGACCTCGTCGGAGATGACAAGGCCCTCGTCCGAACCGTCCGGGGCGATGTAGAGACTTTGCTTGCCCGCGAGGTGAATGGAGATGTAGGCGACCTCCTCCTGGGGCAGCTCGATGGAGAAGGCGGCGGAGACCTCCTCGGCGACGCGCTCGGCCACGGCGTACTCACGGGTCGAGGCGAGCTTGGTGAGGTGCGAGGCCTCCATGGGCACGTAGCAGCCCTTACGGATGCGCATGACGGCGATGCCGATGTGCACGAGAAGATTCTGGTAGGCCGAGGAGTTGATCTGGAAGCCCTCCTCGGAGAGGACCTTGTCAACGCACTTGGCCACGACGTCGAGCATGGCGCGGTTCTCGCCACGAGCTCCACCAGCCTCGTTAAGGCCATCGAGCGTGATATTGGCAAGACAAAGGCGGCGGCTCATCTCGGAGCCGCTGACACGGATGCCATAGTGGGGGCGACGCTCGAGCGAAAGGTCGAAGCGGGCGAGCTCCTCCTCCACGCGCTTGAGGTCACTACGGATAGCGCCGGCGCTGACGAACAGGATGTTGGCAAGGTCATCGGTGCGAATCCAGTCGACCCTCTGGAGCAGGTCGGAGAGCAAGTAGCTCACACGGCCCTCGGGAGAGCTCGGGACGCTCTTGACCTCTTCGGGATCGAGCATGGACTCGAGGGCGTCGCGATCTTCGACCACGAGCTCATAGCCGCCGCCGCGGTGCTTGACGATGCGAGCGCAATCCTCGACGGCCTCGTTCACGCGTCGCACGTAGGTGCGGATGGTACGCTCGCTCACGTCATAGTGGGCAGCGAGCTCTTCCGGAAGGATGCCGGGGTGCTTCTCAATGCGACGAAGAAGCCTGCGCTCCTGCTGGTCGATCATCTTGGCACCCCCTTCCATGGCCATCGTTTGTGTGGTGTCGGCATCTCGTGCCATGCGGCCCGCACCCGACGATTAGCACTATACGGAGGCTTTTCCTCGTGTTCCATATCACGAACTTCCAACGGTCTTGGAAACAAGTTGGCACATTGGACGGCCCCTTTTCCAAATCGACGCTGATATATTCAACTCGCACCAAACGCGGCAATCGCTTGAAAACTCGCAGCTAAATAAGGCATACGAGCAGCATTGCCCCGCACATGCCCACTAGCTTGCCCCTCACTTTGCCTGCCATACACCTTGGGGCCGAGCAAAGCGCAAACGGAGCTTTTGCAGGCAAGCGTCATCAATTGTTTTCCAAGTGCGCCGGCAACATCCGGCCAAGGAAACAGGTTGTGCCGGGACAGCCGGCCCTAAGAGAGAGGCAGTTGATATGGAACCCAAGCTTGAGATGCCGAAGACGTTTCTGTGGGGCGGCGCCACCGCAGACTTCCAGTGCGAGGGAGGCTTTGGCGAGGGCGGCCGCGGCCTGCTCACGCGAGACTTCGAGACCGATGGCAACCAGGAACAGCCGCGCCAGGTGACCCTAAAGATGCCTGACGGGAGCCGCACCTCGGTCAACAGCAGTTTCTTTATGTGTCAACCCTTCCCCGAGGGCGCTGTGCCCGCCATCTACGACGACTGCTACTATCCCAGCCACCAGGCCGTGGACTTCTATCACCACTGGCGCGAGGACATCGCTCTCATGGCTGAGATGGGCTTTGGGGTCTACCGCTTCTCGATCACCTGGAGCCGCATCTTCCCGATGGGCGACGAAGAGCAGCCCAACGAGGAGGGCCTGAAGTTCTACGAGGACGTGGTCGATGAGCTGTTGGCGCACAACATCCAGCCACTCATCACCATCTGCCACGACGAGATCCCGGCTCACCTCGCCGAAAAGTTCTGCGGCTGGGAGAGCCGCGAGGCCATCGACTGTTATCTCAAGCTCTGCCGCGCGCTGTTCGAACGCCTCGGATCTAAGGTCAAGCTG
The DNA here is from genome assembly GCA_963639715.1 of Acutalibacteraceae bacterium. GTDB lineage: Bacteria > Actinomycetota > Coriobacteriia > Coriobacteriales > Atopobiaceae > Parolsenella. The sequence continues at coordinate 16,697 of CAVHWW010000007.1, forward strand.
TGGCTCACCTTCAACGAGATCAACGCCGTCGCCGGCTACATCGCCACCGGCTCGCCGCGCACTGATTCGCAAACCCACTATCGCTGCATCCACAACATGTTCCTCGCCAGCGCCAAGGCAGTCGTCATGGGCCACGAGATGATGCCCGGCTCGATGTTTGGCACCATGTACGCGCTCTCTGAGGTCTACCCGGCCACCTGCAACCCCAACGACGTCTTCCGCCGCATGCAGTTCCGCCACATGAGCCAGTTCTTCTCCGACGTCATGGCCCAGGGCGCCTACCCCTACTATGCCGAGGCGATTTTCGCGCGCCTGGGCGTGGACTCTTCGCAGTTCATCGAGAAGGGCGACGCCGAGGTGCTCGCAGCCGGCCCTCTGGACTACGTGACCTTCAGCTACTACCGCAGCTCCATCATCCACGCCGACACAGAGCTCCTGCGCCTGGGCGGCGACATGAACAACCCCTACCTCGAGAACACCGACTGGGGCTGGCCGGTTGACCCGGTAGGCCTGCGCTACGTCATGAACGAGGTCTACGACCGCTACCGCAAGCCCATCTTCATCGTGGAGAACGGCCTGGGCGCCTACGACAAGGTGGAGGAAGACGGCACGATTGATGATCAGTACCGCATCGACTACCTAGCCAAGCACCTGAGCGAGATGAAGAAGGCCATATGCATCGACGGCGTCGACTGCCTCGGTTACACGATGTGGGGCTGCTTTGACCTCGTGAGCCTCTCCACCGGCGAGATGGCCAAGCGCTACGGCTTTGTCTACGTCGACATGGATGACAAGGGCAACGGCACGCTCAAGCGCAGCAAAAAGAAGAGCTTCGAGTGGTTCAAGAACGTCATCGCCACGAATGGCGAGGAGCTCTAGCGCTAGCATCTTTGTGGTTGGAATGACGGTCGCGGGACGGCCGTGCGGGCTGGAACGGCGATTGAGGAACAGTCGCGAAGGCTTTAATGACGGCTGAGGGAAGTCGCGGGCCAAAACTCTGGCCGAGAGAAGACCTGCAGACCGAAACGGCAGCCGAGAAATGTCCGCGCAGACTGGAAAGGCAGCCGAGGAATGGCCGCGCAGGCTGAAGCAGTACTCGAGGGAGGACCCATGCAGCTCAGAAGCGATTCGGTAAAAAAGGGCGTCGCCCGTGCGCCGCACCGCAGCCTGCTCAAGGCCGACGGCCTCACTGACGAGGAGATGGGCCGTCCGCTCGTTGCGGTCTTTAACTCGAGAAATGACATCATCCCCGGCCATAACAACCTCGACAAGATTTGCGAGGCCGTAAAGGCCGGCATCTATATGGCCGGCGGCGTCCCGTTCGAAATCTCGACCATCGGCGTATGCGACGGCATCGCCATGAACCACGACGGCATGCACTACAGCCTGGTCTCGCGCGAGGTCATCGCCGACAGCTTCGAGTGCGCCGTGGAGGGCCACGCCTTTGATGCTGCCGTCTGCATCCCCAACTGCGACAAGATCGTCCCCGGCATGATCTTGGGCGCCTTGCGCGTGAACATCCCCACCGTCTTCGTCTCTGGCGGCCCGATGCTGCCGGGCCACGAGCCCGGCTGCTCGGGCGGCTCCACCACCGACCTCAACACGCTGTTCGACGGTGCGGGCCAGGTGCAGGCCGGCACCATGACGCCCGAGCGCCTCACCTACTACGAGAACACCGCCTGCCCCACCTGTGGCAGCTGCTCGGGCATGTTCACCGCTAACTCCATGAACTGCCTGTGCGAGGCCCTGGGCATCGCGCTTCCCGGCAACGGCACCATACCGGCCGTCTACTCGGAGCGCCTGCGCCTGGCCAAGCGCACCGGCATGAAGGTGATGGAACTTCTGGAGAAGGGCATCCGCATCGGCGACTTCATCTCAAAGGCCGCCATTCACAACGCCATGGAGTGCGATATGGCCTTTGGCGGTTCCACCAACACGGTGCTGCACCTCACCGCCATCGCACGCGCCGCCGGTCACCCCATCGCCATGGACGATTGGGACCTCGCCAGCAAGCGCACGCCCCACCTGGTGAAGCTCGCTCCTTCCGGGCCGCGCCCGCTCATCGACCTGTACGCGGTGGGCGGCGTACCGGTAGTGATGCACGAGCTCGCCGAGCTTGGCCTTCTCGACCGAAGCGCGCTCACCTGCATGGGCACCATGAACGAGTACCTGGCCAGTTGCACCAAGCCAGCCGACGGCGAGGTCTGTCGCACGCACGATAACCCCTTCAGCGCCGAGGGCGCCCTGCGCGTGCTGCACGGCAACATCGCGCCCGACGGCGGCATCGTGAAGAAAAGCGCCGTTGACCCGAGCATCCTTACGCACACGGGTCCCGCCCGCTGCTTTGACAGCGAGGAGGAGGCAACCGAAGCCATCTTTGCTGGCAAGATCTGCGCCGGCGACGTAGTGGTCATCCGCTACGAGGGGCCCAAGGGCGGCCCCGGTATGCGCGAGATGCTCACCCCCACAAGCGCCATCGTGGGCATGGGCCTCTCCAAGAGCGTGGCCCTCATCACCGACGGACGTTTCTCCGGTGCCTCAAAGGGCCCCTGCGTGGGACATGTGAGTCCTGAGGCCGCAGCCGGTGGGCCAATCGCGCTCATCGAGGACGGCGACAAGATTCTCGTGGACATCGAGGGCGGCAAGCTCGAGTTGCTTGTTGACGATGCGGAGCTCGCCCGCAGGCGCGCAGCCTTCGTGGCGCCGCCGGCAAAGCACAACCACGGTGTGCTCGCCAAATACGCCAAGCTCGTCTCAAGCGCCGATAAGGGCGCCTACGTGGAGTAAGGCGAGACCGAGTGCCGACGGGTGATTGACCTCACATGTGGCTACTTTGCGTCACGCGTAGCTACACGCGAGGTAGGCGCAAGGCCCCTACCCCTCGAAGCCTTCGTCGGCGAGGAGAGTAGAGGCCGGGGCGGTTGCGGCGGCGACGGCGAGTTGGTCGCAGCGCTCGTTGAGCTCGGCACCGTTGTGACCGCGCACCCAGATCCAGCTCACCTTGTGCGGCTCCATGGCCGCAAGCAGGCGCTTCCACAAGTCGGGATTCTTCACGGGTTCCTTCTTGGCGTTCTTCCAGCCTCGACGCTGCCAGCCGCTCACCCAGTGCTGGTTGAAGGCGTTCACCACGTACTGCGAGTCGCTATGGACCTCGACCTCGCAGGGGCGCTTGAGCGCTTCGAGCGCGGCAATGGCGCCCATGAGCTCCATGCGGTTGTTCGTGGTGCGCTTGTATCCGGCAGAAAGCTCCAGCTCATGCATCTTGCCCGCAGCGTCGGTACAGCGCAGCACCGCACCGTAACCGCCAGGGCCGGGGTTTCCCCTGCTGGAGCCATCTGTGTAGACAACGACCTTCATGCACATCCAATCCTTAAGTTTGCGGCCATAGAGTCTAGCGCAAGGCACGCCCTCGCCCTATAGTTAGCCATGTCTAACTTCTATGTACAAGCCTTTGTGAGAAAGGCAGCCGAGAATGACAGAAGCGCAAGCGAATGAAGTATCTGCAGCGGAAAGATTCCTTCATACGGCAGAGATGAGTCGAAGTCTCCCCCGCCCGCTAGCAGAAGGGCGCATTCCAGAGGAACATGGACAGCTTGCGGGTCTCTCACACGCTGCGGCCAGCACCCACCGAGCGAAGCGTCACGACGGGTCAAAGAGCAGCTCGCCCAAACAGAGCAACTACGCGTCCATCGCTCCCCGCGAGCGATGCGGACGCACGCTTCGCAGCCGCCTGCTCGGCACCAACCACGCGGGGCATCGCGGCGGCTTGGAGATCCTGCACTGGATCGGCCCCGGGCTGCTCGTCACCGTAGGCTTCATCGATCCGGGCAACTGGGCCACGAACATGGCGGCCGGCTCCACCTATGGCTACAGCCTGCTGTGGGTCGTGACGCTCTCCACCTTCATGCTCATCGTCTTGCAGCACAACGTAGCCCACCTCGGCATCGTGACGGGCGAGTGCCTCGCCGAGAGCTGCTCGCGCCACCTGGCGCGCCCACTCTCCCGCCTCGTACTGGGCAGCGCCTACGTGGCCTGCGTAGCCACGATGATGGCCGAGGTCCTGGGCGGCGGCATCGCCCTGCAAATGCTCTTTGGCCTGCCCGTGCAGCTGGGAAGCGCCATCGTGGCGGCCGCCTCTCTCATGCTTCTGCTCACGAACTCCTACGGCAAGGTCGAACGCTGGATCATCGGCTTCGTCTCGGTCATAGGCATCTCGTTTCTCGCCGAGATTGCGATGGTGCACGTTAGCTGGGGCGAGGCAGCCATAGGTTGGGTGCGCCCGAGCATGCCCGCCGGCTCGTCGGCAATCATCGTCTCGGTGCTCGGGGCCGTCGTGATGCCTCACAACCTATTCCTGCACTCCGAGGTCATCCAAAGCCAGCACTTTGAGGGCAAGGGCGACGAGGTCATACGCGAGCGCCTCAGCCACGAGTTCGTGGACACCCTGCTTTCGATGGGAATCGGCTGGGCCATCAACAGCGCCATGGTCATCCTGGCGGCATCGAGCTTCTATGCGGCCGGCACGCCCGTGGACGACCTTGCGCAAGCAGCCGCCACGCTCGAGCCCATGCTGGGCCCGGCGGCGCGCATCATCTTTGCCCTCGCGCTGCTGTTTGCCGGCGTCTCGAGCTCTGTCACGGCCGGCATGGCAGCGGGCACCGTCTCGGCTGGCATAGCCGGCGAGCCCTACGACATCCACGACCGCCACAGCTCTCTGGGCGTCGTGGGTTCGTTCGCCGCGGCACTCGTTGCCATCTTCTTCGTGGCCGAGCCGTTTTCGGGCCTCGTGTGGAGTCAAGCGCTGCTGAGCCTACAGCTCCCCATCACGGTCTTTGTCCAGATATGGCTCACGAGCAGCCCGCGTGTCATGGGCCGTTACGCCAACGGGCCCGCGCTCAAGGCGCTGCTCGTAGCCATCGGCCTCACCGTAACGGCCCTCAACGTCGTGTTGCTCGCAGGGATGTAGCCTCCCCTACTTTGCCTCAGCCCAGTTCTTGCCCCAGGAGACCTCGGCCACGAGCGGAACGCGCAGCTCAACCACGCCTTCCATGGTCTGCTTCACAAGCTCGCTCATGGTCTCGAGCTCGTCCTCGGGCACCTCGAAGTCAAGTTCGTCGTGAATCTGCAGGACGAGCTTGCTCTTGAGGCCCTCTTGCCTCATGCGCTCGTCCACGGCGACCATCGCGAGCTTGATGATGTCGGCCGCGCTGCCCTGCATGGGGTGGTTCATGGCCGTGCGCTCGCCAAAGTTGCGCATGTTGGCGTTGCGCGCGGCGACGTCGGGCACATGGCGCTTGCGGCCGTACATCGTCTGAACCCACAGGTTGGCGTGGGCGTCTGCCACCACCTGGTCGAGGTAGCGGCGCACGCCCGGGTAGGCGGCAAAGTAGCGGTCGATCATGTCCTGGGCCTCACGGCGCGGGATGCCCAGCGAACTGGCCAGGCCAAAGGCCTGCTGGCCGTAGACGATGCCGAAGTTCACCGCTTTGGCGCGCGAACGCATCTCGTGGGTGACCTCACTCACATCCACGCCAAACACGCTCGCAGCCGTCTCGGCGTGGAAGTCCTCGCCCTCGCAGAAGGCGCGCACAAGGCCCTCGTCGCCCGAGAGGTGCGCAAGCAGGCGCAGCTCAATCTGCGAGTAGTCGCAAGCCATGAACACGCTGCCCGCAGGCACGGTGAAGGCCGTGCGCACGCGGTGGCCCAGCTCGCTACGCGTAGGGATGTTCTGCAGGTTGGGATTGGAGCTCGAGAGGCGGCCGGTGGCCGTCACGGTCTGGTTGAGCGTGGTGTGGATGCGGCCGTCACCAGCCACAAGCGCCGGCAGGGCGTCGAGGTAGGTGCTCTTGATCTTGGCCTTCTCGCGATAGCTGAGGACGTCTGCCACCACCGGGTAGCTGCGAGCCAGCTCGTCGAGAACCTTGGCGTTGGTGGAATAGTAGCCACGCTGCGTCTTCTTGAGGCCAGCGGTAGGCAGGCCCAGGTCGTCGAAGAGCACGCCCGAAAGCTGCATGGGGCTGTCGATGTTGAACTCCTTGCCAGCGAGCTCAAAAATCTGCTGCTTGCAGGCATCGATGTCAGCGCCAAGGCCGGCCGACTGCTCGCGCAAAATCGCCGGGTCAACCGAGAGGCCCGTACGCTCCATGCGCACGAGGGTCGCCACGAGCGGCATCTCGACCTTGGCCATAAGCTCGGCCGAGCCGTCCTTCTCGAGCGCATCCTGCAGGGGTGTCACGAGATGGCGGGCTGCGATGGCAGCCACGGCCTCGGCGGGCATGGCGGAGGTGGGCTCGGGAAGCTCTCCAGTGAGGTAGCGCTCGGCAATGTCTGCGACCGCGTAGCTACCCTTGGAGGAATCGAGCAGGTAGGCGGCCACGCTCACGTCAAAGAGACTGTCTGCGTCACACATGGCCGGGTCAAAGGGATCGCCGCCTTCACACGCGGCCGCCGGCTCGGCAGAATCCACCGGGTAAACGGCATGTATGAGAGCCTTCACGTCACCAGAGGCCACATGCCAGTTGGTCAGGGCGTGCACAAGAAGCTCGGCGGCCTGAGCGCCGACGAGCTTGCCAGCACCAGCCTCACAACTGGCCCACACGGCAAAGCTGTCCTGCTCTTCCTCGAGGTCAAGGCCAAGGGAAAGCTGCTCGGGCTCGCCCTGCTCGGCAAGTGCCAGACCAATCCACTCGCCCGCCTCGGCAGCAGACTCAAGCGCAGCCGTAAGCTTCTCGCCCTCCAAGGGACGACCCAGTTCAAAGGCGGGAGCGGCTGCAGCAGCCTGAGCAGCCGCGTCGAATGAGGCGAGCGCCAGGACCTTGTTCGTCATGCCGGTGAAGCCAAGGGCGCCCATGGCAGCGCGGACCGCCTCGGCGTCAAAGGTGGGGAACTTGGCCTCAGCAAGGTCAATCTCGATGGGGGCGTCGGTGCGGATGGTGGCCACCTTGCGGCTAAGCAGCGCGTCGTCGATGTGGGCACGCAGGTTCTCGCCCATCTTGCCCTTCACCTCGTCGGCATGGGCGATGACCTCGTCAAGGCTGCCGTACTGGCAGATGAGGGCGCTGGCCTTCTTGGGGCCGATGCCCGGCACGCCGGGGATGTTGTCAGAGGTATCGCCCTTGAGACCGTAGAAGTCGGGCACGAGCTCAGGCGTGATGCCGTGATAGAGGTCGTCGACGCTCTCAGGCGTCATGATGCTCACGTCCGAGACACCCTTGCGCGTGGAGACGACGTTGATGTGCTCGGTGACGAGCTGGTACATGTCGCGGTCACCGGTGACGAGGTACATGTCGTAGCCGGCCGCCTCGCCGCGGCGAGCGAGCGTGCCGAGAATATCGTCGCCCTCCCAGCCCTCGAGTTCGCAGACGGGCACATCCATGGCGCGCAGCAGGTCCTTCACCATGGGGAACTGCTCGTGCAGGGTGGGGTCCATGGGCGGACGCTGGGCCTTGTACTGCGGCAGCATCTCCATGCGCACGCGCGGCTTGCCCTTATCGAAGGCGCAGATCACGCCGTCGGGACGGAAGCTCTCCACGAGCTTCACGAACATGGAGACGAAGCCGAAGATGGCGTTGGTGGGGCGACCGTCCGGCGCGCTCATTGTGGGCGGAATGGCATGGAAGGCGCGGTGCATGAGCGAGTTGCCGTCGATGACGGCGATGGTGCGGCGCGGGCCCTCGGCTTGCTCGGGCGCCGCCTCGGGCTGCTCGGGTGCGCCTGCCTCGGCAACAGCCACCTCGGGTGCGATCGTCTCGGCAGCAGCCACCTCGGGCTGGGCCGCCGCCTCGGGCGCGCCGGCCTCAAGCTGCATGTCGTTGCTCTCGTCTGCCATGTATCCTCGCTCTCAAAAAGCGGCGCCAGAGGCCTTGGCCCCAGCGTCGCATCGTCTTCTCGAATCCATTGTACGTGCCAAAGCGGACACAAAGCGCCCGGAGGCGGGGGTCATCGCTTTACCAGAGGCCTGCCCGCCTTGCCCCGTCGCACACAAGCCATCGCCCCGCTGCGCCGCGTGCACCGCACGCAAGCCATCGCTCCACGGCGCCGCGCCACGCAATCCGCCGCGCGCAACCCGTCTCACCCTGCGTCGCACACCGCAGACGCCACCGCATATACGCCCCACCACGCCACGCCGCTGCCCTGTTGCACCGCGCGCGCACCGCCCCGCCACGTCGCGCCACGCAATCCGCCGCGTGCCGCCTACTTCCCCGCGCTTGGGCAGAGGTCGGTCATGGGACAGGCGTCACACTTGGGTGACTTGGCCGTGCATACTTCGCGGCCGAAGCGAATCCACTGGTGGTTCACGTCGCGCCAGTACTCACGCGGCAAAATCTTGAGCAGGTCCTGCTCGGTCTTAAGCGGCTCCTTCTCGTGCGTCTTGGGGCTGAGGGCGAGCTTGTGGGCGATGCGGTTCACGTGCGTGTCCACCGCGATGCCCTCCACGATGCCAAAGCTCACGTTGAGCACGATGTTGGCGGTCTTGCGACCCACGCCGGGCAGGCGCGTGAGCTCGTCCATCGTGGACGGCACCTCGCCACCAAAGTCACTCACGAGCATCTGCGCGCACTCGACGGCATGCTTGGCCTTGCTCTTGTAAAAGCCCAGGCTGTGGATGACCTCGCCCACCTCGGCAGGTGAAGCAGCCGCGAGCTCATAGGCCGTGGGCCAGCGCCTGAACAGCTCGGGCGTGACCTTGTTCACCTGCGCATCAGTGGTCTGGGCGGAAAGCAACACTGAAATGACGAGGTGAAAGGGGTTGGAATGGTCCAGAAAGCACTCCACCTCGCCATACATGGCATTCAGGCGCTCACAGAACTCAACCGCGCGCTCCCGCTTTGAGGCGTTCGTCTCCCTGGCCATCGCTCTCCCCTCTCGTTTGCGCTCACCGCCCGCCCCGCACGGGTCCGCGGGCTCGCCTCCCCCGCGACCACGTCATACGCACCCGCACAACTCGCACCGGATACGTCCCACACTTTAGAGCACCGCGCCCCACTCGTCCGCGTTCGCGCACTCGCGGACAGAGGGACGCACTACGCCACTTGCAAAGAAAACCTCCCGCTCCCAAGACGGGAACGGGAGGCTCAACACATTCGCTTGTTAGCCGGCCTAGCTGTTGGAGCCAGGCATGCCGTAGGCCAGCAGCTCGTCGATGGTGACGAACTTGTAGCCCTGGGCCACGAGCTGCGGCAGGGCGATGCGCAGGCCCTCGACGGTCTGCGAGCGGTCGCCGCCGCCGTCGTGCATGAGAACCACGTTGCCGCTGCTGGCACTCATGATGGCGTCGGCGATTGCCTGGGCGCCGGGCTTGCGCCAGTCCTCGGTATCGACGTCCCAGCCAATCTCGGCCGTGACGTGGCTCGAGAGGTTCTGGATGATGCTGCCGTAGTAGTTGCCGCCCGGTGCGCGCATGATGCGCGAGACGCTCGTGCCAAGCGTGTCTTCGATGGCGGAGAAGCCCTTCTCGACCTCCTCGACCTGCTCGTCGCTCGTCATCTTGGTGAGGTCGACGCCACCGCCCGAACCGCTCGCGTGGTCGTAGGTGTGCGTGGCGATCTGGTGG
>CAVHWW010000007.1:26259-29154 GCA_963639715.1 Acutalibacteraceae bacterium
GGCCCTCCTCGGCGATGCGCTTCTCGATCTCGGAGTTCTCGGCAATCTGGTTGCCGATCTGGAAGAAGGTCGCGTGTGCGCCGTTCTCCTTCAGGATGTCGAGAATCTCGGTGGTGGTGGAGCCCCAGGGGCCGTCGTCGAAGGTGAGGGCGATGACCTTGTCGTCACCGGTGTCGGCCGTATAGACGTGATAGCCAGCATCAACCGGCTGCTTGGTGACCTCAGTCACGGAGATGCCGGAGGTCTTGCCAGTCTTGGTGACCTGCTCGCCGTCCTCGCCGTCGGAGTAGATGTGGATGGAGCCCGCCCAGTAGAGGTTAAACGAGCTCACGTCCTCGCCTGAAGTGCCATGGGCGATGGCCTCGGTGGTCTCGGTGTACTCCTCGGTGGTGTCGTTGCCGTTCTCGTACTGCACGATGGCGTGGCGCGGGACCACGTAGTTGGGGTCATTGGTGGTCTCGCCATTGACGGTGGCCTCGAACTTGTCGCCGCCGCCTTCGACGCACACCGAGCCATCAACGGCAAGCAGGTTGCCAGGCGTGGGCGAGGCAAAGCCCTCGTCGACGATGTCTTGCAGCGTGGAGCCACTCGAGACCAGGTGGTCAGTACCGTTGACGTTCACGTTGTACAGTGGCGGATTGAAGTACAGATAGGCACCACCGCCGACGAGTACGGCGAGCACGATGAGGACCACGACGAGCATGGGGGCGCGGCGGCGACGTTTGCGCGGGGTGCCAGGCATGCCCTCGCCCGCGCCACGCTTGCGCTTGGAGCGCGAACTCGAGGCGATCTGGTCGTGGCCCATGTTCACGGCGCCGGAGCTGGGGGCGGCCATGTAGGGGTTGGCCCCACCGTCGCCGTAGCCGTAGTCATCCTCCGAGCTATAGGAGCCGGGAATGTAGGGGTTCGAAGAGCTGTAACCACCCTGCTGGCCGGCAGCGTAGGGATTGGCCTGCTGATTGGCGACAGAGGAATCCGCCGAGCCATAAGGATTGGCGGACTGGCTCGCGGCGTAGGGGTTTACCTGAGTCTGTCCACCAGCAGTCCGACCGTAGGGGCTCGCCGCATCTTGGCCATACTGGGAGCCAGCTTGCCCGTAGGAAGCGCCCCGCCCATAAGCGTCCTGACCATAAGCGTCCCCGGCTCCAGCCTGGGCCGAATGGCGAGCGGCGTGCGGCGAACGCTGCGTCTGCCCGTCGTTGTAGGCGCCCTGTCCGCCGTCGGATTCCGGATATCTAAAACGAGGCATATCTCCCCCATCTGATACTTGGTTGCAAGCTGCAGCAGGATGCCACAGACCGACTTATCGTACCACCCTCGCCGCAGCTTAAACCCTCAATTTAAGGGCCAGCCCCTCTGCGAATGTGACGCTTTGTTCAAACTCAGTTTGGAGCCGCAGATGAAAAGCCTGACGGAAGCGGGTTTGGCCTGAAGGCCAGCACACAGTAGGGAAATCCCCGAGTTCCAACTCCGCGCACACTCATTGGCGACATGAGGAAGGGCGACCGCAACCCATTTACGTAAAAACAAGCCAACTTGATCGTTGGAAACCCGAGTTGTGCATGCCATAGGCGACCATTTTCGAGCTCCGAAAAACACCACGCTTGAGAAACCGCAGCTACATCGTTTGGGCCAAATAATACATATTGCAATGTTGTGCTTGAGCGAGCGCACAACTCGGGTTTCCAACGAAATGTTTGGCCACCCGCCACGTAGATAAGCTGCCGCACACAAAAAGGGCCCCGCCGAAGCGGGACCCTTGCTCAATCGGAGCTGTTGCGGCTAGCCCGCGAGCGGGCTACACGTAGAAGAGAATCTTGTTGTAGCTCGGGACGGGCCAGTAGTCGTGGCCGCAGACCTTCTCCATCTCGTCAACGGCAGCGCGCAGAGCGTCCATGGCCGGGATAACGGAGTCGCGGTAGCCCTCGTCCTGCTTGGTCGGGTCGTCGAGGCCCTGGACAGTGGCGTTCTTGTCCTCGAGGTCAGCGACGAGCTCGGTGATCTGGTCGATGCCCTCGGTGAGGGTCTGGACCAGGCTCTTCTCAGCCTTGGCGGCGATGCCAAGCTCGGCCTTGGTGGCAACGGTGGTGGCGATGTCGCCGGAGTAGTCGAACAGGGCCGGGAGGTACATGTGCTTGGTCATGTACACCATGGTGTTGGCCTCGATGTTGAGGAGCTTGGCGTACTGCTCAGCCTTGGAGACGTAGCGAGCGCTCATCTCGTCCTTGCTGGCGACGTGGTACTTCTCGAACAGGGCGAGGTTCTTCTCGGCGAGCAGGCAGGGCAGCGCGTCGGGCGTGGTGCGCATGTTGAGCAGGCCGCGCTTCTCGGCCTCGACGGGCCACTCGTCGGAGTAGCCGTTGCCGTTGAAGATGATGCGCTGGTGCTCGGTGAGGGTGGCCTTGACCCAGGCGAGGGCCTTGACGATGAAGTCGCACTCGGGCACGTCGGCGAGGTCGGTGGCGAACTTGTCGAGCTTCTCGGCCACAGCGGTGTTCAGCACCATGTTCGGGTCGGAGAGGTTCTGCTGCGAGCCGCACATACGGAACTCGAACTTGTTGCCGGTGAAGGCGAACGGCGAGGTACGGTTGCGGTCGGTGTTGTCCTTGGTGAGGTCAGCGAGCTGCGGAACGCCAAGGTCCATCTTCTCACGCGGGTGGCTGGAGTAGGGCTTGTCGTTGATGAGGGCATCCACGACGGCGGCCAGGTCGTCGCCCAGGAAGATGGAGACGATCGCGGGAGGAGCCTCGTTGGCGCCCAGACGGTGATCGTTGCCGGCAGAGGCGACGGAGACGCGCATGAGGTCGGCGTGCTTGTCGACGGCGGAGACCAGGCCGGCCAGGAAGACGAGGAACTGGAGGTTCTCGCCGGGGTTGGAGCCGGGCTCGAGGAGGT
>CAVHWW010000008.1:0-6821 GCA_963639715.1 Acutalibacteraceae bacterium
CCAACCGCAACGTCAACGTCTTCGTCTTCGACACCGAGGTCTACTCCAACACCGGTGGCCAGGCCTCCAAGGCTTCTAACCTCGGCCAGGTCGCGCAGTTCGCTGCCGCCGGCAAGGTCACGAAGAAGAAGTCCCTCGCCGAGATTGCGATGAGCTACGGCTACGTCTACGTTGCCCAGGTCGCCATGGGCGCCAACGCCGCGCAGACCCTCAAGGCCATCACCGAGGCCGAGGCTTACGACGGCCCGTCCATCGTCATCGGCTACAGCCCCTGCGAGATGCACTCCATCAAGAAGGGCGGCATGATGAACTGCCAGTCCGAGATGAAGAAGGCTGTGGACTGCGGTTACTGGAACCTCTTCCGCTTCAACCCGGCCGCCCCAGCTGGCAAGAAGTTCTCGCTCGACTCCAAGGAGCCGCAGGGTGGCTACCAGGACTTCCTGATGAACGAGGCTCGCTACGCTTCGCTCACCCGCGCCTTCCCCGAGCGTGCCCAGGAGCTCTTCGAGCAGAACGAGAAGGCTGCTATGGAGCGCTACGATCACCTGCTCAAGCTCAAGGCCCTCTACAACGAGGCCTAAGGCACCGCGCCTTTGAGCTGACGCTTGCGTGAGCCAAGCCCCGACCCGTACATGCGGGCCGGGGCTTTTTGTTCCGCAGGGCGCCCGGGTGGCTGGAGCCGGGCGTATCCCTTCGGGTACTGAGGGCCGCCCGGGAGACTGGGGCCAGCCGCGCTTTGCGTCACTTTGGGAGCCGAGGGCCGCTTGTCCGGGGCCGCTCTCTATGAGCCGGGTGCAGGGCATGGCCGAACGGGCGACCTTGGCGGACGTCCCGCCTCGTCAATCGGTGACAGAAAAACGCCTACTAGCAGGGATTGGTTAGTGGGGTAGAATGAATGGACGACTATAAGGGGAGTGGGGGATTATGAGCGAGAGCGTCGAGGGCGCCATCTCGGTGCCTAGCGCGTGGCCGCGCGCGGCCGCTGCCGTTCCTGCCTGCTCGTACTCTGCCGCGACCTTGCGTGAAACGGCCGCAGATTGCGCCTGTCCCCTTGCTTGCAAGACGTGTTCCCAAGCGCTGCCATCCATGTCCAAAAACTCATATAAGGGCTGGTAGCGGCATTTGAATCCTGCAATCGTCATACCAACCTATTGGGCGGCCAACACAGAGCAGCTTGGCGTCTACGACCATGCCACGGCGCTTGATGAGCCGCTGCCCGAGCTTGCCCGCTGCCTCGATTCGCTCGATGACGTGCGCGGCGTTATCCGCACCATCGTGCTCGTGGTCGCCCCGCCCTCTGCCGAGGCCGCCGCTCGCGCCCGCGTGAACACCATCGTTCGCGACCACGCGAGCCTCAACCCCATGGTCATCGGCGCCCGCGAGGCCCGCCTTATCGCCGCCCGTGTGGAGCAAATCTGCCCCGGTATCGAGGGTGAGCCGGTCTCGCTTCGCGGCTATGGCTCCATCCGCAACCTTGGCCTTGCGGTCTGCGCCATGCTCGGCCACGACGTCGCCGTCTTCATGGATGACGACGAAGTGGCGATTTCTGGCGAGTTCCTTGTCGACGCCGTGTACGGCCTGGGCCAGCTCACGCGCCAGGACCTCAAGATCTTGGCCAAGACGGGCCACTTCATCGACTCTGATGACTCGCACCTGGCGGAAGGTCCCAAGCGCCACCTCTGGGAGCGCTGGTGGACCAAGCGAGACGAGTTCAACGCATGGATGGAGAAGGCCCTTTCCGGAACGCGCATCTGCCGCTCGAGCATTGCCTGCGGCGGGTGCCTCGCCTTGCATGCAAGCGCCTTCTCGCAGGTCCCCTTTGACCCGTGGATTACCCGCGGAGAAGACCTCGATTACCTCTTTAACCTGCGGCTTGTTGGCCTCGACATGTGGTTTGACGGCAACTGGTACGTAAAGCACCTGCCGCCGGCCACTGCAGACGAGCCCAACCGCTTTTTGCAGGACGTCTACCGCTGGCTCTACGAGCGCGCCAAGCTTGCCTTCTGCGCGCAGAGGCCGCACCTGCGCCAGGTCACGGCCGCTTCCCTCATGCCCTATCCGGGGCGATGGATCTCTCCGGAGGTGGAGGGTCGCATCGCGAAGACGGCGCTGGCTCGCGCCATCGTGGGGCCCGACCGCATGGCCAACCTGCGCATTTGGGCCACCGGCCGTCGCGAGGCTCGCGCCTACGCTCAGGCCAACGCCACGAACTACACGCGTCTGCTTAGCTTCTGGCCTTCGGTCATCGACGGGCTATGGGGTGACGAGAAGCTCGCCGAGGCGGTTCGCTCCATTGGCGTGGCGCATCGCTCGCCCGCGTCTTCTCCTGCTGACGCCAAGGCCATGGCCGACGCGCCCGTCGCCCACGTGCCCAAGGTCATCTCGCCCGGCGATTCCGCCGCCTACGAAGTTCCCGAGTTCGATACGCCATCTACCGACAAGGAGGGGTCACAGTGAGCCCGCACCGTCTCAACAATCGTCTGACCCGCCTTGGCGAGATCAAGGGGTCGCAGGGGACCGAGCACATCCTCGGCCTTGCCTCCAAGACCCTCGACCTTATGCGCGGTGGCCTTTCCAGGCAGGGCTGCCAGGGTGTGTGCCGCCTGCTTTTGCCCGAGACCACGGCCATTGCCGTTGCCATGACCGACACCGAGCGCGTGCTTGCCTACGAGGGCGCGCTTGCGGCCGACTTCCCGCCGGGCAGCCCCATCCACACGGCCGGTACGCTCGAGGTTCTTCAGACGGGCAAGCTCGGGATGTTCCAGTCGTACAGCGAGGATGATGAGGCGGCCGCCGAGCTGCCCCGCACCGTGCGCGGCGGCCTCGTGGTGCCTCTGAACGTGCAGGACCGCCCCTGCGGCACCATCAAGTTCTACTATCGCTCGCCTGCAGACATCAACCGAAGCCAGCTTGCCATCGCGCGCGGCTTTGGCCAGCTGCTCTCCACCCAGCTCTCCACCCACGAGCTCGACCGACAGGCCGAGCTTACGGCGCGCGCCGAGGTGAAGGCCCTGCAGGCGCAGATTAACCCGCACTTCTTGTTCAACACCATCAACACCATCGCTGCGCTCACGCGTACCGATCCGGCCCGCGCCCGTAACCTGCTGCGCGAGTTCGCGGTCTTCTATCGCCAGACGCTCGAGAGCTCCGACCAGCTCATCCCGCTGGCCCGCGAGCTTGAGCAGACGAGGCGCTACCTGCGCTTTGAGCACGCCCGCTTTGGCGAGGACCGCATCAGCGAGCGCGAGCATGTGGGCAAGGGCTGCGGCGACGTGTTGGTGCCGGCGTTTATCGTCCAGCCCATCGTTGAGAACGCCGTACGCCACGCCATGCGCGACGAGGGCACCCTGCACATAGACATCCAGGCCGAGGTCGATGGCGAGGACGTGCTCATCGCCGTTACCGACGACGGCCTGGGCATGGACGACGAGACGCTCGAGCGCCTGCGCGAGGGCGTAAACGCCCGCCAGGCCCCGGGTTGCTCAACTGAGGAGAAGGGGACCGGGATCGCGCTTCGCAACGTTGCGGAGCGTCTTGAGAGGTTCTATGGTTTTGATTCGGGCCTCGACATCATGTCGAAGCCCGGTGAGGGGACGTGCGTGACGCTGCGCCTTGCGCGTACCGCCACCCACGAATGATGAGGAATGTGATTCTATGCTGCGTGCCATGATTGTTGACGACGAGGCCCCCGCCCGCTCTGAGCTGCGCTACCTGCTCGAGGAGACTGGCCGCGTTGAGGGTATCGTCGAGGCCACCGGAGCCCGCGATGCCGTTGAGAAGCTGATGGAGAGCCGTCCGGACGTACTGTTCTTGGACATCTCCATGCCCAAGACCAACGGCATGCAGCTTGCCGAGGCGCTGCACAAGCTCAAGAACCCACCCGCGGTGGTCTTCGTCACCGCCTACAGCGAGTACGCCCTCGAGGCCTTCAACGTCGACGCGGTTGACTACCTCATGAAGCCCGTCGAGACCGAGCGCCTCGAGCGCGCCCTCGACAAGGTCGTTGCCCGCAGCAAGTCCAACGCCGCCCCGGCCGCCCCGGCCGAGCGCATTCCGGTGGAGAAGGGCGGCCGCAAGGTTCTCGTCCCGATCGACCAGATTCGCTACATCGAGGCCAAGGACGACTACTCCTGCATCTACACCGACTCCGACCGCTACCTCAGCGTGATTTCGCTGGCCCAGCTCGAGGCCAAGCTCTCGCCGCACGGTTTCTTCCGCGTGCACCGCGGCTACATCGTGAACCTGCAGTACGTTGAGGACGTCGAGGTGGTCTCGAGCGGCGTCATGCAGCTCGGTATCCAGGGTGTCGAGGGCAAGAAGATCTCTGTCTCGCGTCGCCGCGTGGTCCAGCTCAAGCGCGCCCTCGGTCTGTAGGCGCCATGGCCAAGCGTATCGACGTCATCTCCGACACCCATGGCAAGCTCTCTCGAGAGCTGTTGGACGCCCTCGACGGCTGCGATCTTATCGTCCATGCCGGCGACATCACCTCTGACGAGGACTTCATCACGTTGAAGGCGCTAGCGCCGCTAGTGCTGTGCCTGGGCAACAACGACTGGGCGGGCGAGTACGGCCCCGAGGTCAAGCGCATGATGCGCTTTGAGTACGAGGGCCTGCAGTTCAGCCTCTCGCACTACCGCGAGCGACTCACCTCCGAGCAGTGCGACGTGGGCGTCTTTGGGCACACCCACGTGCCCGAGATTGTCGAGCGGGCCAACGGCTCGTTTCTCATCAACCCCGGCAGCCCCACCTTTCCGAGAAGCGCCTCTGGCCCCACCATGGCCAGGCTTATGGTCGAGGATGGCAAGGTCATCTCGAAGGAGATTGTGAAGCTGCAGCCCGAGGACGAGCGAGGCGCCAACCACTGGGCCCGTGGCTTCTTCTTTGGCCGCTAGGCGCCTTGCTGGCCGACCGTGGTCGCCGACCGTAGGTTCGCTAATTACCCAGGCCGTTGCGACCACGGAGCGACATGCGCGATTGATAAAAAGAGGAGCCGTCCATGCGGGCGGCTCCTTTGCTGTCTTTGGGGTCTTGGCTCTGACTCAGTCCGGGCGAGCCACCATTGCGGCTCTCTGTTTGTTCTGGCGTGGGTGCCGGGCGCTGCCGCCTACAGGTGCTCGCGCAGCTCGGCGACGATGCGGGCCTTGGGCGCAGAGCCCACCATGGTGTGGACCGGCTGGCCGTCCTTGAACAGGATGAGCGTGGGGATGGACATGACCTGGAAGCGCATGGCAAGGTCTTGCTCGTCTTCCACGTTGCACTTGTAGACGGCAAGCTCGTTGTTCATCTCGTTAGAAATCTCCTCCACGATGGGGGAGAGGGCACGGCACGGGCCGCACCAGCTGGCCCAGAAGTCTACGAGGACGGGCCTGGCGGAGGTGGAGACGATGTCATCGAATGTCTCCTGCGTGATTGCCTTCGTTGCCATGGTGACCTCCTGATTTTGCATACAGCGAGCTAGGCCCGCGGGCGTTTTGATGTTGGGCTTATACCCAGCGGGAACGGTCGGCGAACGCGTCGCCCGCGAAAAGGTAGAATCCCCCTTATGAGTTTTGGCTGCTGGGGCCATTTTGGAAGGCATGGAGCGAGCGATGGATTTGAGCGCGGAGTTTCTCGAGAAGGCAAAGGCCGAGCTGCGAGACCTGGCCCAGGCCGGCGTCGTCATGGTGGGCAACGCCTTCTCGCCCGTGCTGCTCGTGAAGGGCGAGCCCGAGGCCGAGGACGACTCAGTGGAGGGTGCCCCCGCCCTGCTTGGTGGCCCGGACGGCGATGCCCTGCGCGCCGCGCTTGTGGCTTTGGGCTATGCGCCCGAGGAGTGGGCCGGCCTTTCGGTGCGCGACGCCGACGGCTATCCGCTTGTGCCCGGCACGCTGCGCCTGGCTATCGCTACGCTCGACCCCTCTACCCTCATTTTGCTCGACGACGCCGCGGCCGACGCCGCGCGCGAGGCCTTTGCCGATGAGCTGGTGGAGATTGAGCAGATTGGTCCCGCCACCCTCACGCCGGGCTATGTAGCCCAGGTGCTTGGCATGCGCGTGCTTGCCCTCGGAGGCTTTGAGCAGAGCCTTTCCGACAAGAAGGCCAAGCAGACCATGTGGGCCTACCTCAAGCAGCTTCCGCCCCTGAACGAGCCGTACTAGGGTCTATCCCTTCACCTTGGCACGACGGCTGCCGCTCGTGTCAGTTGCGGCCGACGCGCGTCGGTTGCCCTTGTCGCTCCCGTCTCTGAACGAGCCGAGCTCGGCTCGGTGCGCTCCTGTCTCTCCATCGGCCTAGTTGCCCGCACCGTCTCCGTCGCCGCCTGCGAACGCGGCGCTCGCTTGTCCGGTTCGGTGTGGTCATCCTTTATCCGTCTGCATCGTGCCTGCTTTGGCGCGTGGGACGGCGCTGCCGAACACCGCAAACTCGCGAATCTAATCCTCCCTTTGGGGTACGCTTAAACCTGCTATGTAGAGGCCCGGCTGCGGCCGGTGCCAGTTCGCACAAGGAGGACGCATGTCGGATATCCCTGCTCCCATCGATGCAACCACCACCCCCGCCTGGGCCGCGCTCAAGGACCACTACGCCGAGGTCTCGAGCAACTTCACGCTCAAGGAGGCCTTCGCCACCGATTCCGAGCGCGTCTCCAAGCTGAGCTTTGACGTCAACGACCTGCACTTCGACCTCTCCAAGAACCTCGTTACCGACGAGACGGTCAAGCTTCTGTGCCAGCTTGCCCGCGAGGTGAAGCTCGAGGAGCGCCGCGACGCCATGTACGCCGGCGAGCACATCAACACCACCGAGGACCGCGCCGTTCTCCACACCGCGCTTCGTCGCCCGGCCTC
>CAVHWW010000009.1:0-21151 GCA_963639715.1 Acutalibacteraceae bacterium
CACCGGCGCCAAGGCTTCGGCGGGGGCGGAACGTGCCATCTCCGAGGTCCTTGCGAAGGCAGGCCTTGAGCCGGGCAACCTTTCGCTGCGCGTTGCCACCGGCTACGGCAGAGACGCCATCCCCGACATGGACTGCGCCATCACCGAGATCACCTGCCATGCCCGCGGGGCCCACGCCTTGGCGCCCGAAGCGCGCACCGTCATCGACATCGGCGGACAGGATTCCAAGGTCATCCACCTGGACGAGAACGGCGGCGTGCTCAACTTCGTCATGAACGACAAGTGCGCCGCCGGCACCGGACGCTTCCTCGAGGCGACGGCGCGGGCTATGGAGCTTTCGCTCGAGGAATTCTGCCGCGTGGGCCTGGAGTGGAAGCACGACGTGAAAATCTCGAGCATGTGTACCGTGTTTGCCGAAAGCGAGGTCGTCTCGCTCGTGGCCGACGACACGCCGGTCGCCGACATCGTGCACGGCCTGGATATGAGTGTGGCCAGCAAGACCGCCTCGCTTGCCAAGCGCGTGAACGCCGAGCCCGCCTATCTCATGACCGGCGGTGTGGCCCAAAACGTCGGCGTAGTTCGCGCGCTCGAGGACGTCTTGGGCAATCCGGTGGCCACACACAAGGACTCCCAGCTCTGCGGCGCCATCGGAGCGGCCCTCCTCGGGCTGGAGAATCTGGGCCTCTAGCGAACGAAAGGCCCATCCGGTCGTCGGAAACCCGAGTTGTGCACGCCCTCACGGGGTCCCGAGCAAGAAGGAAATGATGCCGCAAGCTCTGTAGCAGCGCAAATGCGAATGAGCCGAATCCGTACGTGCCATAATTTAGCCCAAAGCGAACGCACAACTCGGGTTTCCGACGGACAAAACAGCCATCTTTCACGTAGATGCGCCGCTCGCACGCAAAATTGCGCGCAATAGCCCAATAGCCATGAAAAAGCCGCGAGGTCCTTGGGCCCCGCGGCTTTTCGCTAGCGGTTAGTTCGCGGCGAGCGCGCTTGGGTTGCCTTTCGGCTAGTTGGCCATGACGCCGTCGGTCCAGGCGGCGGTGTCCTCGATGCGCAGGACGTTGGCGACCGCGTTGACGCACGTTGCCTCGGCGAGCTCGGCAGCGGCAGCCTGCATGTTCTTCTCGAGCGCCTTGTGCGTGAGGAAGATGACCGAGCAGGTCTCGGAGCCAGCGCCGTCCTCGAGCTGGTTGATGAGGCTAATCGAGATGTTGTGCTTGGCGAAGACGTTGACCGTCTCGGCGAGGGCGCCCACACGGTCGGCAACCTCAAGGCGCACGTAGTACTTGGTCTCGAGCTCGTCCATGGAGCGCAGCGGCAGGGTGTGGGAGAAGGGCTCGGCCTCGGGCAGCGGAGCGGCGCCCTTGGAGATGGGGTCGGCGAGCGTGAGGATGTCGCCCACCACGGCGCTTGCCGTGGGGAACGAGCCAGCGCCGGCACCGTAGAACATGGTCTCGCCCACGGCGTCGCCCACCACGTACACGGCGTTCATGGCGCCGGAGACCTTGGCGAGCTGGTGGTCGAGCGGGATCATCGTGGGGTGCACGCGCACGTCCACGCCGGACTCGGTGTTGCGGGCAATGCCCAGCAGCTTGATGGTGTAGCCAAGCTCGTGGGCCACGCTAATGTCATCGGCGGTGATGGTGCGAATGCCCTGCTGGAAGACATCGTCGGTGGTGACGCGGGTGCCAAAGCCGATGGAAGCGAGGATGGCCGTCTTGCTCGCGGCGTCAAAGCCGTCCACGTCGGCAGAAGGATCGGCCTCGGCATAGCCCTTGGCCTGCGCGTCGGCGAGGACATCGGCGTAATCGGCACCCTCGGCCTCCATGCGGGAGAGGATGTAGTTGGTGGTGCCGTTGAGAATGCCGGCGATGGTGAGGATCTTGTTGCCCACGAGGTCGCGCTCGAGCGTGCTCACGATGGGGATGCCGCCGCCGCAGCTGGCCTCGCACTTGAGCTGCACGCCGTTCTCGCGCGCCTTGGCAGCCAGCGCCTCAACATGGCGGCCGAGCAGGGCCTTGTTGGCCGTGACGACGTGCTTGCCGGCGGCAAAGGCAGCCTCGTAAATCTCGGTTGCGGGGTGCTCGCCACCAATGAGCTCCACCACCACGTCAACAGAAGGGTCGGCCACAACGTCGTGCCAATCGGTGGTGAAGGCAGCCTCGTCGATGCCGCAGGCCGCAGCGGCGGCCGGATCGAGCGCGCAAGCGCGAGCAATGCCGAGGTCGATGCCGTAGTTGGCCACGTAGTCGTCGTGGTGGGCAAGGATGGTGCGGGCAACGCCGCCGCCCACGGTGCCAAGGCCGATAATGCCGACGTTCACGGTGCGCATGAAGGCTCCTTTGCTGTCGCCGGGACGCGCCCGGCGCCTACGTATTCGTTCAGTCCTGCGATTGTAGCCGAGAAGCGTCCGGGCGAGGTTGCAGGGCTATTTCGGCAAGGAAGGCTTCGCCGTAGGCCTCGGCCTTCTTGCTGCCCACACCGCTCACCGCAAGCAGCTCGTCGGTATTGGCGGGCAGCTTTACGCACATGTCCTCGAGGGTAGCGTTGTTGAAGACCATATAGGGAGGAATCTGCTGCTCGCGCGCGATGCGCGTGCGCAGCTCGCGGAGCCGCTCAAAGAGCTCTTCCTGCTCGGGCGTGAGATCAGACGCAGCCGCCGCCCGCTTGCGCCCGCTGCCGGCCCGATCCTCGCGCTTCGGCGCGCGCGGTTTGGACTTGGGAACCCTCATGGTGAAGGGCTCTTCGCTATGCAAGAACTCCGCCGCCCCCTCACCGAGCGAGACCGTTGGGTAGTCGCCCTGCGAGCGAGCGAGGACGCCGCGGTAGATGAGCTCGTCGATGATGGCGCGAATGCGCGGAACGGGAACCTCGCTCATGAGGCCATAGGTGGAAAGCGAGTCCCAGCCGCGTTCGAGCAGCTTTTGTGCGCGAGAACCGCGCAGGATGTCGACGATGGTGCTGGCGCCGACCGTCTCGCTGCCCCAACCCCGCTGGCGCGCACGCTGGCGCACGCGGGCCACGCAGCTCACGACCTTGAGGGCGTTCTCTCGCTCGTCGGCCTCTTCAAAATCCGCAAGGCAATTGCCGCAGTTACCGCAAGACGCCGGGGTCTCCTCGCCAAAGTAGCGAAGGATGAAGCTGCGCAGGCAGTCGCTCGTGGTGGCGTAGAAGACCATCTGGCGAAGCCGTTCGGCATCAGCGGCCTGCTTGGCGCTGCGCTGCTCGTCGCTCATCTCGGCATCGTCACCGTGGGAAAGCAAAAACCCCGCCGTATGGACGTCTGCCGGCGAGTAGAGCAGAAGGCACTCGGCACGGGTGCCGTCGCGCCCGGCGCGGCCAGCCTCCTGGTAGTAGTTCTCGAGCGAAAGCGGCAGGTTGTAGTGGACGACGTAGCTGACGTTGCTCTTGTCGATTCCCATGCCGAAGGCGTTGGTGGCCACCATCACGCTCTTGCGGTCATAGATGAAATCGTCCTGGTTGTGGCTGCGCTCGTCGCCCGAAAGGCCAGCGTGGTAGCGCGTGGCCTCGATGCCTTCGTCGCAAAGAAGCTCGCAGACCTGCTCGGTGGCTTTGCGACTCATGCAGTAGATGATGCCCGAACGCTCGGCGCGTTGCCTTACAAAGGCGAGAAGCGCGCGGTCCTTGGCCTTCTTGCCCTCGGAGCGCTCCACGGCAAAGCTAAGGTTAGGGCGGTCGAAGCTCGCAACGACACGCAGCGGGTCCGCAAGGCCAAGCGATGCTTCGATGTCATCGCGCACCTGGCGGGTAGCCGTCGCGGTGAGCGCCATGACGCAGGGACGGGCGGGAAGCAGCTCGATAAACTCGCGAATGCGCTGGTAGCTCGGACGGAAGTCGTTGCCCCACTGGCTGATGCAGTGCGCCTCGTCAACGGCGAGAAGGCCGATTCCGCACCCCTTCGCCATCTCGAGAAACGCCTCGTCAACGAGACGCTCGGGCGCCACGTAGAGCAACGTGAGACGCCCAGCCGCAGCGTCTTCCAGAACGCTCGCGCGCTCACCCGCCGAAAGCGAGCTATTGAGGCACGCGGCGGCAACGCCCACCTGTTGCAGGGCACAGACCTGGTCTTCCATCAGCGAGATGAGCGGCGAGACCACGATGCTGAGGCCGCCCTTGACGACGGCGGGCACCTGGTAGCAGATGGACTTGCCGGCCGAGGTGGGCATGACGGCCAAAACGTCACGCCCGGTCAGCGCCGCCTCGACGATCTGCTCTTGGTGCGGGCGGAACTCCGCGTAGCCAAAGGTCTTCTGCAAGACCTCACGTGTCTCCATCTGCGCTCCCTTCTGCACTCCCTGCGCCCCGCGACACGGGGCCTGCGACCGGCCCCGCGAGCGTGCCCGCCGCTTCTCAGCTCGGCTTACGAGCCAGCCAGCGAACTAGACCGGCCGCCAGCAAGCCTCGCGACCCCGCTTTCTTAAGCCGGCCTCCGTCGCGGCCGGTGCCTCACAACGCGAGCCCTGCGGCCGGCCCGCGGCCGCGTCCAACGGTTAAGACATTGTACGAGGCCTTGCGGACATTACCTCGCCGTACCCGGACGCTGCTATTCTGTTAGCGGAAAAACCCAAGCGAAAGGACCATGCGTGATCAAGGCAGCCTTCTTCGACATCGACGGCACGCTTCTCAACTTCAAGACCGGCCACCTCATCCCACAGGAGACCAAAGACGCCCTCGTGCAGCTCCACAACAACGGAGTGAAGCTCGTCATCTGCACGGGCAGGCCCACCGCCCAGCTGCCCTGGTGCATCACCGAGGGCTTCCCCGGCCTCGAGGACGCCTTTGATGCCTACGTCACCATGACCGGCTCCGTTTGCTACGACAAGGATGGCGTCTATGCCGACGTGCCCATCGAGCACGATATCGCCGAGCGCTTCGTGAGCTACGTCAATGAGGGCAAGTTTGACGCCCTGCTGCTCAACCGCGACGGCGCCTTCAGCAACCGCCGTTCGGACAAGGTGCAGGAGCTCGAGCACCTCGTGGCCTTCGAGTACCCTGAGGCGAACTTCACCGAGCTGCTCGAGAAGCCCGTCTACCAGTTCTGTGCCTTCTTGTCGCCCGAGGAGGAGCACATCGTCAGCGACCTCATGAACGACTGCATCGTCACGCGCTGGTGCGACCTGTTCTGCGACGTGGTGCCCTCCACGAGCAGCAAGCCCAAGGGCGTGCAGGCCACGCTCGACCACCTCGGCCTCAAGCTTGAGGAAACGATTGCCTTCGGTGATGGCGGCAATGATGCGACCATGCTCGAGTATTGCCACATAGGCGTGGCCATGGGCAACGGCACCGACGAGGCCAAGGCCGCGGCTGACTACGTCACCACCGACGTCGACCACCAGGGCATCCCCAACGCCCTGCGCCACTTCGGGCTTATCGACTAACCAAAGGTGGCGAGCAGCCAGCCTTCCCACAAGCGGACAGCGTAGAAGCAATCGAAACGGCACCACATAGCGATGCAACCCAAGGAGAGCAAACATGAGCGAGATCATCGAGATTGCCAACCAGGCCGAGAACGACTTTGAGCTGGGCGACTTTGCCCGCACCGTGCGTTCGTGCCGCAGCTTCCGTCGCTTTGACGAGGGCGACCCCATCCCCGAGGCCCTGCTCATCGAGCTCGTGAACCTCGCCCGCGTGACGGCCAGCGGTGCCAACCGCATGCCGCTGCGCTTTAAGCCGGTGAGCGCCGCCGCCGAGCGTGAGGCCGTGTTTGCCCAGCTCATGTGGGCTGGCGCCCTTAAGGACTGGGACGGTCCCGAGGCCGGCGAGCGCCCCACGGGTTACATCGTCATCTGCGATGCCGGCCAGGGTGCCACCCCGTCTGTGGACGAGGGAATTGCCGCGCAGACCATCCTGCTCGCCGCCGTCGAGGCCGGCTTTGGCGGCTGCATGCTGCACGCCTTCAACAAGAAGAACGTGGCCGAGGTCCTGCATCTGGGCGAAGACGTGACCCCGCTCATGGTCATCGCCCTGGGCCGCCCTGCCGAGAAGGTCGTCCTCGAGCCGCTTAGCGCCTCGCCCAACGGCTCCACCAACTACTGGCGCGACGAGACCAGCGTCCACCACGTCCCCAAGCGCTCCCTCGAGGACGTGCTGCTTTAGCCACTGACACGCAGGCTCGGTTCAACCCGGCGCATAAACCGCCGCTAGCCCGCAGACTTAGCTCAACCCGGCGCATAAAATCGCCGCTCGCCCGACGTAAGGTTCTTAACCTCGCGTACAGCTACGTCAGACACAAACGTAGCTGCGCGCGAGGTTCAAAACTAGTAGCCAATACCATCGTTTTTCATTTCCGCTGGTAGACAGCGCACCAGTTAGGAGAGGTGGCATTGCTCTCGCTGCGGAGCCTCACATATGGATACGTTTGAAGCGACCGTAGCTATCTGAGAGGTTCCCGACGTCCCATGGGGCTACGTTTGACGCAGCCGTAGCCATACGCGAGGCTCCCGACATCCCGTAGGGATACGTTTGACGCAAACGTATCTATCTGCGAGGTACAAAGCAGGTGGCAGAGACCGTCAATTCTTGTTTTCGCTGGTAGACAGTCTATCCGACAGAAAAAGCAGCGTTGTACCCGCTATAGAACATCCCATACAGATACGTTTGACACAAACGTAGCCAGGCGCGATGTTCCCCACCTCGCGCGGGGATACGGATGCCGCGGCCGTAGCCATACGCGAGGCTCCCGACATCCCATGGGGACACGGATGCCGCAAACGTAGCCATATGCGAGGCCTCTAAGGTCGCACATGGCTACTGGCGACTCAAACGTAGCCGCCTGCGAGGCGCCCGGCAGCAAACTAATTAACGGACTCCTCTGCCCATAAGAAAGCCCGCGTCACGATGGGGGCAAGACGCGGGCTGAGGGGAGAGGCCGGCGGCAAATGGTCAGTCAGCCGCCGGTATAGGTGTTGTCAAACGAAAGAAGGTGGTTGCCCCGCCGCCGGCCGAGGCCCACGGCAAGAACCGTTAGAGCGGCCCTACCACCGGCCGAAACCCATGGCAAAACCGTTAGGAAGGCTCAGCCGCCAGCCAAGAGCTGTAGCCGGATCGCTAGGGCGACCTTACGGCCAGCAATAACCGGCGGCCGAACCTTTGACGCGGCTCCGCCGCCGGCCGAGGCACGCAGCAAGAGCCAATGGGGCGAATCTAGGCCGCGGCTACACTCGTAGAAATCAATCTCAAACTCCGAGCGCGTCACAACCGATAGGAACGAACCCTACCCGTGAATGCGGGTGCCGGAGAGGCCAGCCATGGTCTCGGCGGCCTTGTCGAGGGCGCCAATGACGCAGGTACGGCCCTTGCGGGAACGCGCGAACTTGATGGCGGCGCGAACCTTGGGCTCCATGGAACCCTTGCCGAACTGGCCCTCGTCGGCCAGGCGCTCGGCCTCGTCGGCGGTGAGGTCCTCAAGCTCTTCCTGGTTGGGCTTGCCGAAGTTGATGGCCACGTGCTCAACGGCCGTCAGCAGGAACAGGACGTCGGCCTGGCAGTCCTCGGCCAGAAGCTCGCCGCCAAGGTCCTTGTCGATGACGGCGGGAACGCCCTTGTAGCAGCCCTTGTCGCCGTAGTCGCGCACGACGGGAATACCGCCGCCACCGCAGGCGATGACGATGAACTCGTTGTCGAGAAGGTTGAGGATGCTCTCGGCCTCGACAATCTTCTTGGGCTCGGGGCTGGCCACGACGCGGCGCCAGCCACGGCCGGAGTCCTCGACGTAGGTGCGACTCGGGTCCTCGGCCATGGCAGCCTTGGCGCCCTCCTCGGTCAGGAACGGGCCGATGGGCTTGGTGGGATTGGTGAACGCCGGATCGTCGGGGTCGACCTCGATCTGGGTCACGACGGTGGCGGCGTGCCAACGCTTATAGCGAAGGTGCATCTCGCGGCCAATGGCCTGCTGCAGGTGGTAGCCAATGTAGCCCTGGCTCATGGCACCGCACTCGGGGAGCTCCATGGCAGGGGTGCCGATGGCGTCGTGGGCAGCAGCGAAGGCGTTCTGGATCATGCCGACCTGCGGGCCATTGCCGTGGGTGATGATGATCTCGTTGCCCTGCTCGATGAGGCCGAGAAGCGCGTGGGCGGTGTTCTGAACGGCCTGGAGCTGCTCGGTGGGGGTGTCACCGAGGGCGTTGCCACCAAGGGCAACGACGATACGGTCGGGACGGTTGTTGCTGCTCATAAGGGCAGCTCCTTTCTTAGCTAGTAAACACGCGCGCCCCGCAGGACATCCGTCTGCTGCGGGGCGCGGCCCTTTGGCTCAGTGCCCCAGCTCATCGGGCTGGGCTAGTACGGCTTGGCGAAACTCAAGTGACTCGGAAACCTTGGGGGTGGTCATACCCTCCGACCCAAGAACTTCGCCAAATCGCATCGTTGGTTAGGCAATCTGTCTAAGTTGAGGGGACCTCGCTGAGGGGGCCTCGGAGCGCCCCAAATAAGGGGCGACAAGCCCGAGGAAGCGTACGAAGGTACGCGCCGAACGAACGCCATAACCACATATAGTGGCCTGGGTTTCCGAGGTGCCCGAGGTTGCCGCGAAAGAGGAGCGACGCGTACTAAGTACGCGAGCGACGGTTTGAGCGGCAAGATCGGGTGCCTCGAAGCGTCCGCTCCGAACAAAAAGAGGGTTTTCGAGACGCCCCAAATAGGGAGCGACAAGCCCGAGGAAGCGTACGAAGGTACGCGACGAGGGTTGGAGCCCCTAGATGGGGCGCCTCGGAAAGCCGAAGGTTAGGCGGAAGGCTCCTGCTGGGTAATGCAGTGGATGTTGCCGCCACCGAAGACGACCTGCTCGGACTGCACGCCCACAACCTTGTAGACGCCGTCGCCATAGGTCTCGTCGTAGATCTTCTGGAGGGTCTCGACGGCCAGGGCGTCGTTCTCGTCGCCGTACTGCGGGGTGATGACGCCGTGGTTGGTGACGAGGTAGTTCATGTAGGAGGCGATCAGCGGCTCGTCGGAGACACGGGGCTCGGCGTTCTCGTCAACGTCGATGGTGTCGCAGGAGGCCTGGTCCATGTACAGCGGCTTCACCGGCATGGGGAGCTTGTAGACCTTGAGCTTGCGGCCCTTGGCGTCAACGGCGTTGGAGAGGGTCTCGTAGGCGTCGTGGCACTGGCTGTAGAACGGGTACTCGGGGTCGTCGGTCCAGATGACGGCCACGACACCGGGGGCGATGAAGGTGGCGACGTCGTCGATGTGACCGTTGGTCTCCTCGGGATCGATGCCCTCCTTGACCCAAATGACCTTCTCAACGCCGAGGTAGTCCTTGAGGTGCTCGTTCATGTACTCGCGAAGCTCCTCGCTCCACGGCTCGAACTTGCGGGCGTACTTCGGCCAGATGGTGTCCTCGTCCTCCTCGTCGGCGAGCACCGCGGAGCAGGTGCGGCCCGGCGAAAGCAGGCACTGGTCGGTGACGATGACGGTGCCCTCGCCGTCGACGGTGATGGAGCCGCCCTCGAGGATCATGTCGTCGGGACGATAAGTCTTGCAGCCAGAGAACTCGGCCATCTTCTGGGCGATCTGGTCATCGGCGTCCCAGGGGAAGTACAGGCCGTCGACAAGGCCGCCGTAGGCGTTGAAATGCCAGTTGTTGGCGCGCTTCTCGCCCTTGCCGTTCACGACGAAGGTGGCACCCGTGTCACGGAACCAGGCGTCGTTGGTGGTCATCTCGAGGACGGTGATGTTCTCGTCCTCCTCGAAGACGGCCTTGCAGTTGGCGTAGTCACACTCGTTGACGCACATGACGACGGGGGTGAACTCGGCGATGGCGCGAGCGACCTCGGCGTACTGCTTCTGGGCCGGCTTGGCGCCGTGGGCCCAGGTGTCGGTGCGGTGGGGCCAGCCCATCCACACGCGGTCCTGCGGAGCGAACTCGGCAGGCATATAGAAGCCGTCGGCCTTAGGGGTGGACTCGGACTCGGTGATGGTACGCATTGCACTTTCCTTTCTCTTTTTTGGAAAGAACTTCCTGCGAATGGTGGGCCGCGCCGCCCCTTCCACGGCGCGGTCAAATGCTGTTCTCGAAACCCGTCCCTTGGCCTAGGCCGTGGAAAGGCGTGCCATGGTTGCAGGCGGGATCGGTAAAGCCAGGTGGTGCTTTGGCATCAGACGATGCCGTTGCGAGGGAGCAGGTCTTGCCTACTCCTCGTCGCCGGCCGCGGCCTCTTCGGCGAGGCGCTGGGCGGCAAGCTCGGGCGTAAGGCCCTTGTACTCTTCGGTGCGATCCTTGGCGGAGACCACGCGGACGACCTCGCCGATGACAAGCAGCACGAAGAAGATGATGAGCATCGGGACCTTGGACTCAATCTCGTCGGCAGAGAGCGGCACGAGGGTGGCCACGATGGCGAGCACGAGCTCGATGGCCGGCACGGCCAGGGCGACCTTCATCATTGTGCCCTTGAACGGGAAGGTGAAGACGCGCTCACGGTTCGGGTCGTTCTTGCGAAGGTTGAGGAATGCCGGGAACATCGGAATGTAGGTAAGCAGCAGGAACACGACGGAGGTGCCGAAGAGCATCCAGAACAGGCCGTTGGAGATGGCGTCGATGGGCACGAGCTGCAGGGCCAGGGTGAGCGAAGCCACGATTGCGTTCACGAGGTTGGCGCCGTTGGGCATGTCATCCTTGCTGATCATGGAGGCGAAGACCTTGGGCATGTTGCCGTGCTCAGCAGCGTAGCGGGCAACGGAGTTCACGCCGAAGGACCAGGCGGCCATGTTGGCGAACAGGGTGATCAGGAAGGCGACGCAGATGATCTGGAACAGCGGAGCCAGGGCGGTGCCAGAGACCATGGTCTGGACGGCGACGATCATGCCGTAGGAGGCGTCGATCTCGTCGGCCGGGATGGCGGCGCCGATGCCGAAGCCGGCGAACAGGTAGATCACGGCGATGGCAAGGCCGCCGGCAATGATGGACTTGGGGATGTCCCTGGCGGGGTCGGCCATGTCGCCGGTCATGGTGCAGATGACCTCAAAGCCCATGAAGTTGAAGATGATGATGGACAGGTAGCCCAGGGCGTTGGTGTTGGTGAGCTCGGGCAGGAAGGTCGTGGCGCTCATGTCGCTCGCGAAACCGTGCTGCGAGGCGTACCAGATGCCGAGGGCACCCACGAGCACGGCCACGACGACCTTGATGAGGGCGCCGCCGTTGAGGACCCACTCGGAGTCAGCGGCCTTGGAACGGCCGATGAGGTAGACGATCCACACAAAAGCAAGCTCAATGAGGATCTGGACGGGCAGGCTGAAGTTCCAGCCGAACGCGAGGTTCAGGATGGGCGGGAACAGAACCGCCAGCGAGGTAATCCACAGCGGGTAGTTGACCCAGTAGTAGTAGCTGATGCGAGCGCCCCACTTGTCGCCGAGGCCGTCTCGCACCCAGTCGTAGATGCCGCCCTCGCCGTCATAGGTGGTGCCAAGCTCGGCAACCACCATGCCGTAGGGAAGCAGGAAGGTGAGGATCAGGAAGATCCACCAGAAGAACTGCTGGTTGCCAATGGCAGCAGCAGGCGCGGCGGCCTCGCAGACGAAGACGACGCAGATAACGGTCGAAATCACCGTCAAGAAGGAGAGATGCTTCTTCTCTTCGCTCATGCGAACTCCTTAGACGTTTGTTCAGAAGGAACGCGGGGATGGCACTTCTTGCCCGGGGATGGCGGCCACCCCCGCGTTTGATTTCGGTGCGCCGAGGTCATGGCAGGCCCGGCGCCCCTAGGAGAGGTGAACTTAGGCCTGGAGCTCGTCGAGCTTGGCGATGGCGGCGTGGAGCTGCTCCTTGGTGGCGTACTCGACGTTCTCGTCGTTGAGCGGAGTGCGCTTGCCGAAGGCAGCAAGCAGGGCGCGGATGGAGTGCTTGCGGTTCTCGGCCTCAACCCAGCACAGGGAGCGCTCGGGGTCGTCCATGACCTCGTCGACGACCTCCTCGCCGCGAGTGGCCGGCAGGCAGTGCATGAACTTGGAGTTAGGACCGGCGAAGTTCATCATGTCCATGGTGACCTGGTACT
The DNA here is from genome assembly GCA_963639715.1 of Acutalibacteraceae bacterium. Taxonomy (GTDB): domain Bacteria; phylum Actinomycetota; class Coriobacteriia; order Coriobacteriales; family Atopobiaceae; genus Parolsenella. The sequence goes on from CAVHWW010000009.1 coordinate 12,018, forward strand.
TCGGGTAGAAGACGTCCATGTAGTTCTCGCCCGAGACCTCCTCGTCGTAGAGGCCGTACCACACGTCGGTGTAGATGAAGTCGGCGCCCTTGATGCACTCGATGTCGTCGGAGATGACAACGGAGCCACCGGAGACCTTGCAGTTCTCCTCGGCGATGGCCATCATCTGCTTGCCGAACTCAGCACGCTCCTCGTCGGTGCCGACGTGCAGGCCGCCGTCGGGGACCTGGTGACCCTTGGGGCCAAACTGGACGAACTTCATGCCCATCTTGGAGGCAATGAACATCAGCGAGACGCAGACCTGGGTGGCGTCGCCGATGAAGGCCAGGGTGCAGTCCTCGATCTTCTTGCCCTCGGGAAGGTTCTCGAGCATGGTGAGAAGGTCGCCGATCTCCTGGGTGGGGTGGTTGAACTCGGACATGCCGTTGAGGACGGGGGCAGCGGAGCCCTCGGCCAGGCCAACGACATCCTTGTGACGGTCAACGCGCGCCATCATGATGTCGAGCAGGCTGCCCATGACGCGAGCGGTGTCGCCGAGGGACTCGTGGCCACCGAGCTGAATGGTGCCCGGGCCGTAGAACTGGGCGTGGCCGCCGAGGTCGGTCATAGCGGTCTCGAAGGAAAGACGGGTGCGGGTGGAGACCTGCTGGAAGATCATGCCGAGGCTCTTGTTGCGGAGAAGGTGCGGATAGTAGCCGTCCTCCTTGATGGCCTTCTTCATAGCGACAGCGAGGTCCTCGATGGCAACGATCTGCTCCTTAGTGAGTTCGTTGGTGTCGATGAAGTCCTTAGGCATTGCCATGGTGCATCCTTTCCGCCGAACCTCGTTCGGCTTAAGACGTGCGGGGTGTCCCTCCCCGCGCTCCAAACGGCGCCCCCTTAGACGCCGCTCGATTCCATGGCATTACTTTGCGCGGCGGCTCCCAGGCCGCCCAGACCAAGCCGGGTTTACTGACCGCTCACCGAGCGTCAACCTCGGTAAACCACCAATACGCAGGCATTTTGTTCAGAATGGCAGTGTCGGCGAGCGGTAGCGGTAGACCGCGATACGCCCTAGTTGCACCCCAGTTACCTGCGGTGTCACGGGAGCTTCGTTGCCATATCGCATCAGGATTAGTACGAATCTTGACACCTCGCGACGCCCTCGCAAAAATGCAGCCGTGGCTAGTTTCCTGCCACCTTGGAAAGAGGGGTTCATGGGGTCGGTCGTCTTCTTCTGCTATACGATGCTGGTTCTCGCGGTCTGCTTTGGCACGGCTTGCATCTCCGGATTTGCCTACGCCTCGTCGGGGCGCAAGATGTTGCTGTTCCTTGGCATCCTCTTTCTTGTGTATTCGCTCGAGACCTCAACGGTCTTCTTCAATGAGTTCGTGAACGCGACCGAACTAACGAGTGCAGAGGGTTACTACAACGTCGACCACCTATGGCTGAGGACGGTATTGGGCACTGCCGCCCAGGCCTGCACCCAGCTGGCCGCAGGCTCCTTGCTGCGCGAGACCAAGTGGAAGCGCACCGTCATCCTGTGTGGTCTGTTCTTTGTCGCCAGCATCCTTGCCGGCACCCTCGTCCCCGAAGGCGGCATGCGCCAGTTCGTCTACTACACGCTGAGGCAGGTTGGCTTTGCGGCCGTCCTCATCTACCTGGCAATTCGCTGCAAGACCACGCAAGACCAGGCGCTTCGCGAGAGACTACTTAAGTACAGCATCGCCTATGCGATCATTTGGATACTCGTCGCCAGCGTGGTGCTCGAGGACCTCTTCATCACCCTGTTCGTCCACATCGAGGCCCACCCCACGTGGCTGCTCTTGTTCCTCTCCGAACGCAACTTCTCCGAGAACATCCTGGCCGGCTTCATGGCCTACCTCACCATTCGCTACGCCCTGCGCCTGCTGTCCATCCGCATCAACCAGGCACCCACGCTCGAGAAGGTCGACGACCTGGAGCAGCGCGTGAATGAGCAGATGGAGCTCTTTGCCAGCATGAACGGGCTTTCCGAACGCGAGTCGCAGGTGTTGGCGCTCGTGGTTCTCGGCAGCTCCAACCATGAGATAGCCACCAAGCTCTACCTGGCCGAGGGTACCGTGAAGAAGCACGTGCACAACATCATGGTGAAGACCAACACCAAGGATCGCGAGGCCCTCACCCTGCGCTTCTGGCGCGGATAGGGCGGCGTCTGGACGGCGCTCGCCTCTTACGGCCCCGGCTCACGAGTGGGACAACTCGCTTGAAACGGGCCTGGGTGGCCTCGCTCGTCGCAGGGAAGCCTTGGTTCACCAACAGGACAACTCGCTTAGGACGGCTTTGGACGGCCTCGCTTGCCCTTCGGCCTCCCGTGCCTTTGTCGCACAATGGCGTCACGGGGCGGTTTTAGGCAGGTTCATTCACCGCCAAAAACGTACCGTTCGCATTGCGAGCTTAAATGACTACGATTCAGTAGTCAAACCGCCTTTGTGCAGGTAGCGCTACCCGTCAACACGTTTAAACCGCGCCTAAACCCCAATAAACCGATGTGCCGAAAAGGGCCCAGACGCGGCTCCCTATCATCCTTCCCGATAAAGCCGGTCGCTCCCCGTCGCGTCCGGCGAAGACATGCGGGCAACCCCGCTGGGACGGAGGGACATATGAACGCACCAATTGAGCCGCAGGCACCCGAGGAGGGCCTTGCGACAGAGGTCGCCAACGAGGCGGGCGTACCCGAGGCGAGCAACGGCCGCGCCGCAACCAAGAAGGAAAAGGCCGGCGAGGCCAACAGCTGCACCACCGGGACAGAGGCATCCAAGATGGCCGACGGCCACGCCAAGGCAGAAACATCCAAGCCGGCCGACAGCCACGCCAAGGCAGAGGCGAACGCACCGGCAGAATCCCAGGCAAACCAGGAGCGAATCCTCGGCACCGCGCCCGTAGGCATGCTCTTTGGACGCTACGCGCTCACCACGCTCGTGGGCTATCTCGCCCAGATCGTCATGGTTATTCTCGAGGGTCTCGTCATTGGTCAAGGCCTTGGCGCCGCAGGTCTCGCCTGCATCACGGTTGTATTGCCGCTCGAGCTTTTGAACCTGGCTCTTGGAGGAGCGCTTGGCTCCGGCACGGCGTCGCTTGTGGGCGAGCTTCGCGGCTCAGGCGACGAGCAGGGTGCGCAGAAAGCCTTCTCCCAGGGCTTTTGGCTCACCGCCTACCTCGTCATCGCCGTTTCGGCGCTTATCTGGATAAACGCTCGCCCTGTGGCCGAACTGCTCGGTGCCACGGGTGACTTGGTTGACGAGGTCACGAGCTTCGTGCGCACGCTCATGCTGCTCTACCCGTTCTGCTCGCTCGGCCAGCTGCTCATGGCCTGCCTGCGCACCGACGAGAAGCCTCACGTGGCGAGCGCCATCACGGTGGCCTCCTCCACGCTTTCCTTCCTTTGCCTGTTCACCATGGTCATCGTGCTCAAGCGCAGCTTCGCCTCAACGGCGCTGTACTTCGGCCTCTCCACGGCGCTGTGGTTTAGTGCCGTCTTCTACGTGAACGGAAGCCGCAAGAGCGGTCTGCATGTCTCCTTGAAGGAGATGCGCCTCTCCCCCGCCATCGCCTCGACCATCCTGCGCCGCGGCATTCCGCTGTTCGGCGTGCAGGCGGCGAGCCTCGTCTACACGACGGTCATCAACAACTACCTGGGCTCCCTTGGCGGAGACAGCGACCTGGCGGCCTTTTCGGTCATCAACGGCTACGTCATCTACCTGCTCGACATGGCCTGTCTTGCCTCCACCATGGGACTCGCCCCCATCGCCAGCTACAACGCCGGCGCGCACAAGCCCAAGCGTCTCGTCTCGCTGCTGAGGGTGAGCATGATCGGGACCACAGCGGCGCTTGCCTGCGTGGTGGCCATTGTCATGGCCAGCGCCGAGCCTATCTCGGCCTTCTTCCTTGGCGCCGACGCCTCAGACGGCGAGCTGCTGGCACTGACGGTCTCGCACTTCTTGCCCATCCTTATCGCCGCGCCGCTCGGCTTCTCAGCACAGGTCGCCTCTGCCTACTTCCAAGCGGTTGGCCGCGAGGGCATCTCGACGGTGCTGTCCGTATGCCGCTACCTCATCTTTGCGGTGCCGCTCATCGTGGCGCTGTCCATACCCTTCGGCATCGATGGCGTCTGGTGGGCCCAGCCCGTCGCCGACGTGCTCGCCGCCACGCTCTCGCTCGCCTTCTGTATCCGCGAGGCCCACAAGCTCCGCGCCCAGGCGTAGGAACATCAGACATAGAGACAGCAAAAACGGGGCGCCAACTCATGTGGTTGACGCCCCTTTCCATGGCGCGGCTCCATTTGCATGTCGCAGCTCCGCTCGCGTGCCGCGGCTCCGCTTCCGTACTGCGGCTCCATTCGTATGCCACGGCTCCGCTTCCGCACCGCGGTCCCGCCTCCGTACCGCGGCTCCATTCGTATGCCGCAGTTCCGCTTTCGTACTGAGGCTCCGCTCGCACGCCGCAGCTCCGCTTCCGCACCGCGGCTCCGTTCGCACGCCACGGCCCCGCTTCCGTACTGCGGCTCCGTTCGCATGCCGTAGTTCCGCTTCCTCACCACGGCCCCGTTCGCGCGTCGCAGCTCCGCTTCCGCACCGCGGCCCCGTTCGTATGCCGCATCCAGATGCAAATGCGGAAATTGCAACTATATGCTGCATCCCTTAATTAACGTGAGGCGGTCAAAAACGCATCTCCGCAGGTAGATAAGCCGACAATCGGCTTTGCACAAATAGGCCGCCCGGAAAAATGTCGCACGGAAATGCAAATGCGGGAATTGCATCTCCGTGCGACAATATCAAAGCTCATGGGGCGCCATCATCTGCGGTTCGTCCAGAACAAGCGACATGCCTCGCCAACAAAACGGAGCGCCAACTCATGCGGTTGACGCCCCTTGCCGCGCTGCAGCTCCATTTGCATGTCGCAGCTCTGTTCGCATGCCGCACGAAGATACGAATGCGGGAATTGCATCTCCGTGCGACATAAATCAAGACTGCGGACTTCCAGCCATCTTCAATTCAGTCAGAACGGACAGATTTTCTCGAAACCCTAGGCCAGCGCGGCCTCGATGGCGGCGTTGAAGTAGGGCAGGTCGTCCGGGCAGCGGCTCGTGATGAGCACCTGGCCGTCGGAGTCGTCGACGTGGGCCTGCTCGTCTACCCACACAAATCCACCGTTCTCCATGTCGAGACGGTTGAACTCGCAGCTGGTCACGGTCTTGCCCTTGGCAACACCGGCGTTCACGAGCAGCCACGGGCCATGGCAAATGCAAGCGACGACCTTCTTGGCCTCCATGAACTCGCGCATGATGCGGTGTGCCTCGGGGTTGATGCGCAGGCGGTCCATGTTCACGGTGCCGCCGGGCACGATCAGAACGTCAAAGCCCTCGGCGCCGGCCTCGGCAAGGGAGAGGTCGGGCACGATCTGCTGCGAGTCGTAGCGGTCGCCCGTCACGCAGTCGATGGGGTTCTGGGCGGCGGCAATCTTCACCTCAGCGCCGCGCTCGCGCAGGTACTCGACGGGCTGGAGCAGCTCGGGCTCTTCGGTGCCGTAGCCCTCGACAATAACGAGAGCGCTCTTTCCGGTAAGGTCGGCCATGGTTCTCCCCTTTTCTGACGCACGCGCCATCAATATCGGTACAACAAACCTGAAGATACGCGAGCGCGGGGAATCATGCGCCACGCCCCTGGCAAGCGGTAGAGGGAAGTCGGCAGAGGCACGCGCGAGAATAGCCCGCTATTCGACGCCCGTTGCGGAAAGACCTTCAAAACGAGGCACTTCAACAGAGCTTTCATCGCCAGCGAGCACTGCCGAAAAACGTTTGAGGGCAGCTGTCGCCTCTTCGACACTCGTGGTTGAAGCATCAACGAGGAGGCGAGAAACGCCGGCATCGGCGAGGGCAAGCGCGCGGTCCGTAAGGTCAATTGGCTCGTCGAGATAGACGCGCGAGCGGCCGCGCGCATCCGTACGCACGGGCAGATGACGGTCATCGATGTTGACAAGCCAGTGCTCGCGCTGGCGATGCGGGCAGCACTCGTGATCGCGCTCACAGCTATAGGCCACCTGCAGCGCGCAATGCTCGCAGGTCATCAGGCGAGGACGACCGTAGGCCACCACGCCAAGCGGCAGATGCGAAAGGCCAACGAGCTCGACGATCTCGGTCGCCGATGCCTCTGGCGAAAGCCAGGCAAACGAGGCCCCTAGCTGCGACAGCACGCGAGTCGTTGCCACGTTGTGTACAGGAATGCAGCCGCGCGTCTCAACCACGGCGCCACGCTCGCGAGCCAGGGAGAGCTCGGACAGGTTGCCCACAGCAACCGGAAGGCCCGGACGAATCCAAGCGCCAGCGCACTCGCGGTCGCTCTCGCGGCAGACCTCATCCAGCACGGGAACAAGCCCCTCGCGCTCCACCAGTTCGAGAAGCGCACTGGCTGGCTCGAAGTCAATAACGTCGAGGTAGACGCGCGCGGCTCCAGCCTGTCGCATGGCAGCGGCGTCTTGCGGGCGCGCCACAAGGGCGCACAGCTCACAGTTGTTGCTCAAGCTCGCTCACCGCCTTTGCGGCCGCACGTTCGAGCGCCACGCTCTTGGTGACGCGAGCCTCGCAGCCCACAGCCATCGGTCGCGGGCAGGCACAGGCAAGCGTTTCGCCCGCAGCAGCGTTCACGGGTGCCTTCACCACAAGGAAACGCTCGGGATCATCGAGCGGACGAAGCTCAATCGAGTCGCCTTCCCCCACCGGCTCGTTGAGCCGCACAAAGACGGTGCCGCGAAGCTGTTGTCCGTCACGCGGGACAAAGCCCGGCTCAGGCTCAAAGCCCGCGACCTCGCCCACAAGCTCGCCACGGTTACCGCTACGCTCGTAGCTCATAAGTTCGTTACCCGAGGTGCCGCGCAAGTAGGCATCAGTAAGGCCACGGTTAAAGCTACGTTTGAGGATGCGGCGCGCATCGAAGGAACCATCGACCGCCAGCGCATCCAGAGCGGCGCGATAGGCCGAGGTCACGGCCCATACGTAGGCAGCCGGCTTCATGCGTCCCTCGAGCTTGAGGGACGAGACGCCCGCCTGAGCCAGGTCAGACACGCTATCGATGACGCAGTTGTCGTGAGTGCAGAGGGCGCGCTCGCACTCAGGCGACTGCAAACGCTCCCCTCGTTCGTCTACCAAATCGAACGGTAGGCGGCAGGGCTGGGCGCACAGACCACGGTTGGGCGAGCGGCCCTCGCGAAGGAAGCTCGAAAGCATGCACACGCCCGAATAGCTGGGACAAATTGCCCCGTGCGAAAAAACCTCGAGCTCAGCGCTCGTCTGCGCAGCGATAGCAGCAATCTCGCCCAGCGGCAACTCGCGCGAGAGCGTCACACGGCTAGCGCCCAATTCCTCGCACAAGCGCACACCGCGCGCGTCATGGACGTTTGCTTGGGTGGAAACGTGAATCTCCGCCTCGGGCAAAGTGGCACGCACCTCGGCCAAAAAGCCAAGGTCTTGAATGATGAGGGCGTCGGCACCCGCCACAAGCACGCCGCAAGCTGCCTCCACGGCATCCGCGAGCTCGAATTGCTTCACGACGACGTTCATCGTCACGTAGACGCGAACGCCCCGCGCGTGCGCCAGCTCGCAAAGCCCGCCAAGCTCGTCCATCGAAATGCCGCCCGCCCGACGGCGTGCGTTGAGGGTGCCCGTCACGCCGCAGTAGATGGCATCGGCCCCGGCCGTCACGGCAGCAAGGAAGGCCTCGCGGTCTCCCGCGGGCGCCAGAAGCTCGGGTATGTTGCGCTTGGTATTCACGGGCTTCGAGTCTAGCAGGCAAGCGGCGCCGCGAGCGCCGGGCCTGGCCCGTCCTCGTCCGTGTCGCGCACGCTCCACACACCACCCGCGAGAGCCACCGCAACAACCTCATCCGCGCACCGCCACGTGCGCCCCCTCGTTTGCGCTTCGCACGTCCCACAAGCCGGCCCATCAGACCCGTCGCGCAACTTCGCCCAAACCCGGCTCCGCTATCGCCCAGCGCACAACCTGCACGTTACGCGCCGGGAAACGCCCGCAATGAGCCACCACGTGGCGCGCTTCTCGCGTCATAATGGAATATTGGTTGTGGCCGCCCAGCTGTGCCACAGCCGCACGACACAGCCGCACCTCGCGGCAACCATATACGGAACCGGGCAGCCGCAGCAGGGTGGCGCGCCCAACACCGAGAAGGGCAGGACGAATGGTCTTCCGCACCTACGTTGAGAAGAAGCCGGGCTTCGACGTGGAGGCGCAGCAGCTCGCGCAAGAGCTGCGCACCATCCTTGGCATCGGCGGCCTCACGGGGCTTCGCGTCATCAACCGCTACGACGTCGAGGGTATCGAGGAGGACCTCTTCGAGCGCTGCATCCCCATCGTCTTCAGCGAGCCGCAGGTAGACACCGCCACGGCCGAGCTTCCCGTCGAAGGCGCCGAGTTTGACGAGACCGGCGAGCTCGCCTCTGCGCCGTCCGGCACCGCCGTCTTCGCCGTCGAGTACCTGCCCGGCCAGTTCGACCAGCGCGCCGACTCGGCCAGCGAGTGTGTCCAACTCATCAGTGCCGGCGAGCGCCCGAGCGTTCGCTCCGCGAAGGTCTACGTGCTCTCCGGCGAGCTTAGCGCCGCCGACGTCGAGGCCATCAAGCACTACGTCATCAACCCCGTCGAGGCCCGCGAGGCCAGTCTCGCCCCCAAGGCCACGCTCAAGATGGAAGTCGCCGTCCCGGAAAACGTCGAGACCCTCACCGGCTTCACCGAGCTTGACGAGGCCGGACTTGCCAACTTCATCTCCGAGCGCAGCCTGGCCATGGACCTCGCCGATATCAAGTTCTGCCAGGAGTACTTCGCCGGCGAGAAGCGCGACCCCACCATCACCGAGATTCGCGTCATCGACACCTATTGGTCTGACCACTGCCGCCACACCACCTTCGGCACCCAGCTCGAGAACATCGAGATTGACGACGAGGTGGTCCAGGCCGCCTTTGACAAGTACCTCGAGGCTCGCCACGAGCTTGGCCGCGATGCCAAGCCCGTCTGCCTCATGGACATGGGCACCATCGGCGCCAAGTGGCTCAAGCACAAGGGCATCCTCAAGAACCTCGACGAGTCCGAGGAGATCAACGCCTGCACCGTC
>CAVHWW010000010.1:0-21366 GCA_963639715.1 Acutalibacteraceae bacterium
ACAAAGCCCGAGCAGTCATAGGAGTTGGGGCCGGTGGCGCCATAGACGTAGCTGCAGCCCACCTTGCTCCACGCGGCAGCCACGATGGCGTTGCGGGCGCTCGAGTTGGTGGAGCCGCCGCTATTGGTGTTCGAGTTGGTATTCGAGCTGTTGTTGGAGTTGCTATTGGAGTTGGTGTTGCCGGTGGTATCGGTGGTGACGTAGTTGCCGTTGTTCTGCTCAGCCTGCTGCTCTGCCTGCTGACGGGCCGCCTCGGCCTCGGCCTCGCGAGCAGCTTGTTCGGCGGCAAGGGCGTCCTGGACCTGCTGGTCGAGCGAGCTCACGTAGCTCTGGGCCTCGGAGACCTTCTGCTCAAGCTCGGCCTGCTGCTCTTGCTGGTTGGCCAGAAGCTGCTTCTGCTCGGCCTGCTTGGTGGAAAGCTCCTCCTGGATTTGCTTCACCTCGGAGATGGCCTGAGCGTCAGAGTCGCTCACCTTGTTGGCATAGATGATGCGGCTGATAAGGTCCTCGAACGTTGACGAGTCAAAGATGATGGAGAAGAGGGAGACGCCGCCCGTCTTGTAGTTGGAAGCGACGCGACCGGCAAGCAGCTCCTGGGCATCTGCGAGCTCGGACTGCTTGGTCTCGATCTGCTCGTTGGTGGCGTCGAGCTCCTCCTGGGTCTGGTTCACCTGGTCGCTGACCTGCTCGGCCTCGGAATAGAGGGAACTCAGGCGCGAGTTGGCCTCGTCGAGCTTGGCCTGGAGCTCGCTAGAAGTGTCGGCGGCGGCCACGGTCGGCACGCCAGAGAGCACCGTGGCACCAAGGGTGGCGACAAGCACGGCGCGAGAGAAAGCGGAGCGAATCTTCAAGGGATATCCCTTCGTTGGCAACACAAAAGGGCGGCAAAACACCGTCCGGCGTTCTTCCCATTTTAACGGCGTGCTCCCGCAGGGCCAAACAAATGTGAAAGCGAGATGAACCTACCAGTTGTCACGCGCGTTCGCGGCGGACGAAGGCCTCGCGACACGGCCATGCTCGCGCCCAGCTGCCGCATGTGCTCGCGGCGCTCAAAAGTTCCGCTATATGGCCATGCTCGTACTCCAAACAAAAACCGGGACGAAGCGCGAGGCCTCGTCCCGGTTCGCCTGCGATGCAAAGATGCTCTCCCCTAGTGAGAAAACATCGTTCGCGCTCCCAGAAGGGCGTGCATCACCCCGTGTTCTGCAGGCCGGCAGAGACGCCTGCCACGGTGGAGAGAATCAGCTTGATGTAGCGCTCGCGCTCCTCAGCCGTAAGCTCGGCCTCGTGCTCGCGCAGGGCCGTAAGGGCACGGACCTGCGAGATGGAGAGGGCGTCGACGTAGGGGTTGCGCACACGGATGGCCTGGCCGAGCACGCGACGGTGCTGCAGGGGCCACTCGTCGCCGGCGATAGCCAGCGTCCACTTGCGGGTAAGCGCCATCTCACCGAGGACCTTCTCGTTGAGGTCCTCGCGGTCGCCCAGGGCCAGGTAGTGGCGGGCGATGCGGCCGTCGGTCTTGGCGATGGACATCTCGATGTTGTCGATGAAGGTGCTGAACAGCGGCCACTCCTTGTAGGCGCTGCGCAACAGCTCGAGGTCGCCAAGCTTCTCGCAGGCGGTGCCCAGGCCGTACCAGGCGGCCAGGTTGATGCGCGCCTGGCTCCAGCTGAAGACCCAGGGAATGGTGCGCAGGTCATCGAGCGACTTGGCGCCCAGGCCACGCTTGGCCGGACGGCTGCCGATGGGCAGAAGGCCAATCTCGACAAGCGGGGTGACCGTGGAGAACCACGGCGTGAAGTCGGGCGTGTTCAACAGGTCGACGAAGTGCTCGTGGCTCGTATCGTAGAGCTTCTGGGCCATGTCGGCGTACTTGGCCGTCATCGAGGTGTTGGTCTTCTCGACCGAAGGAGCGCTCTGCAGCAAGGTGGCGCCGGCGACGCTCTCGACGTGGCGCTGGGCCAGCACCGGGTTGCCGTAGCGGGCAAAGATGACCTCGCCCTGCTCGGTGACCTTGAAGAAGCAGTTGACCGAGCCAGCGGGCTGGGCCAGCACGGCGCGGTTGGCCGGGCCGCCGCCACGGCCCACGGCACCGCCGCGGCCGTGCATGAGCACGAGGTCGATGTCGTTGTCCTTGGCCCACTGGGCAATGCGCTGCTGGGCGGTGTGAAGCGCCAGGGTAGCGGTAGTGGGGCCAGCGTCCTTGGAGGAGTCGGAGTAACCGAGCATGACCTCCATCTTGCGGCCGGTCTGCGCAAGACGGGCCTGGACGTCGGGGAGCTCGAGCATGTCGTTGAGCACGTCGATGCAGCCCTCGAGGTCCTCGAGCTGCTCGAACAACGGGATGACGTCGATGGCCGGCACGTCCTCAGCGTGGGCGAAGGCCAGGCGGTTAAGCTCGTAGACGTCAGCGACGTTCTGCGCGCTCTTAGTGAACGAGATGATGTAGCGGCGGGCCATCTTGTGGCCATAGCGCTTCTGGATGGAGCCGAGGGCACGGAAGGTGTCGAGCACCTCACGCGTCATCGGGTCGAGGGCGCCGCGCTCGCCGTTACGGCCGTGCTCGTGGATGTCTGCCAGGGCGCGGCTGTGCACGACGGAGTGCTGACGGAACTCCATCTCCACCATGTGGAAGCCGAAGGACTCGGCCTGCCAGATGAGGGTCTGAACCGGGCCGTAAGCGGCACGGGCAGCACCGGAGGCGGCAAGCGAGCGCTGCACCACATAGAGGTCGGCGATGAACTCCTCGCAGTTCTTGTACATCGTGTCGGAGTTGCGGCGAATGGTGGCGTTCAGGCGATCAGCCATGACGAGCATCACGGCGCGATGCGGCTCGGACTCGCTGATGAGCTCAGCGCTCGAGGTGAGCTTCTCGCTCATCTCGACCTGGTGGTTCCACAGGTTCACCAGCTCGTCAGACGGAGTGGCGTGATCAACGTCGAGCGTAAGGTTGCGGCCCACGCGACGGCACTTGTCCTCGAGGGTGGCCACCATGTGCGTGAAGAAGTTGTTGGCCACCTCGCGGCTGACCTTGGCGGTAACGTTGGGGTTGCCGTCGCGGTCAGAGCCGATCCAGGAGCCGGGGTGAATGAAGGCGGGGCACATCGGCTTGACCTTGCCGGCCTTGTCGCCGAGCATCCAGTCGTCAAAGCGGCGGTAGACCATCGGCACCATGTCGAACAGGGTGTTGTCGAAGATGTCGATGATGGTGTCGGCCTCTTCAACCGGCGTGGGCTTCTTGATGGCAATGGGGCTCGTGCGCAGCAAAGCGTCAATCTCTTGCAGCATGTGACGCTCGTTCTCGGCCAGGTCGGAGCCGCCCAGAAGCGGGCGCTCGGCCAGCAGGCGCGAGATGCGGCGGATCTTGCCCTCAACGGCCTTACGGCGAGCCTCGGTGGGGTGAGCGGTGAAGACCGGGTGGAACTCGAGCTTGCCAAGCAGCTCGTCGGCGCTGTCCTTGCCCATCTCCTCCACGAGCTGGTGGTAGGCCACGGCAAGCTCGTTAGACTCGTCGGTCTCGGAATCCAGGGAGACCTTGCGCTCGCGGTTGTGCAGCGTCTCTACGCGGAAGTTCTCCTCGGTGAGGTTGGCGAGGTGGAAGTAGGCGGTGAGGGCGCGAGTGAGCATGGTCTGCTGCTCGACGTCCAGGCCACGCACGACCTCGTAGGCCGCACGGAAGCGCTCGTCTTCGTCAGAGGCGCCCGTGGCGCTGGTGACGCCCTGCTCGTCAGCCGCGATGAGGTAGGCAAGCACCTCGTCGAAGGTGGAGCGCAGGTCGGGCGAGTACTCCGTGAGTACCTCACGAAGAAGGCGCAGGAACAGGGCGAGGTTGTCACGCAGGCTCTCGGGAAGGTCAACGCCGGCGAATGCCGCCGCTGCTTCCGCACTCGCAGCCGCGCGTAGGCTCTCGCGCGTAGGGGTTTCGTTTCCTGCCAAGGTGCCTCCTCTTGCTCGGGTGCCGCATGCCCTAGGACGGCGCGACACGTAAAGTTAATCATAGCAGCACACTTATGAAGCAATCTAGCCGTAACGCGCGCGTAACCCTCATCCGCATCTTGGGCAAGCTCGCGCAGGATAAGCGCATACTATTGAGCGGTAGATGGCATGCAACTTTGCACGAATGAGGGACAACCATGGCCAATGTGGACAACGAAGGCGGCGCTAACGCTCCCATCGTCATATTCGACCTCGACGGGACGCTGCTAAACACCCTCGAGGATCTGCATCTGGCCATCAACCACACGCTCGCCTGGGCGGGGCTTCCCGAGCAAAGCATGTCGCAGACGCGTGCCTACGTGGGCAACGGCATACGCAAGCTCATCGAACGCTCAGCTCCCACCGCTACGCCAGCCGAGGTCGTAGACGAGCTCAACGCCGAGTTCGACCGCTTCTATGCTTTGCACTGCCAGGACAACACGGCCCCCTACCCCGGCATAAACGAGCTGCTAGGACGCCTCGCGGAAGCGGGAGCACGTATGGCCGTGGTCTCCAACAAGACCCAGTATGCCGTGACCGACCTGGTGGCCGCACATTTCCCGGACGCCTTCGAGGCCGTCGTAGGCGTGCGCGAGGGCGTTGCCAAAAAGCCCGCCCCCGATATGGTGAAGCTCGCCCTTGCCGAAATGGGGCTGCGCCGGGCAGCCGCCTCAGCGACGGCAAACGAGACGGTCGGCGACCCGGCAGTGCCTTCTGCCACACATGAGGCCGTCTACGTAGGCGACTCTGAGGTCGACGTCGCTACGGCCGCCAACTCCGGGCTCGCCTGCTTGGCCGTGAGCTGGGGCTTTCGCAGCGAGCAGCAGCTCGTGGAGGCCGGAGCCACCACCATCTGTGCCACGCCCGAAGAGCTTGCTCAGAAGCTGCTTTCCTAGCCATAGGGGGTTGAGCGGCCCGCTCCTCAGCTGCCGGGCTTAGGCGTCCTGCTCCCCTAGCTGCCGAGCCCAGCATCCGCTCCCATGGCGCCGCCATCTGAATGAGCCTCGTGCACCAAGCTTTTGACCACAGGACCTCGCCTTCGCAAAGAAAAAGCCCTGCCAGCCAACGGCCAGCAGGGCTTCAAAACTAGCAGCTAAACAGGGCTACGCGCGCTCAATGAAGGCCTTGTAGCCGCGGTAGGCCTCGTAGATGTCGGCCTTGTTGGCGACCTCCCACAGCGAGTGCATGGAAAGGACGGGCACGCCCGAATCGATAACGTCCATGCCGTAGCGAGCCATGATGTAGGCGATGGTGCCGCCGCCACCGGCGTTCACACGGCCGAGCTCACAGGTCTGGAAGCTCACGCCCGCCTCATCCATGATGTCGCGGACGAGCGCCATGTACTCGGCGTCGGCGTCGTTGGAGCCGCTCTTGCCGCGCGCGCCCGTGTACTTGTTGAAGCACAGGCCGCGACCGAGGTAGGCGCTGTTCTTCTCCTCGAACTGGCCGGCGTAGGCCGGGTCAAAGCCAGCGCTGACATCGCTCGAGAGCATACGCGAGTTGGCAAGGGCGCGACGAAGGGCCAGCGGGCTCTCTTCACCGGTGAGAACCATGACCTCGGCCAGGGCGTTCTCAAAGTAGTGGGCCTGCATGCCAGTGGCGCCCACCGAGCCGATCTCCTCCTTGTCAACGAGCAAGCAGCAGCTCGTGCGCTCGACCTTCTCGACGGCCAGCATGGCCTCGAGCGAGGTGTAGGCGCAGACGCGGTCGTCGTGGCCGTAGCCCAGCACCATGGAACGGTCGAGGCCCATGTCGCGGGCGGGGCCGGCCGGCACAATCTCGAGCTCGGCGGAGAGAAGGTCTTCCTCCTCGATGCCATAGCGCTCGCCGAGGATGTTGAGCAGCAGCTGCTTCACCGGCTCCTTCGGTTCCTCGTCACCCTCGCACAGGCAGACGGGCTTGCCGCCCACGATGACGTCGAG
This sequence comes from Acutalibacteraceae bacterium, assembly GCA_963639715.1. Classification (GTDB taxonomy): domain Bacteria; phylum Actinomycetota; class Coriobacteriia; order Coriobacteriales; family Atopobiaceae; genus Parolsenella. The sequence goes on from CAVHWW010000010.1 coordinate 5,898, forward strand.
CGCCTCGGCGTCAACGGCCTCGGCGTGGGTCTTCTTCATCTGCTCGCCGCCAAGGTGGATCAGGATGTCGGAGATGCAGAAGACTGGGTCGGCCGGATCCTCGCCCACAACGACGTTGACGACGCTGCCGTCCTTCTTGGCGACGACGCCGTGGATGGCGAGCGGCGTGGCAACCCACAGCGAGGTCTTGAGGCCGCCGTAGTAGTGCGTGTCGAGAAATGCGAGGTCAGACTTCTCGTAGGCGGGGTTCTGCTTCACGTCGAGGCGCGGCGAGTCAACGTGGGCGCCCAGAATGTCGAGGCCCTCGGAAAGCGGACGGGTACCGATGTTAAAGAGGGTCAGGGCCTTGCCGCGGGTGTTCACGTAGACCTTGTCGCCGGCTTTGAGCTGCTCGCCGGCAGCGATGGCCTCGTCGAGGTTCTTGTAGCCGGCGGCCTCAGCCAGAGCCACGCTGCTCGTCACGCACTCGCGCTCGATCTTGTTCTCGCTGATGAAGTTGCGGTAGCGCTCACACAGGCCCTCGAGCTCCTCAAGCTGCTCGGCCGTGTACTTCTTCCAGGCATTCTGCCTTTCCATGTATCCTCCCTTGTTCAAGCCCGTTGCGGGCCGTTGATACCAAATTGCGTGTAGCTAGCGCCAGCGGCTGCTAGATGCCGCCCGCGCCTTCAAGCTTGCGGAATCCCTCACCGAAGGCCTCGTGGGCCTCGGTGATGACGACGATGGCCTTGGGGTCGAGCTCGGCCACGATGTCCTTGAGCGGGGCGATGTCTGAGCGTCCGAGAATGCAAAAGAGCATGGGGCGCTCGGCTCCGGTGTACTTACCCTTGGCTGTGACCTCGGTGCAGCCGCGGTCGAGCTGCTCCATCACGGCGGAAGCGATCTGCTCATATTCGCTCGAGATGATCCAGGCCACGCGCTCGCGACTCGGGCCGTCGATCACCATGTCGCAGACCTTGCCCATGAGGTAGGTGGAAACGCAGGCGTACAGGGCGTGGTTGAGCGAGAAAACGAAAGCCGAGAGCGCAACGACGACGTAGTCGGTGACGATGACCCACGTGCCCACGGGCAGGGCCGTGTGGCGCGCGAGGATTTGGCAGATGATGTCGGTGCCACCAGTGTTGCTGCCCGCGCGGAAGACGAGGCCCAGGCCAATGCCGCAGACCACGCCACCCCACAGGGCGCACAGCAAAAGGTCGCCGTCGCCCAAGACGGGCAGGATGGGCGCCGTGGCATCGATAAGCACCGACGAAACGATGACACCGGCAAGCGAGCGCGCGGCGTAGCCAATGCCGCCGGCCTTGAAGGCCACGACCATAAGCAGGGCATTTATGGCAAGCGACTGGATGCCGACGGGAAGGTCGGGGCCGCCGACGCCGAGCAGTGCCGCGCGCACGATGATGGCCAGGCCCGAGATACCTCCCGGCGCCAGGCCGTTCGGCTCCATAAAGGTGTTAAGGCCAGCCGCAAACAAAAGCGAGCCCACAAAGACGAGGACGCCATTGCGCGCGAGATTGCGCTTGCTTATGGCCCTGAGGTCGAGCGACATGTTCCCTCCCTACGAACACACACGAAAGTTCATTGTCTGCGCCAAGGGCGATCGAAGCAATTTAGCACGGTGGAGTGCTCGGCTCAGGCCAGCGTTTGAGCAGCTCAGACGGCCGGCCCAATACAAGCCGAGACTCGCGGGCCATCAAGGTTGGTAGCGACGAAAGGTCATGGCGGCGCTCCGACGCCCTGGCGTGCCCAGGCGCCCCCAGGCATTCCCCAGGCGCTCCCTACGCGCAGGCCCCACAAGCAGCGCATCCCAGCGCGCGTTCGGCGAGCTCGCGACCGCAGGGCGTAGCGGCAAGGCCGCCCTCCCCCGTCTCGCGCAGGGCCGCCGGCAGGCTCGCGCCCGCACGCTTCATGGCAAGCACGCACTGGTCGAACGGGATGTTCGAACCAATGCCCGCAAGCGCCATATCGGCGCAGGTCATAGCCACGGAGACGCCCGTGGCGTTGCGCTTCACGCAGGGCACCTCCACAAGGCCACCCACCGGGTCGCACACAAGGCCCAGCAAGCCCTGGATGGCCATGGCGGCAGCGGCGCTCGCTTGGGCAGCAGTTCCGCCCGCAAGCTCGACCACCGCGGCGGCCGCCATAGCGGCAGCGGCGCCAACCTCTGCCTGGCAGCCGCCTTCGGCGCCCGCAAGCGTCGCGTTGTGCTCGATGACAAGGCCCACAGCGGCAGCCGTGAACAGGGCCATCACGCAATCCTGTTCGCTCGCGCCGCGCTCGTCAGCCATAGTGAGGATCGCCGCCGGCAGGATGCCGCAGGAACCGGCCGTGGGCGCGGCCACGATGCGCCCCATCGCGGCGTTGAGCTCGCTCACCGCAAGGGCATAGCCGATGGCACGCCCCATCACGCCGCCCGAGACGCAGCCCGGGGCAGAAGAAAGCATGCGATGCGCGTCGCCGCCGCAAAGCCCACTCGCCGAACGAAGGTCGGCACGGCTACCCGGCTCGATGCATTCGCGCATAACGGCCAAGCGCCCCGCCATGCGCCCGTAAAGCTCGTCGGCTGAGGTCTGCATGGCGCGCTCCTGCTGGGCAAGCACCACGTGGCTCATGGGAACGCCGCTGCGCTCAGAAGCGGCCACCACGTCTTCGAGCCTCGCAAAGAGAAAGTCGCTCTCGCAGGCACTGACGTCAGGCGCAGAAGAGGAGGTCTTCGCCGCCGCGTCGCCTCCCGCCACGGGCGCCAGCTCGATGCAGCGCTCAACGCCCTCGATGGCCTCAATGCGAGCCGCGGCATCTGCGCCGGCGTCGCCCTCTACCTCGATGGTCATGACGGCAACGCCGCCGCGCTCCTGGCGCGAGAGACTAAAGTCACAGATGTTGGCGCCGCCGCCGGCCAAAACCTCGGTAACACGCGCGATGAGGCCCGGGGCGTCCACGTGGCGCACCACGTAGGTGGTGTGCAGGCCACAAAGCCTCACCTGCATGCCGTCGATGCGGCTCACCTCAACCTGGCCACCGCCCACCGAGCTGCCAAGCATACTCACGCGTCCGCCACGCTCGCCAACGAGCTCGATAAGTGCCGTATTGGGGTGCACGCCATCGGCCTCGCCCTCGGCAAAACTCACCTCGACGCCGCGCTCGTGCGCAATGGCAAGCGAGTCACGCAGGCGCTCGTCATCGGTGGCCATGCCAAGCACGCCGGCCACGATAGCGCGGTCGGTACCGTGCCCGCGCCCGGTCTTGGCGAAACTGCCGTAGAGGGTCACTCTGGCCGCGGCCACCTCCTCGCACAAAAGCGCGCGGGCGATGGCACCAAGGCGTGCGGCTCCCGCGGTGTGCGAGCTAGAGGGGCCAATCATCACGGGCCCGATGATGTCGAGAACGTTGGACATGATGGCCTCCCAGTTTGTCATCAGCAAGACGCGGGCAAATACAGGCACGCAAAAAGTACGGGGCGCATTCGCTCGCGAGCTCGGGTTCCGCCCGTCGGACAAAGACCGCAAAACGGTCCTGCAACCGAGGCGACTCCCCTAGCGGCGTCTCGTGCGCGATTTGGGCCTCACACGCCTCCGCACACCCCTGGTCGCAGCGGCAGCCACGGCCTTTGCCTTGGGCGTGAGGTCGGCCTCGTCATGCGTACGCCAGTCAAAGCGAATGCTGAGGTAACGCAGCAGCACCACGCAGGCAAGGCAGGCAAAGCCGGCGAGCACGAGCGGGCAATCGAGAAACGCTAGCAGGGCAAAGACGGCAGAGCCCGCAAGGCAGGCCACGGCGTAGTAGTTAGAGCCCTGGAAGATGGCCGGCGTGATGCCGGCAAACGAATCGCGTAGGGCGCCGCCACCCACAGCCGTGAACACGCCCATGATCACCACGTAGAGCGGGTCGAGCCCAACGGCAAAGGCCTTGCTCGCGCCGGCAAGCGAGAACAGCGCCACGCTCAACGTGTCAGCGAACAGGATGGAGCGCTCAAAGTTCATGAACAGGCCGCGGAAGTAGAAGGCGACCAAACAAATCGCCAGAGACACCCAGATGAGGTCGGGGTGCTGCATAAAGTAGACGTCCTTGGCCCCCATAAGCAGGTCTCGGACGATGCCGCCGCCAAAGCCGGTGAGAAATCCCGCCACCGTAGTGCCCACCACGTCGAGCCTGCGGCGGCAGCCGAACATGGCGCCCGTGAGCACGCCCACGACCACCGATGCGTAGTCAACGACGACGGGGACCGACAGAACGGTCCCCGCCTGTGTCATGAACAGAAAGGCGTCCACGTTATGCGGTGCGGTGGTCGGCCTTGTGCGTGCGCACGAACTTGGGCTGCTCGGTGCCGTCCACGGACTCCTTGGTCACGATGACGGAACTCACCGTAAGGTCGCTCGGCACGTCGAACATGGTCTGCTGGAGCGTCTTCTCGGCGATGGCGCGCAGGCCACGGGCGCCGGTCTTGCGCTCGAGCGCCAGGCGGGCCATCTCGCGCAGGGCCTCCGGCTCAAACTCGAGCTGAACGCCCTCAAGCTCGAACATGCGGCGGTACTGCTTCACGATGGCGTTACGCGGCTCGGTGAGGATGCGCACAAGATCATCCTCGGTGAGCTGCTTGGTGGAGCAGATGACCGGGATACGGCCCACGAACTCGGGGATCATGCCGAACTTGTGCAGGTCCATCGGGGTGACCTCGGACATGAGCTCGTTGTCGGACTCGCTGACCTTGGTGGCGAGCTCGGAGTTGAAGCCGATGCCCTTCTTGCCGATGCGATCGGCCACGATCTTGTCCAGCCCGACGAAAGCGCCGCCGCAGATGAACAGGATGTTGGTGGTGTCGATCTTGATGAGCTCCTGCTGAGGGTGCTTGCGACCACCCTGGGGCGGCACGCTGGCAACGGTGCCCTCGAGAATCTTGAGCAGCGACTGCTGCACGCCCTCGCCCGAGACGTCACGCGTGATGGAGAGGTTCTCGGCCTTGCGAGCGACCTTGTCGATCTCGTCGATGTAGACGATGCCCACCTGCGCGCGCTCGATATCGCCGTCAGCGGCGGTAATGAGCTTGAGCAGGATGTTCTCGACGTCCTCGCCCACGTAGCCGGCCTCGGTGAGAGTCGTGGCATCGGCAATGGCGAAGGGGACCTCGAGGAAGCGAGCGAGCGTCTGGGCAAGCAGCGTCTTGCCGGTGCCGGTGGGGCCAAGCAGCAAGATGTTGCTCTTGGCGAGCTCCACGCGCTCGGACTCGTTGTCCTCGTCAGCCTGCTCACCGATGGCACGACCAAGGCGCTCGGCACGGTCGGCCATGCAGGCGTCGGCCAGGCTGTAGGCCACGCGGCGGTAGTGGTTGTAGACGGCCACGCTCATGGCGCGCTTGGCGTCCTCCTGGCCCATCACGTACTGGCCGAGCTCGTCATAGATCTCGTGAGGGGTGGGCAGGTTGGAGCCGGAAGGCAGGCTCATCAGCGCGTCAGTGCGGTCGTCGCCGCCGTCATAGTCCTCGTCGGCGTGCTCGGCGTCCTCGATGATGTCGTAGCAGGCGTTCACGCACTCGTCGCAGATGAAGGTGCCGTTCAGGCCCTGGACGAGCTTGTTGACCTGCTCGCGGCTCTTCCCGCAAAACGAGCAGTGCACGTCCTCGGGGTTCATGGGGTCACGGAAGCTAGGCACGCTCTACTCCTCCTTGGCGGCGTCGTTGCGAGAGGCGATGACCTTGTCGACCAGGCCGTACTCGAGAGCCTCGGAGGCGCGCAGGTAACGGTCGCGCTCGGTGTCCTCGTTGATGCGTTCGACGCTCTGGCCGGTGGCCTCGGAGAGAATCTCGTTCAGGCGCTGACGGATCCAGCGGGTCTCGTCGGCCACGATCTGGATGTCGGTCTGCTGACCCTGGACGCCGCTGCTGGGCTGGTGGATGAGCACCATAGAGTTGGGAAGCGCCAGACGCTTGCCCTTGGCGCCGCAAGCCAGAATGGCGGCGCCCATGGAGGCAGCCATGCCCACGCAGATGGTGGAGACCTCGGGCTTGATGTAGTTCATCGTGTCGATGATGCCAAGGCCGGCGTAGACGTCGCCGCCCGGAGAATCGACGTAGAGCATGATGTCCTTGTCGGGATCCTCGGCCTCGAGGTGCAGAAGCTGCGCAATCACGAGGTTGGCAGAGTCGCGGGTGACCTCCTCGCCCAAAAAGACGATGCGGTCGTTGAGCAGGCGGCTGTAGATGTCGTAGCTGCGCTCGCCGCGCGGGGTCTGCTCGACGACATAGGGAATGTTGGGGATGTTTCTGACCGGTGCGTACATGCGGTCCTCCTCGGTGCACGTGGGGTGGGTGAGAAAAAGCCGGACGGGGCCACTTGACCCCGCCCGGCGTATATACCCAATGGGTGCCTGCTACGTCGCGGGCGACGTCGCCTACTTACTCGGCGTCACGCTTGGCACGGCGCTCGGCAACCTCGTCAACGATGTTGACCTTGGCGTTCTCGAGCAGCCAGTCGAGGGCCTTGGAGCGCTTGATGGACTCACGGACGGCAGGCATGCGGCCAGCCTCGGTGAACTCCTTGATGGAGGCGTCGACGTCGCTCATGCCGGCGTTCTCGAACTCGGAGCGGACGTCGTCCTCAGAGGCGACGAGGCCGAGCTTCTTGGCGAGGGCGTCGAGAGCGAGGCTCTGACGGGCACGCTCGGCAGCCTGGGCGTTGAGGTCGGCGATGAAGTCGTTGACCTGGATGCCGCGGGCCTGGAGCCAGGTGTCGAGCGTGAGGCCCTGACGCTGGAGCTGGGCCAGGAAGTCCTGGGCGAGCTCGTCGAAGACCTCCTTGACGTAGTCTCCGGGGAGCTCATCGAGCTTGAGGGACTCAGCGAGCTTCTCGATGACGCGGGTCTCCTTGAGGTTGGGCAGCTGGGCCTTCTTGTCCTCAGCGACCTCCTCCTTCACGGCGTCCTTGAGGGCCTCGACGGAATCGAAGCCAAAGCCCTTCTTGGCCAGCTCGTCGTCGAGCTCGGGCACGACGTGCTTCTTGGCGCTCTTGAGGGTGACCTTGACCTTGACGTCCTTGTCCTCGAGCTTCATCTCGACCTCAGCGGTCTCGCCGACCTTGAGGCCGGTGACGGCCTCGTCGAACTCAGCCGGAACGGCGGTGGAGCCGATCATGAAGGGACGGTCCTCGCCGGCAAGCTGCTCGCCGTTCTCGACGTTCTCGATGTCGAGGGTGAGCATGTCGCCCTTGGCGGCAGCGTAGTCCTCAGCGGCGTCCTCGAAGGTGCCGTGGTAGTTCACGAGGGTCTCGAGCTGCTCGTCGACCTCGGCCTCGGTGACCTCCTCGGGAGGCATGTTGATCTCGGGGGCGTCATAGCTCTCGAGCTCGCAGTCGGGGCGAAGGTTGATGGTGGCGTTGAGCTCGTAGTCAGCGCCCTCCTGGGCGAGCACCGGCTCGTCACCGAAGGTGGGCTGGCCAACGGGCACCACGTCGAGCTCGTTGAGCATGAGCGGGGTGGCGGCGTTCAGCAGCTCCTCGGAAGCCTCGGCCAGCACGGCGTCCTTGCCCACCAGGCCGTCGATGACCGGACGCGGGGCCTTGCCCTTGCGGAAGCCCTGGAACTTGTACTTGTTCGCGATGTCCTTGTACGCCTTCTTGACGGCGGCGTCGACGTCGGCGGCGGCGATGACGAGCTTGGCCTCGAGCTTGTTGTCCTTGGGCTCGGCGGCGGTGACGGTGATCTTCAACGTTCCTCCTGATAGGTCTGACTGCGGGCGGGCGTGGGCCCGAGCGCGTACGGCGACAGGGCGCCGTGGCGCCCGCATGCACAAAACATAGCGATTCTATCAAATGCGCGGCCCCGTAGCACGCAGGGGTTTCGCATACACAGGGAGGCCACCGCAAGCGATGGCCTCCCCTTCATGCTCTATGGTGCGGGCGACAGGAATCGAACCTGCACGAAGTCTCCCCCACTGGAACCTAAATCCAGCGCGTCTACCAGTTCCGCCACGCCCGCGAGACGAACTAGTTGATGTTACCAGAATTTCTGTTTGGCACTTACCCACACACAAGGGTTTTCACAGTGCCCGAGATCGGCACGCCCCCGTGAGCGTGGCTTACTGAAGCTACGCGAGCCCGCGGGAGCGCGACGAGATTGGGGCTTACCCGTACACAAGGGTTTTCACAGTGCCCGAGATCGGCACGCTCCCGTGGGCGTGGCGTACTGAAGCTACGCGAGCCCGCGGGAGCGCGACGAGATTGGGTGCTGTGGAAAGCCTTGGACTAACAGACGCCCTGGGCGAGCATAGCATCGGCCACCTTCAGGAAGCCGGCGATGTTGGCGCCCATGACGAAGTTGCCCTCGTGGCCGTACTCCTTGGCGGTGTCGTCGACGTTGTGGAACATGCCGCGCATGAGCTGCTCGAGCTTGCCGTCGACCTCCTCGAAGGTCCAGGAGAGGTGCTCGGCGTTCTGGCTCATCTCGAGACCAGAGACCAGCACGCCGCCGGCGTTGGCAGCCTTGCCGGGCATGAAGGCGACGCCGTTAGCCTGGAAGTACTCGGTGGCCTCGATGGTGGTGGGCATGTTGGCACCCTCGCCCACGGCCTTCACGCCGTTGGCGACGAGAGCCTTGGCGTCCTCGAGGTGCAGGGTGTTCTCGCGAGCGCAGGGAAGCGCGACGTCGCAGGGAAGCTGCCACACGCCGCGGCCGTCGCCCTCGTGCCACACGGCGTTCGGGCGCTCGTCAACGTACATGGCAAGGGAGACGCCCTTGTCGTTGCCGGAGCGCTTCTTGTTGTAGATGTGCTCGAGCACCTGGTAGTCGATGCCCTCAGCGTCCTCGATCCAGCCCTTGGTGTCGGAGCAGGCGATGGTCTTGCCGCCGAGCTGGGCAACCTTCTGAATGGCGTAGATGGCGACGTTGCCAGAGCCGTGGACCACGGCGGTCTTGCCCTCGAAGGAGTCACCCTGGCTCTTGAGGTACTCGTCGACGAAGTAGACGAGGCCGTAGCCGGTGGCCTCGGTGCGGGCAAGCGAGCCGCCGAAGGAGAGGCCCTTGCCGGTGAGCACGCCGGTCCACTCGTCGCGGATGCGCTTGTACTGACCGAACATGTAGCCGACCTCGCGGCCGCCCACGCCCAGGTCGCCGGCGGGAACGTCGGTGTTGGGACCGATGTGGCGGCAGAGCTCGGTCATGAAGGACTGGCAGAAGTGCATGACCTCGTTGTTGGACTTGCCCTTGGGGTCAAAGTCGGAGCCGCCCTTGCCGCCGCCCATGGGAAGGGTGGTGAGGCTGTTCTTGAGGATCTGCTCAAGGCCGAGGAACTTCAGCATGCCGAGGGTGACCGTGGGGTTAAAGCGCAGGCCGCCCTTGTAGGGCCCGATGGCGGAGTTGAACTCAACGCGGTAACCGCGATTGACCTGCACCTTGCCCTCGTCATCGACCCAGGGAACGCGGAACATGATGACGCGCTCGGGCTCGACGAGGCGCTCGAGAATGGCGGCCTCCTCGTACTCGGGGTGGGCGTCGAGCGCGGGCTGAAGCGTGCTCAGGATCTCGGTTGCGGCCTGGAGGAACTCAGTCTGCTCGGGATAGCGAGCCTTGAGGTCTTCCAGAACCCTCTCGGTGTAGGTCATGGTTTCTCCCTTCGCGCCATACGGCGTCGTTTGCGCCCGGCCCTTTCCGGACGATGACAGTCATGCCGCTTCAGGCGAGGCGCTTACCCTTTACGCCCCATCTCGTGCCAGATTTTGCAAAACTGCAGGTAAAAAGCCCGCGGTCACGCAAAGCCCGAAAAGGCACAGACAATTCAACAAAATACATTTCTGGTTCAAGCGCAAACCTGCAATATGCCCACCATTAAAAGCGTTGTAACAAAAGAGCCGAATTTAGCCCGTGAGCTGCAGTTTTACAGAATTTGTTACACGCCGATAAACCTGCAGGTAGAGATGCAAACGAAAACAGCCCGGAGGCTCGATGACCTCTGGGCTGTTGCAATCCTGGAGCGGGTGACGGGAGTCGAACCCGCGTCATTAGCTTGGAAGGCTAAGGTTCTACCGTTGAACCACACCCGCATGCGTTGGTCGGGGCGACTGGATTCGAACCAGCGACCCTCTGCTCCCAAAGCAGATGCGCTACCAAACTGCGCCACGCCCCGGAACCGAGTGTTCACTATACGCGAGTGCCGCCCGAACAGCAAGGCATGAATGTAGAATGCCCATAACACACCCAGGAGAAAGGCGTGAGATGACGGGCTCCCCGCTCGGCAAGACACTCGTGGTGGCGAACCCGGCCGCCCACTCCGGCGACGGCGAGAAAGCCGCCGACTTCACGGAGCTCTTCTTCAAAAGCTATGTCGGAGCGACGGCTGGATTCGAGGTCGTGCGCACGGCGAGCGCCGGTGACGCGGTCGGCATTTCCTCTGGATCCGCAGGTTTCGACACCGTGGTCGCGCTCGGCGGCGACGGCGTGATTCACGAGGTCGTCTGTGGCCTAATGACGATCCCCCGCAGCTCGCGCCCGAGGCTCGGCGTGATCCCCATGGGCTCGGGAAACGATTATGCCCGCACCCTCGGCATGCCCAGAAACGACGTGGGCGAGGCCCTCTCGCAGCTCGTGCGAGGAAATGCGAGTCCATGTGATATCGGCAAGGTCAACAGCACCTACTTCATGCAGACCCTCTCGTTCGGGCTCGACGCCGCGATCGCCCTCGACACCACAGCCAAGCGCGACGAAGGCACGAGCCAAAAGGGCGAGGAGCTCTTTGTGAGGTCGGCCCTGAGGATCCTATCCCAAGCTAGCGAGGGCTTCCCGTGCAAGGCCTCATTCGACGGAAAAGAGCCTATAGACCTCTCCAGCATCATATTCGCTTTCCAGGTCGGCCCCACATACGGAGGGGGCTTCAGGATTTGCCCCAAGGCAGACCCGACGGACGGGCTGCTCGACGTATGCCACAACGTGTCGCTGCCATCGACGCCGAGGCTGCTCATGCTCCTCGGCCTCGCCCGCTTCGGCGGTCACACAGCATCGAGGGCCATCAAGTCGAGCCGCATACGTAAGGCGACCCTCGAATTCGAGAAGGAGCCTCCTTGTCAGGTCGACGGGGAACCGCTCCGGGGCAGCGAGTTCGATATTGAGGTCGTACCCGGGGCCCTCGAGGTAATCTTCCCGCGGCCGAAGAGATAACGCCGCACGGACACCTTCCTCTCGAATCCATGACCCGAGATAGCTTCGGGCATACCTGACGCAGGGCTCTCGATGCCCTTGGATAGCGCGGCGTAACGTAAAAAGGCCCCGGGAGAGAAACCCGGGGCCTTTTGAAGAAGGGCGAAGCCAGTCCTTACTTGGAGGCGGCCTGAAGCATGACCTTGACCTCCATGGCGGTCTTGAGCTTCATGACCTTAGCGGTAAGCTCGTCCGCCTCAGCCTTGGACCACTCGGAGATGATGCGGCGGGTGCGCAGGATGGAAGGCGCGCTCACGGAGAACTCGTCGAGGCCGAAGGAAATGAGGACCGGGATGAGCAGCGGGTCCGCAGCGGCCTCGCCGCACATGCCGACCATGATGCCGGCCTTGTTGCCCTCTTCGATGATGCGCTTAAGGGAGCGGAGAACGGCGGGCTGGTAGACCTCGTACAGGTAGCTGACCTTGTCGTTGCCGCGGTCGGCGCACATCGTGTAGCCGATGAGGTCGTTCGTGCCGATGGAGAAGAAGTCGCACTCGGCGGCAAGGTCGTCGGCGATGAGGGAGGCCGCGGGGGTCTCGATCATGGTACCGATCTCGATGTCCTTGTTGTAAGAGACGCCGCGCTTGTCGAGGTCGGCCATGCACTCCTTAACGAGCTCCTTGACCTTACGGATCTCCTCGATGTTGGTCACGAGCGGGACCATGATCTTCACGTCGCCGAAAGCGGAGGCGCGCAGAAGGGCGGTGAGCTGGACCTTGTACTGCTCAGGGTTGGCGAGGCAGTAACGGACGGCGCGGTAGCCAAGGAAGGGGTTCTCTTCCTTGACGAGGTCGAGATAAGGAATCTCCTTGTCGCCGCCCACGTCGAGGGTACGGATGATGACCGGCTGGTCCTTCATCGCGAGGGCGACCTTCTGGTACGCGGAGAACTGCTCGTCCTCGGAGGGGAGCTCCTTGGCATCCATGAAGAGGAACTCGGAGCGGAAGAGGCCGACGCCCTCGCAATCGTGCTCGGCGGCGACGCCCGCGTCCTTGGGGTTGCCGATATTGGCGACGAGAAGCTTCTTGTCGCCGTCGGCGGTCAGGGTCTCCTTACCGCGGTAGGCCTCGAGGGCGAGCTTCTCGGCAGCGAGCTGCTTGGCCTTGGCGCGGTAGTGGCGGACCTTGCGGTCGTCGGGGTTCGGAAGCACGCGGCCCTTGTCGCCGTCGACGATGACGAGCTCGCCGCTCTTGACGTTCTTGGTGATGTCCGGCACGGAGAGGACTGCGGGAATCTCGAGCGCGCGGGCGATGATGGCGGAGTGAGAAGTGCGGCCACCGGTCTCGGTAACGATGGCGACGACGTTGTTCTTGTCGATGTCGGCCGTCATGGACGGGGTGAGCTCGTGCACGATGACGACGGAGTTCTCCGGCAGCGTGGAGAGGTCGACAAGCTCCTGGCCCAGCAGGTCGGCGAGAAGGCCGGTCTTGACGTCGGCGACGTCGGCGGCGCGCTCACGGAAGAGCTCGTCCTCCATGTTGGAGAACATGTTGTAATACATGTCGTAGGCCTCGGAGACGGACTGCTCGGCGCACTTGCCGGACTTGATGGCGCTGACGACCATCTCCTTGATGCCGTCGTCCTCGGCGAACTCGATGTGGGCGCCCATGATAGCGGCGGCCTCAGGGCCGACGGTGGCAGTCATGCGCTCGATCTGGGCGTTCGTCTGCTCGATGAACTTGGCCACGGCATCGCGGTAACGCTGGACCTCAGCCTCGGAATCGGACGGAGCGTGAGGCGTGAAGCTCAGGTCGGGCTCGACGGCGACCTGCGCGATGCCGATGCCCACGCCATCGGAGGCGTTGACGCCATCGTAGATGATGCCGTCGGCGGAGTTGACTCCCTCGTTCATGTAATCCCCCTGTGTTCCAGCCGCCTGGCGGCGGCTCTTCCCTTATATGCTCAGCGCCGACGTGCGACCGCCCGCGCAGATGAGCCGATTAGAAGTTCGGCGATTAGTTCTCGCCAGCGGTGCCCTCGGCGGCCATGAACGCCTTGGCGGCGTCGGCCTGGCACTCCTTGACCTGTCGCGCGGCCTCGGCATCCTTCGCGTTCTGCATATCGTTCGCGATAATGCCCGGCACGGCGCGTCCCATCTTCTTGTAGAGCGCGCTCACGACCCGGTCGATCTTGTCGCGGCGAGCAATGCCCTTAGAGGCCGCGGTCGCGGTGCCGCACGCGGACGCGAAAACGAGCGCGGTGTCGTAATCGGCGCCGCGGGTGACCATGGAGAGGAAGCCCGCGACCATGGAGTCGCCGGCGCCCGTTGCGTTGACGAGGCGGATACGGGCCGTGGGGACCACGTGCTCGGCCCCGTTCTCGTCGAGAAGCAGCGAGCCGTGGCCGCCGCAGGAGATGATGACGTTGCGCGCGCCCTCCTCCTGGAGCTTGTGCGCATAGGGCATGCACTCTTCGGGCTCCTCGATGTTCACGCCGTAGATGCGCCCGACCTCGTGGTTGTTGGGCTTGATCAGGAACGGGTGCGCGGAGAGCGAGTCCATGAGGAGCTGGCCCGGGGCGTCGACCACGAACTGGATACCGCGGCCGGCGAAGCGCTTCATGATCTGGTTGTAGATGTCGGAGGGCAGGCAGCTTGGGATGGAGCCGGTGAGGACCAGGGTGTCCCCAGCGCCGATGACGTCCATACGCTCGAGAAGCTCCTCGACCTTCTTATCGGGAATCTTCGGGCCCATGCCGTTGCACATCGTCATGACGATGCCGTTGAGCTTCACGTTGATGCGGGTAAAGCCCTTGTCAAGACAGACGAAGTTGGACGAGATGCCCTTCTCCTGAAGACGGTGAAGCAGGTAGTCACCAGTGAAGCCGGCCGCGATGCCCATGGCAATGCTCGGGGTGCCGACCTCCTTGAGCAGGGTCGAGATGTTGATACCGTTGCCACCGCAGTGAAGCTCTTCGCTCGAGGAACGGTTCGTATAGCCCATATCGAGCGTCAGCGGGTGCATGACATAGTCGAGGGCGGGGTTCAACGTCATCGTGTAAATCAACACGTTCTCCTTCCGACAGGATGCGACAGGTTTAAGTATGCCGCAAACTTCACGCCCTCGACACAAGAAATTAGGTATGCCCGACGCACATTTTGGCCTCTGTTCACAAGAGACCCGTTACCCAATCGGCGAGCGGGGTCGGTCTAATGCGTGGGCGAGCGCTCGACCTGCGTCCCTTCAGACAAGCCCAGAAGACGAAATGAGGTTACGACATGAAAAAGGCCCCGCTGCGGGGCCTTGCGTTCTTCTAGTGCGCCGTGAGGGATGTCCTCGCCTCCGCTAGCGCGAAGGCGCACGCCGGGCCTGCCTCGCGGCGGGCCCGGCCGCTCGCTGAAGTCGCTGCCGCGACTTCTTCACGCTCGCGCCCTGTCGGGTTCGAATCCCCCATGGCTGACGGGCGCGCGGCCGAGCCAAAATCGAAAAAGGCCCCGCAGCGGGGCCTTGCGTTCTTCTGGTGCGCCGTGAGGGATTCGAACCCCCGACCTTCGGATTAGAAGTCCGCGGCTCTATCCAACTGAGCTAACGGCGCGTACGGGTAGGTATTCTAACATCTCTCGAGCAAGGCCTTGGCGGCAAGAATGCCCGCGACCGTCTTGCCGTCCTTTATGAGGCCCGAGAGAATCGCGTCGACGGCATCGTCGAGCGGAACCCAAAGGGTCGATATGAGCTCCCCCTTGTCCGGGTTCGCTTCTCCCCGCTCGAGGTCGCGCGCAAGAAACACCTCGGTATGCTCGTCGGTGAAGCCGATTGAACCGTAGTCGCTCACGAGATGGGTCAGGCTTCCGGCGCTAAGCCCCGTCTCCTCGGCGAGCTCGCGAGAGGCACAGACCTCAGCGCCCTCGTCGGCATCGAGCTTGCCCGCCGGAATCTCGAGCGTCATGCGCCCAACGGCCACGCGGTACTGACGCACGAGACACACGCGTCCCTCTTCGTCAATGGCGACGACCCCCGCGCCGCCGCAGTGGCGCACTATCTCTCGATAGCCCTTGGAGCCGTCGCCGCATTCCACGTTGAGCACATGGGCCGAGAAGATGCGTCCACGCCACTTGAGGTCATCCGAAACGATGCTCTCGTCGAACAACGCGTCGTCGGCGAGCGCGGAAAGCAGGGTTTCTTTGGAGGGATTTTCCATGCCGCAGACTTCTTCCTAGGGTGATTCCCCCACTGGATTGCTCATATACGAAAACAGGCGCCCAAATGGACGCCTGTAAAAGTTAAATGGTGGATCGTCAGGGGTTCGAACCCTGGACCTTGGGATTAAGAGTCCCCTGCTCTACCAGCTGAGCTAACGA
>CAVHWW010000011.1:0-28414 GCA_963639715.1 Acutalibacteraceae bacterium
CCTTGCGTGCGGGCGCGGTACTCGCGCGGGGTGCAGTGGTAGTCGCGGCGGAAGAGCTGGGTGAAGTTGCTCGGGCTCTTGATGCCCACGGCATGCGCCACCTCGGCAACGCCCAATCCGGTTGAGCTGAGCAGCTCCGCGCCCCTCGCAAGGCGGAATAGCAGCAGGTATCGAGAGGGGCTCATACCCACAATCTCGGTGAAGCAGCGAAGCCCCTCGCGTTCGCAGACGTCTGCGGCCGCCGCGACCTGCTCCATGGTGAGCTTCTCGGCGTAGTGCTCGGCGATGAAATCACGCATGAGCTTCGCACGCTCGGCTTTTATGGGGTTCTTGCCGCCTAGGGCCGCCTGTTTACCTGCGCACTCCCATGCGAGCAGGGCCAGTTGCGAGATATGGTCTCGGGCAACGATCTCGTAGCCCGCCGGCTCGAACTCGAGCAGCTCTACGGCTTGAGCAAGGTGGTTGCAGAAGGCCTTTCCCGCCTCGTCGCCAGGATCGAACAGCATAAGGTCGATGCCCGCCGCGGTCTTCAGCGGGGTGGTGTAGCGCTGCGCGATGGCGGTGCCCACGCCGCCGGCGACCAGGGCCTCGTCAAAGACAGCGGAGCGGATGTGCGCCTTGGGCGAGCCGGAGGCGCAATGCGGCCTCCAGGCGTTGATGAAGGCGGCAGAGCCTTCCTCGAGCGTGACGGTCGTATGGGCAACGGTGAGGCTGAGGGCGCCCTCCGCGCACAGGATCGCCTCGAAGCCCTCGTGCCAATGCCATGGGAGGTCATCGCCGAGTGCGTAGCCATAGAGCTCGTCGTAGCCAATGCAGCCAAAGTCCTTGCTGCCCGTGGCGTCGAGCTCTTGCATCGAGCTGTCGAGTTTGATGGTGCATTGCTGCGACTTCTTAAACATGTCCGATTCCTTATATAAACCGTCTTGAAGCGAACAAATTCTAGGAATCCCTGTCGTTATTATGACAAAAGCCCTGAAACCAATGTCCGTGAGGTCTGTCTATGCTTTCCATGCTTTTGCCGATCATCTACCTTGCGTTCGTCTCGCTCGGCCTGCCCGATTCGCTTCTCGGCTCGGCCTGGCCGGTCATGTACGTCGACCTGGGCGCGCCGGTTGCCGCTCAGAGCGCCATCACGATGATCATCACCGCCTGCACCATCGTCTCGAGCCTGGCCACCGCGCCCCTTATGCGCCGCCTCGGCGCCGGCAAGCTCACGGCCTTCTCTGTTGCCATGACGGCGGCCGCCATCTTCGGGTTTGGCCTGAGCACGACCCTCTGGCAGCTTTGCCTTATCGCTATCCCGTACGGCCTGGGTGCCGGCTCGGTCGACGCGGCCCTTAACAACTTCGTGGCCATTCACTATGGCGAGCGACACATGAGCTGGCTCCACTGCTGCTGGGGCATCGGAACGAGCGTCAGCCCCGTGGTCATGGGCTGGGCGCTCGCGGGTTCGCTCAGCTGGCATGGCGGCTACTTTGCGATCGGCGTCATCCAGGCGATCATCACCGCGCTGCTGTTCTTCTCGCTTCCCCTCTGGAAGAAGGCGGGTGACGGCGAGAGCGGCGAGGACGAGGGCGAGGCTGCCGAGAAGCCCATCTCCTATGTCGAGGCACTCAAGCTGCCCGGCGCCTGGGCCGTCATCCTCTCGTTTGGCTGCTACAGCGGCTTTGAGTACGTATGCGGCCTGTGGTCTTCGAGCCACCTTGTCCTTGCGCGCGGCATTGCCGAGGCGCAGGCGGCTTCCATGGCCTCGCTCTTCTACATGGGCATCACGGCCGGCCGTCTTGTCTCGGGCATCGTGGCGCCGCGCCTTGGCAGCAAGAACCTGATTCGCATCGGCCAGGGCCTGGCGGCGGTGGGCATCGCACTGTTCGTCTTTGGGCAGGGCCAGCTCATGTTCTCCGTGGCGCTCGCGCTCATCGGCCTTGGTTGCGCGCCCATCTACCCGAGCATCATCTCGCTCACGCCCAAGCGCTTTGGCGAGGTGGCGTCCCAGTCGATGGTGAGCTTGCAGATGGCTTGCGCCTACGTTGGCTCGACGCTCATGCCGCCGCTCGTGGCGCTTATCTTCTCTGTGGGCGGAGCTGCGGTATTCCCATGGCTGCTCGCGGGCGTTTTGCTCGCTATGGTGCTGTTGGCCGAGGTTGCGAACGCGAAGACGGCGGCCGCGCGTGGGTAGTGAGGGCGCATTAGAAGCAGGTGCCTAGCTGGCTTGTTGAGCGAGGCTGTTTAGCAAGGTTTGGTGTCGTCTTTGACGACGGACGCAAGGGTACGGGGCGGGTCATAAAGGAGGCCCGGCCTCTCCCAGGGAGGGTTGTCATGTTTGCTGACTATCACGTTCACTGCGAGTTCTCCGATGATTCCTGGTACCCCATGGAGGACGTCTGCGCCGATGCCGTAAAGCTCGGCATCAAGGAGCTGTGCTTCACCGACCACGTGGACTATGGCATCAAGCCCGATGTGGACGAGTACCGCGCCAACCCGGGCTGCGCGCAGATCAAGGACGGCGAGCCCATCCTCAACGTGGACTACCCGGCCTACTTCGCCAAGATCGATGAGATGCGCGAGAAGTTCGCTGGCCAGCTGATCATCAAGGCAGGCCTGGAGCTGGGCGTGCAGAGCCACCGTGTGGCCCAGAACCACGCGCTCTTCAAGACGTGGGAGGACAAGCTCGACTTCGTCATCTGCTCCATCCATGAGGTTGGTGACCTCGAGTTTTGGACGGGCGATTTCCAGCGTGGCCGCACGCAGGAGGAGTACAACCGCGCCTACTACGAGGAGTTGCTGAAGGTGGTGGAGACCTTCCACGACTACTCCGTGCTCGGCCACCTCGACCTCATCCGCCGCTACGACCCGGCCGGCGAGTTCCCCTTCGAGAAGACCCGCGACCTTGTGGCCGCCATCCTCGAGCGAGTGATCGCCGACGGCAAGGGAATCGAGCTCAACACCTCGAGCTTCCGCTACGGCCTGCCCGACCTGCAGCCGAGCACCGACGTCCTGCGCCTCTACCACGACCTCGGCGGTCGCGTCCTCACCGTGGGCAGCGACTCTCACAAGCCCGATCACCTCGGTGCCCACATCGAGGAGTGCCACGCGCGCCTTCGCGCCCTCGGCTTCACCGAACTCTGCACCTACGAAAAGATGCGCCCGACCTTCATTGAGCTGTAGGTCTCTTCCCATATATGGGAACTTAGACGAGCGCGAGGATTGTTCCAAATTATTTTCATAAAGCGTGGAGATAGAAGAATTGAGGACCCCCCCCCCTCTCACTAGAAGCTGTAGAATTGCTCAGATTCTGTAAAAGCGGATTGAACTTATCGGTCTGACGAACACGAAATACGAAGAAAGTGGAAGGGGAGCTCGATGAGACGATATGTTACGCATCAGCGTCTCGTTGCGGGTATTACCACGCTGGCGCTGGTTGTCACGCAGGTTCCTGCTACTGCTATCGCTGAGGTAGCAAGCACGACTCAGGAGGCACCGCTTACCGCCCAGGCTGAGACCGAGGGCACCAGCGAGTCTGACGCCGCGACCACCAATGAGGTTGAAAACTCGGAGGTTTCCTCTAACGAGGCAACCACCGAAGGCTCTGCTGAGGAGAGCTCCAACGAGGAGAGCTCCGAGAGCAACGCCATCAACCTCGCTTCCGAGCCGGCCATCCAGCTCGCCGAGGAGAATAAGCCTGTCTGCACGTCCAACGCGTATAACGGCCAGATTACCCAGAAGGATTTGTTCGAGGATCTAAAAGCCACGTTTAACGGCGGCGACAACACTTTTTATAGAATCTCGAATGATGGTGGCGAGAGCTACGAGATTACTAGACCCCTTATTGGTAACGGAAAGGACTATGAGCTTTCCGGGGAGTATAAGGTCGAGTATTTGACCATTTATTGGGATAAAGGTCTTAAGAAAAAGTGGGACGAGTGTGGCACCCTTCAGGTGAACCGTACGCAGAAGGTATCCTTCTCTTGCGATGGTTCTCCTGAGGGCCAGGGTGGCGTTGATAATGTCACCAACGTCGATAGCGATGGCTATGCTATTGACGGCAGCAACGTCACCTTCACCGTTAAGTCGGTTGACGGCTACGACGTCGAGTCCGTCAAGGTTGGCGAGAATGATGTTGAGGTCAGCGAGGGCACCTATAGCCTTACCGTTGACAAGGCTGACGTTACTGTCGTCGTCACCTATAGGGCCGCTGATAACGCGACCGTCAACGTCGTGACCGGCGACTCCACGGTTAATCTTCTCGACACCACCTTCACCAAGGATGACAACCAGAAGACTGTGCGCGCTGGCGTTTCCGGTACGCTTACCGTGACCCCCGATGAGGGCTATGCGGTTGTTAGCGTGACGCTTGACGACAAGGACGTCGAGCTTACCTTCGACAGCAGCCACGTTGCCACGGCTACTGTTGAGGCTTTTGAGAAGGACGCTAGCGTTAGCCTCGTCGTCACCACCAAGAAGTGCGGCCTTGTTACGAAGAACAACTCCAGCAGCTTCGAGGTTGGCCTTGTTGGTAGCGAGTCCAGCGACTACGAGTCGCTCATCTACAACGCCGCCATCGACACGGAGAACTCCGTGCCCTCCGGCCTGGCCGCAGACGCAAATGGCGTGAAGATTCAGTACCTTGCCGGTACTACTTTGTTTGGGGATAGCTGGAAGGACCTTGGTTATCAGCCCGAGTCCTATGAGTTTTGGCTGCACGCCTTCGACGCTTCTGAGGGCAGCTCTGAGAAGATCAAGGTCACCTATGCCGGCAACGATCAGTACGCCGGCTCCTCCGTCGAGTTCACCGTCACGTCGGTTGAGAACCGTCTCTACACCAACACTGTGACGAACGACCCGGTCACCATCCAGTACGATGCCAACGAAGACTTCATGAAGGCGAGCCTCTACGCTCAGCTTGATCCCAAGGTTTTCGTCGAGGGACAAACCACTCCCGTCTCTGGTCTCACGGCTGACGACTTCGAGATTTCTGCTCTCGAGCACAAGGCCGGCGAGCAGACCGTCACGGTGAGGTTCAAGGGCACCAAGTCCTCTGGCTCCACCACGGGTCTCAGGCCTTCTGAGACCACGGTGAGCGTCACTGTGAAGAAGGCCCCCTCTAGCGTTTCTGTGACCAACAAGACCGAGACCTATGACGGCAAGTCCAAGGATGTTCTGTCCATGGTCTCGAGTGATCCCAGCACTGATGAGACCAAGCCCCTTGTGGTCATCGCTGGTATTGATGGCGACGGCAAGGGCTATGTTTCCGTTGACCTGGGACTCGTGAACGCTGACATCCAGAACGTGATTAACGAGTACCTGCACCTTGACAAGGGCGTCACCGTTAGTGGCCTTTCCGACCTTCTCAACGACGAGGCGGTTGTCACCGTTCTCAAGGCCGCCCTTAAGGGTGCTGGCGTCGAGGACGCCGATGGTCTCGTTGAGAGTCTGCAGAGCGTCACCTCCACCATGAAGAAGCTCGGCCTTGGCAAGAGCACCATTTCGTTCGGCAGCGCTCCCAGCAAGGCTGGTGCCTACCTCGTTACTGCTGTGACCACCAGCGGCAACTACGAGACCTCCATGGGCATGGGTTACCTCTACATCTCTAAGAAGACCGAGGATGTTGCCCTCTCCTTCACTAAGGAGATGGATTCTAAGATCAGCATTGACGAGGCCAAGAGCTTCAACTATGGCGTTGGCATTACCGGTGTTGCGGAGGGCGATAGCGCCAAGCTGCTCGTCACCTTCGCTGGCACCACCTCTAAAGCCAAGCCCTACCTCAAGACTGTCACGCTGAACAGCAACGACCCTGACCTTGAGAATAAGATCAACGCTGCTGCTCCGTCCGAGCCCGGTGCTTACACGCAGACCGTTATCACCCTTGGTGGTAACTATCGTGCCACTCCGATCATGCGTGCCTACATCATTGAGCGTGTCGACACCTATCTGACTCTCGATGGCTTTGATCCCGACCGCACCACCACCTACAACGGCAACGAGCAGCCTGCTAAGGCCACGGTGTACGACGAGAACGGCAACGTTGTTGAGGGTGCCTACGTCACCTACCTGTACAGCGGCGCCTCCTACAACGGCAAGACCTACGACAACTCCCTCTATGCTCCCTCCGAGGCCGGTGAGTACGCTGTCAAGGCCGTTTACCTTGGCGACTTCACCCACGGCGGCGCTACGCTGACGGCTAACTTCACGATTGAGGCTGCCGACGTTACCTTCGCGCTCGAGGACATGACCACCACCTACGGTGAGTCCTTCGACCACAAGGAGGTCGGCTACTCCGTCAAGTGTGACGAGGTCGAGAACCCCCTCACCGAGGAGCAGATTGACGCCATCCTCGACACCGTGACCTGCGAGGGCAACTACAACGAGCACGACGCCACCTTCGAGGGCGGCTACGTCCTGAGCGTCTCTGTTCCCGATAGCGTGAAGGCTAACAAGAACTACAACGTCACCACCACCAGCGCCTTCCACTATGTCAACCAGCTTGAGCTGAAGATGACCGTGAATGACGCCACCAAGGTCTTTGGTGAGGCTGACCCTGAGTTCGGCTGCACGCTCTATGACGCTGAGGGCCGCGAGATCGCTGATCAGGATGCCCTTGTTGAGGAGCTTGACGTTACCCTCGAGCGTGACCCCGATGATAACGACGAGCTTGGTGAGCACGCGATCATCGGTGGCTATGCCAACGCCAACTACGATATCGAGATCACCGACGGCACCCTTACCATCGTGCCTGCTCTTACGGTGACTGCCAACGGTATGGGTACCACCGAGGCTTCCGCCAAGGGCGGCTCTGCCGGTACCGAGGTCAAGGTTGTTGCCACCCCGGTGAGCGACTCCTATGTCTTCTCTGGTTGGGTCGTGGCTGAGGGCGACGCTCAGATTGCTGACGTCAATGCTGCCGAGACCACGGTGACCATGGGTTCTGAGAACTCCACGGTCGTGGCTTCGTTCAGCGCCAAGCCCGCTCCGGATAACAAGAAGTCCGACGACGGCAAGAAGTCCGATGAGAAGAAGCTTCCTTCCACCGGTGACATGACCAACCTTGCTATGCCTGCTGGCATTGCAATCGTTGCCGTCGCCATGGTTGCTGTTGCGTTCGTTCTCAAGCGTCGCGCCAAGTAAGTTAGCGACGACATAGCGTGCCAATGCCGCCCGTGAGCTTTTCGCCCACGGGCGGCTTCTATTTTGGTGTGGGTATTGCCTTTCTCGAGGTACGCCACCGCGTTCGGACTGCGAGCCATCCTCATTGCAGTTGCGTTGCGAAAACGGCAGCGTGGAGCCGCTGGGCCTAGCAGGCGTTAGCATAGACGGACTAGCTATACGCCTGCGAGAGGGGAGGCCCGCATGGCCCAGATCAGGCCGTTCACAGACGAGTTTGAGGAGTACCGCCGCGACGAATCGCGCAGCGTTGGAGAGGCCGAGTCTATCAGCTTCCCAACCAGCGAAGACGAGGTCCGCGAGATTCTGCGCGAGCTGCACGGCCAGGGCGCTCCGGTGACCGTCCAGGGCGCTCGAACCGGCCTTGCCGCTGGTGCCGTGCCGCATGGCGGCCACGTGCTCAATGTGAGTCGCATGAACCGCTACCTGGGTCTTCGCAAGGACGAGGACGGCATCTTCTACCTGGCTATGGAGCCGGGCGTCGTGCTCTCCGAGCTGCGCAAGCACCTTGCGGCTAAGACCCTTGCCCACACGGGCTGGAGCGAGGAGTCGCTTGCTGCGCTCGAGGCCTTTGAGGCGGCTCCCGAGCAGTTCTTCCCCACCGATCCCACCGAGGCCTCGGCCTGCATGGGCGGCATCGTGGCCTGCAACGCCTCGGGTGCCCGCAGCTACAAGTATGGCCCGGCCCGCCCGCACGTAACGGCTTTGCACGTGGCGCTCTCCGACGGCGACCTGCTTGTCTTGCGTCGTGGCGAGACGTTTGCCGAGGGCCGCACGCTGCGCCTGGTTACCGAGTCCGGCCGCGAGCTTGAGCTTAGCTTGCCCACCTATGCCATGCCTGCCACCAAGAATGCCTCGGGCTACTTTGCGGCCGACGACATGGATGCCATCGACCTGTTCATCGGTGCCTGCGGAACCCTCGGCGTCATCACGGAGCTTGAGGTCGCCCTTATGCCGGCGCCCGCCGTGGTATGGGGCGTGAGCTGCTTCTTTGCTAGCGAGGACGCTGCGGTGAACTTCACCGAGAAGGTGCGTCCGGCCCTGGCGTGCGCAGCGGCTATTGAGTATTTCGATGAGGGTGCGCTCAACATCCTGCGTCGCCAGCGCGAGGCCTCGACGGCCTTCTCAGCCCTGCCCAAGCTTGCCGATGACGCGGCCGTCTGCGTTTACGTGGAACTCGACTGCGAGTCCGAGGAGCAGGCAACCGCCGAGCTCTACCGCCTGGGCGAAGTGCTCCAGGAGGCCGGCGGCTCCGAGACGGCCACTTGGGTGGCGCGCAGCGAGATTGACCGCGAGAACCTCATCTTCTTCCGCCATGCGGTGCCCGAGAGCGTGAACATGCTCATCGACGAGCGCCGTCGGACCGACCCCTCCATCACCAAGCTCGGCAGCGACATGTCGGTGCCCAACGAGCACCTGCACGACGTCTTTGCGCTCTACCGCCGTACGCTTGCCGAGGCGGGCCTGGAGTCTGCTGCCTGGGGCCACATCGGCAACAACCACATCCACGTGAACGTGCTGCCGCGCAATGCCGCAGACCACAAGGCGGGCGGCGAGTTGTTCGCGAGCTGGGCTGGCGAGGTCACGGCCATGGGCGGCGCCGTCAGCGCCGAGCACGGTGTTGGCAAGCTCAAGGCCGGATTCCTCGCGACCATGTATGGTGCCGAGCACATTGCCGAGAGCGCGCGCCTCAAGGTCCAGCTCGACCCAAAGGGCCAGCTGGGGCGTGGCAACCTCTTTGGCGAGGTTGTACTAGCCGCGGCGCTTGCCAAGGCGAGTGCCGAGGCCGACGCAACCGCACCTGCCGCTGCCGAGAAGGGAGGCGAGTAGCGTGAACATCGTCGTCTGCGTGAAGGCCGTGCCGTCCACGACCGAAGTCAAGATGGATCCGAAGACCAACACCATCGTCCGTGACGGCAAGCAGGCCGTCATCAACCCGTTCGACGCAACGGCCCTCGAGGTCGCGCTCGCCCTCAAGGACGAGCGTGCCGCTGCGGGCCAGAGCACGAACGTGACCTGTATCTCCATGGGCATTCCGGCCACCGAGCGCCTGCTGCGCGACTGTGTGGCGCGTGGTGCCGACGCAGGCTTGCTGCTGAGCGACCGCGCCTTCGCCGGTGCGGACACCCTTGCCACGACCTATGCCCTTACCTGCGGCATCAAGGCGCTTCCGGCTTCGGCCGACCTCATCGTCTGCGGCAAGATGGCCGTTGACGGCGACACTGCCCAGATTGGCCCCGAGCTCGCCGGTGCCTTCGGCGTGCCCTGCGTGGCCGGCGTGACCGAGGTTGTCTCTCTTGAGGACGGTGCGCTCACTTTGCGTCGTGACTCCGACGAGGGCTCTGAGCTCGTGCACGTTGCCCTGCCATGCGTGATTACCGTTGCCAAGGACGCCGCGCAGCTGCGCATGCCGAGCATTGCTGGCGTGCGTGCCGGCGAGGCGGCGACCATCGAGGTGCTGACGGCCGAGACGAGCGGAGCCGATGCCTCGCGCTGCGGCCTTACCGGTTCGCCGACGCAGGTGGTCCGTTCGTTCGTACCCGAGAAGAAGAGCGAGGCCGTGCGCGTTGAGGGCACGGTTGCCGAGCAGGCCGAGTATGTCGTCGGCATCGTGAGGGGGATGAAGTAATGGCTGGTCTTCTGATTGATGCCGAGAAGTGCGTGGGTTGTGGACGCTGCGTGCGCACCTGCGGCAACGACGGCCTGCGTATTGAGGGCGAGCGTCGCGAGCGCAAGGCCGTGGCTACGGGCAACTGCGTCTACTGCGGCTCCTGCGTCGACGCCTGTCCGGTGGGCGCCATCACCATCGAGAAGGGCGAGGCTGCAGACGCAGCCGAGCTGGATAGCTACCACGACATCTGGGTCTTTGCGCAGGTGGACTCCGCCGGCGCCGTCCTTTCGGTAGCCTTTGAGCTCATAGGCAAGGCCCGCGAGCTTGCGGCCGCGCGTGGCTGCGACGTCACGGCCGTGCTCGGCGAGGGCGCGAACGCCAGCGACGCGAACGCCACCCAGCTCATCGCCGCTGGCGCCGACCGTGTGCTGCGCTGCCGTGACGAGCGCCTGGCTACGGGCGATGCGATGTGCTTTGCGCGCCTGATCTGCGATCTTGCTGCCGAGCGCAAGCCCGAGATCATCCTTTACGGTGCGACGAACTTCGGCCGCGAGCTGGCGCCCGGCGTGGCAGTTCGTCTGCAGACCGGCCTCACGGCCGACTGCACCGTGCTTTCCATCGACGAAGAGACCGGCCTGCTCCACCAGACGCGTCCGGCGTTTGGCGGCAACCTCATGGCGACCATCATGTGCCCCGCCCACCGTCCCCAGATGGCGACGGTGCGCCCGGGCATCTTCAAGGCGCCGGCCCCCGATGCGTCCCGCATGGGCGAGGTTGAGGACGTTGACCTTGCGGCTGACATAACGCCGCAGGTAGAGATACTCGAGCATGCGGCCCCCTCTGACGAGCCGTCCATCACCGAGGCCAAGCGCCTTGTCGTGGTGGGCCGCGGCATTGGCAGCAAGAAGAACCTTAAGCTCATGCGTGAGCTTGCCAACGCCCTCGACGCAGAGCTTGGTTGCACGCGCCCGGTGGTCGAGGCCGGTTGGCTGGAGTACCGTCACCAGGTTGGTCAGACGGGCGTCTCTGTGGCTCCTGAGCTGCTGGTAAGCGTGGGCGTCTCTGGCGCCATCCAGCACCTTGCGGGCATCAGCGGGGCCAAGTGCGTCGTGGCCATCAACGAGGACCCGGACGCGCCCATCTTTGGCGCGGCCAACTACTCGGTGGTGGGGGATGCCGTCGAGGTCGTGAGCGCCCTTCTCGAACAGGTGGAATTGCCTTGAACAACTGCCCTTATTGGACCTGCGCACTACGTTGCCATAAGACCTATGGGGTAAACTGGTAAGTCGGTTTTATCCATATTTGGCAAACCGGCTGAAAGGCCGGGACGCAAAGCTATAGGGCCTGTGAAATGGCAGCCAGCTGCGATTCCTTTGGAAGGCGCTGGCCGTACGCCGGTCCTCTGCGCGAGATACGGCGAGGGCGGCCCATGGGCATGAACATAACGAGGCGTTCTTTGGTGAAGGCGGCTGCTGTGGGCCTTGCGCTTGCGGTGCCGCCTTCGCTGGGCGGGTGCGCACAAGGCTCAACTTCCAGCCTGGGGGCCTCGGATGCCAAGGGCGGCCCGCTTACAGTCTACCTCTGGGACACCGATCTCATCCGCACGCTTGCGCCCTACCTGCACGAGCAGCTGCCTGATACTGAGATTCAGTTTATCGCGGGCAATAACGATACCGACCTGTACAGCTATCTGCTCGAGCACGATGCGTTGCCCGACGTTATCACCGTGCGGCGCTTTGCTGGCACCGAGGCGATGGATTTGCGCCCCTACCTTGTCGACTTCGGCTCCTACAATGTCGTTTCCAAGTTTTCCTCCTATTCGCTGCAGTACTACAAGGGCGACGACGGCGAGGTCAACTGGCTGCCTGTCTGTGGCATTCCCCAGACGATCATCGCCAACAAGACCCTCTTCGAGCAAAACGGATTGGAGCTTCCGGAGAGCTACGAGGAGTATGCACAGGTCTGCAGGGCTTTCTTTGAGAAGGGAATCAAGCCCTATGCGCTCGACCTTGCGGAAGACTGGTCGAGCCACGAGATGGTGCAGGCTGGCGGCATCGGCGAGCTCACCGCCTTGGACGGTATAACGTGGAGAGCCCAGGCCGAGAGCTCCCAGGGCGATATATCCTTTGATGAAGCGCTGTGGCGAAAGGTCTTTTCACACACCGCCACGCTCCTATCTGATTCCTATTTCACCGCCGAAGATCTGGGCGTCGATACCGCCGCCGCAATGCAGCTCTTTGTGCAGGGCAAGGCGGCGATGTTCCACGGCTCGCCCGTTCACCTCAAGCAGTGCGAGGAGCAGATGGACGCCGAGTTGGTGCGCGTGCCGTATTTCTCCCAGACCTCCAGCGAGGGTTACATCTACATGACGCCGTCGCTGCACATCGCGATGAACAAGAGCCTGGAGGACAGCCAGGAGAAGCTCAGCGCCGCTCTTGCCATGCTGGACTGCATGCTTTCAATCGAGGGACAGACACTCATTGCCAACGGGACTGGTGTTATCTCCTTCAATCCCGACGTCGCTTCTCTCACTGACGGTATGGTCGGCCTTGAGGACGAAATCGACAACAATCAGTACTACATCCGCTATTCCTCGCAGAAGTCGTTCGACGCCAGCGTGAAGGCCGTGACCGGCCTGCTTTCGGGTTCGATGAACTCCGACCAGGCCTTCGAGGCCTTCCGCAATGCGATTAACAGTGCTGACGTCGCGGAAAGACCGGTTACGACATTCGAGAAAACCTATGCGCTCTCCCTTAACGAGAGCAAGGGCAGAGAAGCTGCCTCCTCTATTCTGTCGACGGCTCGTGACCAGGTTGGCGCCCAGCTCGCCTTGGCTCCCTACTACTACTTCGCGTCTTCGATCTATGAGGGCGAGTGCAGCGCCAGCAGGGCCGATCTGATGGTCGCCAGCAAACCGAATGCCGCCTCCCTTTATCTCGAGACGCTTTCCGGTGCGCAGATACGGGAGTTGGTGAAGCGCAGCCTCTCGGGCGGCGAAAAAGACTTCCGTCCCGTAAATGAGTACGAGCTGCCTGTTGCCTCGGGCATGAAGCTTGTCGTGCAGGACGGTGGGTCGAGTTTCACGCTCAAAGACCTGCTGGTAGATGGCAAGTCTCTGGACGATGAGGCGCAGTATTCTATTCTGCTTACGTCTGGAGTGGTCTCTGGCCTGGCCGAAGGCCTCGAGCCGATGCCTGGAATGACGCTTTCGTCTGTGTGGGCGCTGGCTTTGGAGGAGGGCGGTCAACCCGCGGAGCCGCAAGACTACATTGAGGTGCGTAGGTAGATGCAGGCCAGGCAGAACAAAAAGAAGATTGGGCGCCTGGCGATACCGCTTCTCGTCGTCATGATCTCAGCCTTTGCCGCGATGTCCATTAGTTCGCTGTTTGGACGCATGGATGACGCCATTGAGCAAAACGGCAAGACCAGCATGCAAGCGGTTGTCGAGCAGATTAAGCAAACCTACGAGCGTCAGATGGAGAATTACTACGGTAAGCTCAGGATGGTCGGGAGCTATGCTGTTGAGCGGCAGTCGGGCCTTCTTGAAAACGGTGAGCTCACCCATCTCGTGAATTCGATCCAGGAAGAGGTGGAATGGAAGATATTCTTCCTCAGAGACAATGGTTCGGCGATGGCGATTGATGGGGAAGAGCGCAGACTCGATATCCCAGCCTCACTTCTGAGCGAGCTTGCGGACGGTCAGAACATCGCGAAGCTCATCTCCTACAACGACGGGGGCAGTTCCCATAGCAAGTTCTTGCTGGCTGTTCCGTGCGAGACATACGAACTCGACGGCCAAAGCTTTACGGCGGTGGGCGCAGTGGTCGACCGCGACGAGGTCGATTCGGCTCTCAAACTCTATGCCTATGGCGAGGATGCCTTCCTGTTTATGGTCAACAGCGAGGGCGAGGTCATCTACACAAACAAGACGGACGAGACTCTGTTCCAGAACTACTCACTGCTCAAACACCTCAGCAAGGACGGTGCTCTGACGCAAGACGAACTCACCTCGCTGCAGAGTTCGCTCGCCGATGGCTCAAGTGACGTGGAGCTGCTGGGCGGTACCCGCGCCTATTATTTGGGTCACGCATCGATCAAGAATTGCGACCTTTCCGTCATTTGCATTGCAGGCAAGGGCGTCGTTGACAATACGCTCTCCTCCTACCAAAAGACGGTCCTCCAGTCGGCGATTTTCATGGCTGGTATCCTGCTGTTTTTGCTCTGTGTGCTGTTCATCAGTCTGTGGAGGAAGAGCGTTGTCGACCAGCGGGCCGTCTACCAGGCACGCAGCCTCGAACAGCAGAAGCAGAGCATGGAGAGGCTCAAGGCGCTGAACGCCGAGCTTGAACAGGCCCAGAGCGTTACGAGCCAGGCCCTGCAGTCGGCCGAGTCAGCGAACAAGGCGAAGACGGCCTTCCTCGCTAACATGAGCCACGACATCCGCACGCCTATGAATGCCATTATCGGCCTTGCTTCGCTCATCGAGCATGACGCGGGCAACGAGCACCGCGTACGCGAGTACGTGCGCAGAATTAAGGTTTCATCCCAGGCCTTGCTGGGGATTCTCAATGAGGTTCTCGACATGAACAAGATCGAGTCGGGGACGACGACGCTCAGCGTTTCTGAGTTCTCCGTCTCCAAGTTTGTCGGGGATATCGATGATATGTTCCGTCCTCAGGCTGCCGCTCGTAACCAGGAGTTTAAGGTCACCATGAGGAACGTCCGTCATGAATGGCTGCGTGGCGACAGCGTCCGACTCATTCAGGTGGCGTCTAACCTGCTCTCGAACGCTATCAAGTACACGCAGCCCGGTGGCAAGGTCCAGTTCATCGTGGAGGAGATGCCTTCGAATTCTGCGTCGTATACGAGGCTCGCAATCCTCGTGAAGGACAACGGCATCGGCATGGACGAGGAGTTCTTGGACAAGATCTTTGATGCCTTCACACGCGAGGAGAGCACCCTCACGAACAAGATTCAGGGTACGGGCCTTGGCATGGCGATCACCAAGAGCTTGGTTGACCTCATGGGAGGCACCATCACCGTTGAAAGCAAGAAGGGGCAAGGAAGCTCCTTTGAGGTCCTGCTCGATCTGAAGGTCGCCGAACAGTGTGCTGACCGGGAGAAGCAGCAGACGGCCGACGCAAGGCGGGAAGAGGAGCGATCCGTTGGGCAGGTTTTGGCTTCGTTTGATGGCATGAGGTTCCTGTGCGCCGAAGACAACGCGCTGAACGCGGAGATCCTGTCGGAGCTTCTTGGCATGGAGGGTGCGCAGTGCGCCGTCTGCGAGAACGGTGAGGAGCTGCTCGAGACGTTCATGAACTCGGCGCCTGACGAATACGACATGATCTTGATGGACGTGCAGATGCCCGTTATGAATGGCTATGACGCCGCCCGTGCGGTACGTGCGTGCTCACACGAGCGCGCGTTGAACGTGCCGATCATCGCCATGACGGCCAACGCGTTCTCCGAGGATATCCAGGCCTCCTTCGCCGCTGGCATGAACGCTCACGTCTCGAAGCCTATCGACATGGATGTTCTTAAGAAGACGGTTGCCGGCCTTAGGTAGGCCAAGAAAACTTGAGGTCTTCAGCTCAATTTGGGGATACCCTTACTCCTAAAGCTGGTGCTCAGAAGTGCGGCTGCTGTCAGGGTCGCCTGTCGGCTAAGGCACGCTCTAAACACCAGGGCCATCCCAGGTGCCAAACGACCTGGATAATGACGCCGAAATAAGGAGCGTTTATGACCTTGCGCAAGAACGACGGGCATCACGTCCCTCGGTTCAAGAACCTTCGTAAGCTCCCGACTATTGCGCTCGCAGCGCTGCTTGTATTCTCGGGCGTGCCCACCGCCGCGATTGCCGAGGCCTGTGAGAATTCTCAGGAGGACGGGGAGCTCAGCTGGCCGGACAACATTGGCGAGCTGCTCCAAGGTGCAAGTTATGTCGAGGGCGAGGCGCTGGCTATTGTCAGTGCCGAGGCCCAAGCGGCCGCTGCCGCGCTTGATGGCGGGGAGAATGTGGCCCAGAACAGCTCAGGCGACTTGCTTGCGAGCGGCGAAGAGCTATTCGGCGCCTCTGAGGCCAGCGCTTCCCTTGTCCTTGATGGCGACGAGGCGAGCGCC
This sequence comes from Acutalibacteraceae bacterium, assembly GCA_963639715.1. Taxonomy (GTDB): domain Bacteria; phylum Actinomycetota; class Coriobacteriia; order Coriobacteriales; family Atopobiaceae; genus Parolsenella. The sequence goes on from CAVHWW010000011.1 coordinate 15,893, forward strand.
GCAGCTCTCACCAACCTTGATGACGGCAACGCGAGCGGTGACGAGGATGGCGAGCCGGCCGTGAAGGTCGTGCTTGTCCGTAAGCAAGGAGCGAGCACCAAGGAGCTTCTCGAGGAGCTTGCTGGCGACTCGCGTGTTCTCTACGCCGAGCCCAACTACAGCTACGAGCTCGAGGATGATGACGATGTTGCCACCGCTACGGCGGCGCTTTCAAGTGGGGAATCGAGCGACGTGAGCGCAGACGGCAATGACGCGTCTGTAAGCGGCGGCAACGATTCCGGCGACGCGGCCTCGGATAATGACGACTTGGGCAGCGATGAGTCTTCAGCAACCGAAGGTGTGACGAAGGCCTTCTCGCCGGCTGCGTCCTCACAGGTCAGCGCGGACGCCATGCCTGATATCACCAACTATCAGTGGAGTTCCACCAAGGACATGAGCGTGCTTGCGGGCGAGCGTGGAGAGGACGCAGACGTCAATGTCCCCAGCTGGAACACGAATGAAGAAAACGCTGCCGGCATCGTCTGCGTCATGGACACCGGTATCGACTACACCCATCCCGACCTCGTAGATAGTATGGCCGACCTCTCTGACGTGGCTGCTAGCGTGGGCGGTGGGGCCAATGGCATCAACCTGACTATCGAAAACGACGCTGACCCCGCAAACGTCATGGACCAGAACGGCCACGGCACCCATGTGGCCGGCATCATCGCTGCTAGCTGGAACGGCAGCGGCACGAGTGGTGCGGCCAACGGCGCCAAGCTCATGTCGGTCAAGGTCGGCTTCGAGACCGGATCGGTTGATCTTGATGCCTGCGTGAGGGGCTATGCGTACATTTCGAACGCCCTCGACGAGGGCGTCGACATCCGCGTCATCAACAACTCCTGGGGCGGTGTTGGAACTAGCGTCTGCATCAACCTTGCGATGAACGAGGTCGGGCGCAAGGGCGCAGTCTCGGTTTGCGCCTCGGGCAATAGCGGCAAGAGCATCGACTCCTATATCCTCACGCCGAGCGGTGCCGCGACGAGCCCCTATACCGTCATTGTGAACTCCACCAACCCTAGCGGTTTGCCCTCGTCATTCAGCAACTATGGTGCAGAGAAGACCGACCTGTTCTCCCCGGGCGCCATGATTATGAGTACCGTCGCCCAGAAGCTCTCGAGCTACATGGCCGCAGTCGTGGATTCCCTGGACGCAAACGCAGCCTACGACAGCTTTGATGGCCAAAGCGCCTCCGGCGGCGTCGAGGCTTATGCGGGCTTTGGTGCTGAGGCCATGACCGAGCAAAACAAGATTGACGGTGCCGATGAGTCCAGCGCCTACCACTTTGACGAGCGGGGTTCACTTGCCGTCACAGGAGCGCAGCTTAAGAGTGCCGACCAGGGGCCCCAGGGAAGCTTGGCGCATCGCTATGCAGTGACGCTTAAGATTCCCGTCAAGCAAAGCGAGCTTTCGAAGGTCGCCCTCTTCGGCTATACCATCGTTTCGGAAAACATCTGGTACCCCATGGTGTCCACCTCGCTCGAGACGGTGGACGGCGAGGGCAACGTCACCATGGTCTCCGGCAACCAGACCGTCCGCGCGGCAAGCGGCATTGGCTGGTCGAGCTGTACTATCGACCTTTCCAAAGCCTGCACTGAGGATGCGAAGCTGCTTTGGCATCAGGACGGCTCGGACGATGCCGACAGCGGCTACGTGGTCGTCTCGCTCCTGCTTCAGAACCAGAGCGGGGAGCCAGCCGATGACGAAAAGGTCTATATCGACTGCGTCGGCCTGGGTAACACCACCATCCCCTATGCCATCATGACCGGAACCTCCATGGCCTCGCCCTTGGCGGCGGGCGCTGCGGCAATTTGCTCGACTAGGGTCGACCGGGCCCTGTCTGCGAGCGAGCGTGCGCTTCAACTCGTCTCCCTGCTTAAAAGCTGCACCACTGAGAGCGACGTCTTCGAGGGTAAGTGCACCTCTAACGGTGTGCTTGACCTCTCCAAGCTCGAGAGCCGCAGCGAAGCCCAACCGACCATCAACAGTTTGGCGCTTGAGGAGACCTCCTCGCAGAGCTACATCATCATCGACGGTGCCTGCCTCGGCGAGAGCTGTGGAGCTGTTACCGTGGGCGGCTACGACGCTGAGGTCGTGAGCTGGAGCACCGCGTCCGTAAAGGTGAAGGTGCCCGAGGAACTCACCTCTGGTAAACGCGAGGTCGCTCTTACCACAAGCGAAGGTCGCTCGTGCCGCAAGAGCATGGTCGTGCGTTTCGTCATAGATCCGCCTGCAAACGATGTCCCCCTCTATGAGCAGACCGTCTCGCTTGCGGGCGCTGACTTTGTCGATAACACCTACACCACCCAGCTTATCGGCCTGGACGACTACATCTACGCTTTCCCCCAGTCAAAGCTGCTTACTGCTGAGGACAGCACCAACATGGCCTTCCGCACGTTCTGGCGCTACAGCACCAAGACGGGAGTCTGGGAGAATATGGGCGAGCTCCCTGCCCTGGGTGAGGCGCAGAACACTAGCCACTATGGCTCGGTGAGCCTGGCGCTGTGGGAGGGCAAGATCTTGATGCTTGGCCGAGCGGATGGCGATAGCCTCACGTCGCAGGGTCTATTCTGCTATGACCCGGCAACTAAGACCTGGGAGAAGCTCGAGAAGGCGGGGGCCAACATCCCCTATGGCGCAGCCATCGTCAACGCCGACGGCACCATCGTGGCTGTGGGAGGTAGCAAAGACGTCGTCATTCCCGAGGATTACGACGTCGAGAGCACTCTCGAGAGCGACAACATTGCCACGGTGAACATGGAGACTGGCGAGGTCACGGTCGTGGGTTCGCTCGTGGCCGGGCGTACGAACTTCCACATCGGCATGGGCGAGCCCATCCAGCTCGCTGCAAGTGGAGCCACCATCTACGTGGGCGGCGGCATTCAGATGAGGTCCGGCAAGCTCGCCAGTGACAATCTGCCCGTCGAACGCCTGGTGAAGCAGGACGACGGCACCTATGCGGCCGAGAGCCTTACGGAATCCCTGCCGGCCACACACTACTTCCACGACTACTCCTTTGGCTTGGCTGCGGGTACCGACGGCGGCGTTTTCGCCTCGCTCAAAGTAGACAAGGGCGACGAGGACACCTATACGGTGGCTAACGACACGGGCACCTCAGTGGCTCTTGGCAAGAAGGCTGCCGACACGCCGCTTGCCTATGCCACCGCCCTTGCCTACCACGGCAAGCTTTATGTCATGGGCGTGGATGAGTTCAACGGCGGCCTCTCCGTGATGCGCGCCACCTCGTTTAGTACGCCTGCTCACCCTGCTGGTGAGCTTACCAAGACCGACCCAGAGCCCACGCCCGAGCCTGCGCCCCAGCCCGAGCCTGCGCCCCAGCCCGAGCCGGGTGGCGGGACGGACGGTTCGCGCTTGCCGCAGACGGGTGATGTCTCGAGCACAGCTATGAGCGTCGCGATGAGCCTGCTAGCGGCCGGCCTCGTGATACTCGCCCTGGTCGTGCGTAAGAAGGACTGCCGAGCGTAGGGTCGTTGTCACGCCCTATCGGTTCGGGGGTTGGCATGAGAACTACGCACGCGGTAATGCGCCAGCTCATGGCCTAGGGACAAGCGCTAGCGCTCAGCCAGCCCCACTGCCGCGATGGCTGCGGCGCCTGCAAGTCCCGCGGCCGCAGCCATCGTTGCCGTGGCGTCGCCGGTCTGGGGCAGGCCCTCGCTTGGCTTCTTTGCCCCTGGGATGTCGCTGCTCTTCGAGCCATCGCCCTCGTCGCCCGAGCCGCCTTCATCCGAGCCGCCGCCATCTCCGGAGCCGTCACCGTCACCAGAGTCGTCATGGTCGCAAATCTTGATGCGCCCCTGGCCGTTCTCGTCGGCGTATTCCTGGCCGATGACGCCCTGCAGGTTCACCTGCAGGTATTCGATAAGCGCGTCGATGTCGACGCCAAAAAACTCGGCGTCGGCGGCGTTCTCGGGGATGGGCATCTTGCTGCCGCCCTCAACGAGGATGTAGTTGCTCGAAAGCACCTTGTAGGTGGCCGACGCATCAATGGTCTTGCCGTCGATCTTGGCGTCTTTGATGCGGCGCTCTCCCTCGATTCTCTCCACAGCGGTTCCGTCCTCGTTAAACACCACTGGAGAGGGGATGTCGGTGCGCAGGGTGAAGCTCACGCCTTCGCTCACCTGCAAGAAGCCGCCGTGGCCTTGGGGCATTTGCGTTGCGCTGACCTCAAGCATGTCGAGCAGGTGCTGGCCGGTGACCGCAAGGCCGCAGAGCTGGTTCATGTAGGGCGCGACCGAGACCACGCCGCCGTAGGTCACCGTGCCCTTTTCGATGTTGGCGCGGACGCCGCCGCCGTTTACGAGGGCGAGATCGTAGGCCTCGCCGTTGTTGGCGGCGTAGTAGAAGAAAGCGTCGGCCACTAGGTCGCCCAGGTTGGTCTCCTGCTTGCGGACAGCCCAGTCTCCGTTGTCCGCGCGGGCGCGCAGGAAGACCTCCGAGGTGCATATCGGCGAGTTCTTTTTCTCGTCAAGCTCGGCCTCAAGGCCGGCTACGAGTGCGGCGATCTCTTCGTCCTGTCCGTCCCACTGGCTGATGAGCTCGGCGCCAATGCCCGTCGCGTCAAGCGAGGCCGTGGCCGTGCCGCTTGCGGGGTCAATCGTGACGCGGCCAAAGGTCTGGAACTTGGTGCCTGTCTGGGCAATGATCACGTCCTGGCCGTACTTGTTGGTGGCCGTCTGGACGTACGTCTCGTGGCTGTGCCCGTCGAGGACGACGTCGATGCCCGTCGTGTTGGCCACCACGGTGTCGCTTCTCCAGCGATCGATGGAGGTCTGCTGCCCCAGGTGGGCGAGGAGGACGACGTAGTCGGCGCCCCCGGCACTGCGTGCTTCGTCCACGGCGGCCTGCACGGCGTCGTAGAGCGCTTGTCCGCTCGCGTCGCCGCAGAAGCCGTAGATGTAGTTGCCATCCTTGTCCTTGAAGCTCGAAGGCATCGATGAGGTGAGGGTTGAGGGGGTCGCGACGCCAACGTAGGCCACACGTACCGTGCCCACGCTCGTCTCGTAGCTCAAGACGCGATAGGCGTCGTAGATGCGCTCGCCGTTCTTGTCCACGAAGTTGCAGCAGACCACGGGCGTGTTGTTCTCGGTTTGGCGCAGTTTGAAGAGCTGCTCCATGCCGTAGTCGAATTCATGGTTGCCCAAGGTGAGCAGGTCGTAGTTGCAGGCGCCAATCACTTGGGCCGGCGCTTCGCCCTTGGTGAAGGCGCCTTCGAAGTCTCCTTGGACGTTGTCGCCGACGTCAACGAGGCTCACGAGGCCCTCGCCGTAGGCCTTGCGCTGGGTACCCACGTAGTCGATGAGGGCCGCGTAGCCAAGCTTGGTGGTGGCATTGTTGAGGGAGCTGTGCACATCGTTGGTATGAACGATGACGATGCGCTCGCTCGCGCCCGTCGAGCCAGCCGTGCCGTCGGCGTCTTCTGCGAAGGCCGCGGCGGGGCCGGATACGAGCGGTAGGGTCAGACTCGCAAGGACGGTACCGGCGCTTGCGAGAAACGCCCGGCGTGAGATGGGGGTATGCGCATCGCGGCTGCTTGCGGACCTTACATCGCCGTTGGAAAAACCTCGGCCGTTGCGTGTCATCATCTGCCCCCATATCTCGTAATTTGCCTGTTCAATTCTAGCGTTGGGCATAGCGCCAAACAGATTGCACTTTCGTTTTCAAGGCTACGTTTTGGCCTGGGACGTGGCATAGTGGGGGCTGATTCGTGAGTTGCCATCGAATGGGAGAGGCACATGTACAAGCTTGTTGCGAGTGACCTGGATGAGACGCTTCTGGACGACAACCACGAGATTCCCCAGCGCGTGATTGATGCCGTGGCCCGCGCGCGCGAGCTTGGCGTGCGCTTTGTGCCTGCAACCGGCCGTCCCTACCCGTCCGTTAACGGCGTGCTTAAGACCCTTGGCCTCGATGGCAACCCCGACGACTACGTGATCTCGTTCAACGGCGGCTGCCTCACGAAGAACTCCGGCGGCGAGCCACTTACCAAAAGCTCGCTTTCTGCGCAGACCGCCGAAGCCATCTTCCAGGCGGGCCGTGAGTACGGCGTCTGCATGCACATCAACACGCTCGACCCGGTCTACCTGTACAACTACATCCCCGAGGAGCGCGCCTATATCGAGGGTCGCATGAACATCATCGAGACCTTCGAGCCCACGCTCGACTTTCTGGCGGATGCCGGCCACATCGTGGTGAAGATCGTCTTCATGAGCTTCGACCTCGATTACCTGCACCGCATTGAGAAGGAGATGGCCGCCTCTGGCATCACCGAAGGCTTGGACGTCTACTACTCCGGAAATCGATACCTCGAGTTCAATGCTCCCGGCGTCAATAAGGGCGCCGGCCTCGCGAACCTGGCCTGCCGCCTGGGCCTTTCCATGGACGAGGTCATCGCCGTGGGCGACAACTCCAACGACGTCAGCATGCTTGCGGCCGCTGGCCTGGGCTGCGCCGTTGCCAACGCCACCGATGAGGCAAAGGACAGCGCAGACTACATTTGCGAGGCAACCAACAACGCCGGTGCCGTTGCCGAGGTCATCGAGAAGTTCGTCCTGGGAGCCTAATCGACCATCATAGTCTTGCGTTTTATACTTCTCAAACTTGGCTTGTGAGAGGGGAAGTGCGTGGAACTCAACCAGTTGTGGCTTAGCAACCTGGCGCCCATCTTTGGCATTTGCTTTTTGTTCTTGCTGAATGTGCGCAACAGGGTGTTCGATGACCGCTCGCGCCGGATCTTTTTCCTTATCTTGGCGCTTGAGGCCTCCGAGCTTGCCGTGGCCAATATCGAGAGCTGGCTTTCCGCCCTTGCCTCCTACACCGTCTGGCGTGGCCTGTGCAGCGCCGTGGGCTATATTGGCAGGCCCTTCATCTTGATGCTGTTCGTGCTCATGATTTCGCCCAAGAAGCGCACGCCCCTGCAGAACGTCCTGCTCTTCGTCCCAATGGCGCTCGACGTACTGGCGGCCTTCTCGGTGTTCTTCACCGACATCGTGTATTCGTATAACGAGACCAATAACTTCGTTCGTGGCCCGCTCGGCTTTTTCCCTATCATCATCGTAATTGTGTACATGATCATGCTGGTCTGCGTGGTGAATCAGGAGGGGATAAGCCCCTTCTTTGATGTCGGACTTACGGTCTTCATCGTGCTCTACATGGCTGTCTCGATGCTTGCTGAGACCCTCTTTGACGTGGGTAACGTTGGGCGCACCGCCATGGTCTACAGCACCATGTTCTATTTCTACGTCTTCCAGACGGCCGTTTTGCAGCACAGCTTGCAAGCCGAGCGTGATGCTGACCGCGCCAACGTTGCGAAGTCGAACTTCCTGAGCCGCATGAGCCACGACATCCGTACGCCGCTCAACGGCATCATCGGCTTGCTCGAGATTGACAAGGCCCACGCCGACGACACCGTCCTCGTTGCCGAGAATGAGGAGAAGATGCTTGTGGCGGCCGACCACCTGCTTTCCCTCATCAACGATGTCCTCGAGATGAGCAAGCTCGAGGATGAGGAGATTGAGCTCGTTAACGAACCGACTGACCTTAACGAGATTTCGGACACCATAAGTACCATCATGAGAACCAAGGTCTCCCAGGAAGGGCAGACGCTTAAGCGCGGTGCGCTCGACATTCCCGTGCGCTACGTCTATACAAGTCCGCTGCACCTGCGTCAGATCTTCTTGAACATCTACAGCAACTGCGTGAAGTACAACAAACCGTGCGGCTCCATCACCACTTCAACCGAGTGCCTTGAGAACACCCCCGAGAGAGTGACCTACCGCTGGACCATTAGCGATACGGGCATTGGCATGAGCCCGGAGTACCTCGAGCGGATCTTTGAACCCTTTACGCAGGAGGCCGGTGACTCGAGCGCCCGCACGGGCTACCAGGGCACGGGCCTTGGCATGGCCATCGTAAAGAAGCTCGTGGACCGCATGGGCGGCACCATCGAGGTCAGCAGCGTGATGGGGGAGGGTACCACCTTCGTCGTTACCATCCCGTTTGAGGTGGCGCCTGCGCCCGAGAAGCTGGATTGCGCAAGCGGAGAAGACGTAAGCATCGAGGGTCTTAACATCCTGCTTGTGGAGGACAACGAGCTCAACATCGAGATTGCCCAGGTGCTTATGGAAGACGCCGGCGCCACGGTGACTACGGCTGTCGACGGCTCAATTGCCCTCGAGCTGTTCAGGGACAGCGAGCCGGGGCACTTCGACGCCATCCTCATGGACGTGATGATGCCGGTGATGAACGGCTTTGAGGCCACGCGCGCCATCCGCGCCCTGGATCGCGAGGACGCCGCAGACGTGCCTATCATCGCCACGACCGCCAACGCCTTCGCTGAGGACGCACAGAAGTGCCTTGACACCGGCATGAATGCCCACCTCGCCAAACCCCTCGACATCACCAAGCTCGTCGAAACCATCTCAACCTGCGTCACCGAACGCCGAGACGCCGAGTAAGGCGCAGCTCAAAGCACCGTTACAAGCAAAGGGGACGCCAAGGCGCCCCCCCTTTTTTGCTCGCCTATGATCCGCGGAGACCTTGCTCCCGCAAAGCGGACCAACCAGAAATAACCCCCGGGATCGCCCAAGGTCGTTTAGAAATAAGCTGCCATGTTGGAATCAACTACGTGAGCCGCCGAAGTGGTAGGTCCGCTAGGCAAACCAACCACGTGAGCCGTCGAAGCGGTGCGTCCGCTAAGCAAACCAACCACGTGAGCCGCCGAAGCGGTGCGCCCGCTAAGCAAACATTCCGCAGCGCCGAGCGCCTCATTTAGTGGCAAACCCTCGCCCGCGAGGACGTTTGCGTGCGGACGTGCCGCTTCGGCGGAGTCCCGCCGCGAGGACGTTTGCGTGCGGGCGCATCGCTTCGGCGGAGTCCCACTGCGGAGACGTTTGCGCTCGGATGTGCCGCTTCGGCGGAATGCGCCCGCGAGCCTACCACCAGGGCAGCTTAGAGATGTTCTCCCTGATGTGGTCGCAGCTGGCGTGGAAGCCCTGCTCCTCTTCCTCGGAGAGGTTGGGCGCGAATACCATCTCGACGCCCTCGGCGCCGACAAGGCAAGGCAGCGAGGTGAAGATGCCCTCCTCGCCATACTGGCCAGTCATGAGGGTGGAAACGTTGATGACGGCGTGCTCGTTGTGCAGGATGGCCGCGCAGATGCGGGCCGCGCAGTTGGCGATGGCGTACTCGGTGCACTGCTTGCCCTCGTAGACCACGTAGCCGCCCTTCTTGGCGCGCTCCTCGACCTCGGCCTTGTCAAAGCCGAACTTCTCGGGGTTCTCCTCGGCAAGCTTCTTGATGGTCTTGCTGGCAATGGCGGCAGACTTCCAGGCAGCGATCTGGCTAAAGCCGTGCTCGCCGATGACGTGGGCGTGGATGGACTTGGGGCTCACGCCGGTGACCTTGGAAATCTCGGCACGCAGGCGGGCGGAGTCGAGGCCGCAGCCGGTGCCGATGATCCTGGAGGGGTTGTAGCCGGTGAGGTGCCAGATGGCGGTGCAGACGACGTCGCAGGGGTTGGCGACGTTGACGAGGATGCCCTCGAAGCCACCGCCCACGATGGTCTCGGCAAAGGTGCGGGCTGAGTCGGTGGTGTTGAACAGCTCGCCGTCGCGGTTGGTGGCCGCGAGCGAGACGTTGCCCGCGCAGTTGACGATGATGTCGCAGCCCGCAAGGTCCTCGTAGCGGTTTGAGCAGTTGACGATGCGCGTGTTGTAGGGCACGAAGCTAATGGAGTCGATGAGGTCCTGGGCCTCGGCGACGACCTTTTTGTCGTTGGTGCCGACGAAGTAGAGCTCGTCGGCGATGCCCTGGAGAAGCAGACTGTTCGCGACGTGGGCGCCTACGTGTCCGAGTCCGATGATGCCGATCTTTCGCTGAGTAGACATACAGGCTCCCTTCCTCGTGCGTTTTGCCGTACTTGTTTTACCCCAATGAGGGCGGACTGCCGCGCTGCATGGGCAAATTGAAACGATTGCTTTGCCCGCGGGTACCACGGGCGGCGTGGCACCCGCGGGCTTGGTGCGCGCGGACGCGAAGCCTGCACGTCGGATGGCGCTGCCTTACCGTTGCGGCCGAGCGGCTTGCCGGCTAGCGCCTGCGGATGCCGCGGGCGATGGAAGCGGCACCTGCGAGGGCCGCACAGGCAAGCGGCGCAAGTGAGGCGGCATCGCCCGTCTGGGGCAGTGCGGAGCCGCCCTTGTTGGCGTTGCCGTCTTCCTTGTCCTTCTCCGAGTCGCCCTTCTTATCTTCGTCCTCGTCGCCGGAACCACCGCCCTGGCCCTTGGTGCCGGGCTTGATGACGCTCGTGTCGAGGGCGGCGAGCGCCTCGTCAGCCTCGCTTTGCGTGGGCGTGGAGGTGCTGGTCTCGCTCTTGTAATCGCCGGCGCGCTCGAGTAGTTCGCGGGCGTTTGCGATGGTGGCGGCGAGGCTGTCGTGTTCGGCCTGGGTGAGCCAGGTCTTGCTCGGCTCCACGTCCGTGCCGTCTGCGCTGATGACGGCGACGTCGAGTGCGGCCTGCGCGTCCTTAACCTTGGCGGCAAGCTCGTCGAGCGACTCGGTGCTTGCAAAATCCGTGCTGGTGGAGAAGGCCTTGATGGGCATGTTGTCGGTGACCCAACCGGCCGCCTCGATGCCCGTCATGGGGATGACGTCAGTCCAGTCGTCCCAGTCGTAGCCCGTCGCATCGCTCGAGTACAGCCAGCTCTCACCGGCGTTGATTCGCGACTCATAGTAGCTGTGCTGGGCGTTGTAGACGGCGTTCTCGACGTTTTCGGCCAGGGTGGTCTCGCAGTAGGTCTTCCACTCGTCGCTGGTCTGGTACTCCTGGATGTAGGTGATGGCCTGGGCCTTCGCCTCGTCTTTGGACACGCCCTGGTCAATAAGGGCCTGGTACTTGTTCCTGCGAAGGACGTCGAGGTACTGGTTCTTGTAGACGCTCTCGGCGGCAGCGCGGTACTCCTCGACCTCGTCTTGTGAAAGGCGGGCCGCGTCGAGCGAGGTGTTGATGTAGTAACGCCCGTCGGTGTTGCACTGCTGCGTCACGGCGACGACGTAGCGCTGTCCCTCGCGCATGGCCACCTGCTCGTCCTCGGCAAGTGCGTAGCGGTGGTACCCGCCGTATTCGTAGTCGGCCGTCACGCTGCGCACGAGGGTGCCGTCATCGGGCGTCGTGTCATCGTCGTCGAGCAGGTAGATGTCGTAGGTCACGGTGGCGTTCGGCACGACCGTGATGCACGAGACGGCGTCGAGGATGCGGTCATCGTCGGCGGTGAACTCGTTGGCGGTGCTCCACTTGTAGTAGCTCGAGAGGTAGTAGGTGTTCGACTGGGGCAGGTAGTCGTACTGGTCAATCGTGGTGTCTGAGCTCGATGCGGTTGACTCGAAGTCAAAAGCCTCGAAGCGCTGGACGCTGCGGTCGTAGTACGAGATCCAGAAGTAGCCGGTGTGGTTGCCCTCGTCGTCGGTGAGGCCCCAGGTGCCGTAGTTGGGGAACTCCTCGTCCTCAGAGCCCCAGCTGTTCTTCACGAGCCAGGCACCGTCGCCCTCGGGCTGGTGCCCCTCAAGGAAGTTGCTCTTGGAGTAGCTGTCGTCCCAGCCCACGATGGTCACGGCGTGGTTGAGGCCCGTGGTGTCCCAGGCAAAGTGGGCCCAGGTCTGGGTGTTGAGGTACTTGGCCGTGCCCGTCTCGCTTGAGCGGGAGTTGTCGGCATAGAAGGCGACGGTGACCGCTCTGCCCTGCGTGAGCTGGTCTTTTACGGCGTCGATGCCCTCCTGGTTCAGCCCAGCCCAATCGCCGTCGGCGTCGAGGATGCGGGTGTCGGGCAGAAGGTAGCTCTCCTTGAGGGTGTACTCGCTCGTGTTCCACAGGCTGTCGCTCACGGCCCAGGTGGCTGCCGTGCCGTCGGGCTTGGTCTTTGAGTAGCTGCTGCAGGTGACCGTATAGCCCTTGTTGCGCAGGCACTGAATCTCGTAGGAGGTGAGGATCTGCTCGGTGGGGGTGGCGGTTGCGTCCGCGTCGGGCTCGAGCACCATGCAGGTGATGTAGCCCTCATCGTTTTGGTAGGGCGCGAGCGACTCGGAGGCGGGGCCGCGTCCCGAGGCGAACAGGCCGGTGGCGTAGACGACCTGGCCGCCGTTGTCGAAGACGGCGTTGGGGTCGGTGCTGTCGGTGTGGTAGCCCTCGCCGGCCTGGGCCTCGCCAACTTCGTCTTCGGTGACGGAGGTATAGGCGAACCAGGCGAGGTGGCGCTCCGAGAGATTGATGTCTGCCGACGCAACGCCCGAGTTAATGAGGCTTGTCTCGGCTGCCGAGATGGAGGCGAAGCTCCAGCAGGTGCCCCAGGGGTGCTGGCGCTTTACGGAGGTGACGGTGCCGTTATCTCGCAGGTCGAAGCTTTCGGGGTAATAGCTGTTTGACTGCGGCGCCTCGTCAGTTTGGGTGGAGTAGGGCGAGTAGGTCGGGTC
>CAVHWW010000011.1:28942-45576 GCA_963639715.1 Acutalibacteraceae bacterium
CCGCCTTGGCCCGCAAAGTTGCCGCATGAGGTTGCAAACCCCGCAAACGCATCCGAATGAGGCGGTGCGGTTGTCGCATGAGGTTGCAAACCCCGCAAACGCATACGGATGGGGCTACGCGGTTGTTGCGTGCGGTTACAAACCCCGCAAACGCAACAGCCTGAGGCAACTCGCTAGCGTTGGGTAACGGTATGCGAATGCGCGGCACGCATGAGTATCCATGCGTGCCGCTTCTTCGCTGCTCTTGTCATCGTCCGGACTGCGAGAAAAACGAAAACGGGCGACCCGAAGGCCGCCCGTTGGTGGTTCGAACTTGTTTGGCGCCGCTTAGGCCAGCTGCGCCTTAAGGCGGGTTGCGCCGAGGTAGGCGAGCCAGCCTGCCAGGCCGGCGGCCACGATAAGGCAGCCGAGCAGCGCGTCGTCCGCCATGGCGGCCGTATCACCCAGGTTGAAGAGGGTGCCGCCCTCAAGCAGGTTGGCGACCTCGTCCACGCACCACATGGTGGAGGCACCGGCGTAGGCCAAAGCGAGGCCTCCCACGTGCGCCTCGCGCGCCGCGGGCGAGAGGTGCCAGGCGCCGGCAGCAATAAGGCCAGCGATTGCGCAGAGGATGAGCGTCATCTAGGCCTCGCTTCCGGCGGTGCTGCCCGCGCGCTTCGCGACGGCGTCGGCCACAAGGCAGCCGATGGCCCAAACGAAGGTGACGAGCACGCACATGCCCACGCCCACGGTGGACATCTCGTAGAGCATCTCGGCGGTGTCGGCCGCGTTGGTCATGGCCGTGAGGAACGGTGCGTGCAGCACCACCTCGCCGTGCCAGATGTGCTCGATGCACAGCAGGGCAACGCCGCCCCACAGCATGGAGGCGAGCCAGCCGAGCTTGCGCGTGAGGCAGTAGCCCTTCTCGGACACCTCGGTGAGCTGGTTGCCCTCGGCGTCGATGACGCCCTGCTCAACCTCGTGCTTCTTGACGACGTGGCGCACGGCGCTCACGGCGACGGCTTCAGCGCCGCCAACGACAAAACAAGCCATAGGGCCCTCCATTCAATTGCGGCAACACGTGCCGCCCCTGTTCTTGCTGTGCCCTGTTGGGCAAGGTCTTTTTGTTGCGCCGCTTGTGCGGGCAAGCAAAGACTACGAGTCAGATTTCCCCGTCGCGACTCGCAGGCGATTGAACATTCTGGCATATGGACAAGCGGAAGGTGGAGGGTATTCGCCGAACGGAGCACCGCGAATCGGCGTGTTGCTAACCTGAAAGAAGCGGGGATTCGATGAACGGGGGGCGCTGTGAGCCTGGCTCGGGGCTTATCTGCGGGTCAGGCGCTATAAAATCAAAAAGTTATCTAAACCCTACCCGTGAGGTGAATTGCGTGTCTGAAAACATCGAGCTTCTTAAGCAGATCCTTGATGATTCCAACGAGCTTATCCAAGTGAGCGATGCGCAGACGCGCGAAATCGTCTATGTGAACGCCATGGCGCGCAAGTTAGCTCGGGCAAACGACGGCGACTTTGCAGGGAAGCATTGCTACGAATTCATGATGGGCTATAAGGAGCCATGCCCCTTTTGCCCCATGAACCTCGAGGAAGGCGGCTCCTTTACCTCCGAGGTGGACAATGGCACCCAGGTCTTTCTCGTGAAGTCGAAGCTGTTTGAGGCGAACGGCAAAAAGTATTTCATCGAGTACGCCTCCGACATCACCGACGTACGCCGCTCCCAGCAGATTTACGAGCGCTCGGTTGAGCGTCTTATAACCTCCATCCCTGATGCCCAGGCTGTTTTCCACATGGATCTCAATGCGAATACGGTTGTCTCCGTCAACGGCAGCTCTGATGAGGCGCAACACTTGGATGCCGCCGAGGTCGATGTCCTCGTGGAGGAGGTCGCTGGCTACGTGTGCGGCGAGGATGCGAGACGAGAGTTCGTCGGCCGTTTCTCTAGGCAGGCCCTCATCGCCGCCTACGAAGATGGCAAGGCAGAGGTCAGCTGCGACGTCGAGTCGCGTTTTGATGACGGCAGCGTGCGCCCTGCCCGTATTGCGGCCCGCCTTGTCATGAACCCTCAGACGAACCACCTCGAGTGCATCGTCTACGGTATGGACATTACGGAGGAGAAGAATCGCGAGGAGCGGCAGCGTCAGGCGCTCGAGAGTGCACTTGTCGCCGCCGAGCACGCCAATCGTGCCAAGACGACCTTCCTGTCGAACATGAGCCACGACATTCGCACGCCCATGAACGCCATCATCGGCTTCACGGCCCTTGCGATGACCCACATTGATAACACCGAGCTTGTGCAGGGCTATCTCAGGAAGATCAGTACCTCGAGTACCCACCTGCTTTCGCTCATCAATGACGTCCTCGACATGAGCCGCATCGAGAGCGGCAGCGTCAAGATCGATGAAAACAACGTACATATTCCCGATGTCATGAGGGACCTGCGTACGATCATCCAAGGCTCCATTACTTCCAAGCAGCAAGACCTCTTCATTGACACGCAAGACATTGAGCACGAGGACGTCATCACCGACAAGCTGCGTCTTAACCAGGTACTGCTCAACATCGTGAGCAATGCCATCAAGTTCACGCCCGTGGGCGGCACCGTGAATGTTCGTGTGATCGAGAAGCCCTGCTCGCTGGCCGGTTATACCACCTTCGAGTTCCGCGTGAAGGACAACGGCATCGGCATGAGCGAGGAGTTCCAGGAGCACGTCTTCGATTCCTTTTCGCGTGAGCGAAGCAGCACCAAGAGCGGCATGAAGGGTACCGGCCTGGGCATGGCCATCACCAAGAACATCGTGGACATGATGGGCGGCACCATCAGTCTCACGAGCGAGCCAGGGCACGGCACCGAGTTTGTGGTCAACATCAGCTGCAAGCTCTCGGACAAAACCGTGCGCTACATGCCGATGCCCGAGCTTAAGGGATCGCGCGCGCTGGTGGTCGACGATGATGCCAACACCTGCATGAGCGTGAGCAAGATGCTGCGCGAGATTGAGATGCGACCCGACTGGACCACCTCCGGTAAGGAGGCCGTGATTCGTGCGAAGGAGGCCGTCGACCAAGATGACGAGTTTGCCGTCTTCATCATCGACTGGCTCATGCCTGACATGAACGGCGTGGAGACGGTGCGCCGCATCCGCAAGGTCATCGGCGATTCCACGCCCATCATCATCCTCACTGCCTACGATTGGGCCGACGTCGAGGAAGAGGCGCGCGCTGCCGGAGTCACCACCTTCGTCGCTAAGCCGCTGTTTATGAGCGAGCTGCGTGCTGCGCTTACCTCGCCTGTTGAGGTTGAGGCCCCGAAGCGTCCCGAGTACAAGGACTTCGCCGGCAAGCGTGTGTTGCTTGTCGAGGATAACCATCTCAACGCAGAGATTGCCGAGGCAATTCTCACCGAAGCCGGGCTCGAGGTCGATTCGGTGCCTGATGGCACCGACGCCGTCGAGGTCATGAGCTCTGCGGCGGGAGACAAGTACGACCTCATCCTCATGGACATCCAGATGACGAAGATGGACGGCTACACCGCCACGCGCGAGATTCGCACGCTGCCGGGCAATCGCCGTGCCAACATCCCCATCATCGCCATGACGGCCAATGCCTTTGAGGAGGACCGACGCAGCGCCCTCGAAGCGGGCATGAACGCCCACATTGCCAAGCCCATCGACATCGAGGCACTGTTCGGTACGCTCGAGCGCGTCTTTGCCTCAGGAGCGCGCTAGAGCTTTCGTTGCATTGGCCGTTGCGGCGGCATGCGCGCTCGCCCTCGCTGGACCGTTGCGTTTCATGCACCTGCCCTCGCATACGCCGTGGCGCTGGGGGGGTGGGTGCCGTGCCTTCCCGCTGCGTGGGCGCGGCACCAATCGCTACAATATGCGGGGCCAAAACCACGCACGTTAGGAATTGCATGTCACTTCTGGAAGACCAGGTGTCGTCAAGGCGCACCTTCGCGATCATCTCCCACCCCGATGCGGGCAAGACCACCCTTACCGAGAAGCTACTTCTCTACACCGGCAGCATCCAGACGGCCGGCTCGGTCAAGGGTAAGAGCAGCTCCAAGCACGCGGTCTCGGACTGGATGGACATCGAGAAGGAACGCGGCATCTCCGTTACTTCGTCGGTGCTGCAGTTCACCTATGACGGCTGCTGCGTGAACATCCTCGACACCCCTGGCCACCAGGACTTTTCCGAGGACACCTACCGTACCCTCATGGCCGCCGACGCCGCGGTGATGGTCATCGACGGCGCCAAGGGCGTCGAGGCTCAGACCAAGAAGCTCTTCAAGGTCTGCACCCTGCGTCACATCCCCATCTTCACCTTCGTGAACAAGCTTGACCACGACGCGCGCGATCCCTTCGAGCTCATGGAAGAGATCGAGAACGTTCTGGGCATCAATACCTATCCGATGAACTGGCCCATCGGCAGCGGCCGCAACTTCCGCGGCGTGTTCGACCGTCAGACCCGCAAGGTCATCGCCTTCGAGGGCGACGGCCACGCCAACGCCACCAAGAAGGTCGGCGAGATTGAGGCCGAGCTCGGCGATCCTTCGATGGACGAGCTCATCGGCGAGGAGAACCACAAGAACCTGATGGACGACATCGAGCTGCTCGACGGCGCTGGTGACGAACTCGACCTCGAGGCCGTGGCCTGCGGCAAGCTCAGTCCCGCCTTCTTTGGCTCGGCGCTTACCAACTTTGGTGTGGAGCCCTTCCTGAAGGAGTTCCTGCGCTTGGCCCCGGCGCCGCGTCCCTACACCGACAAGCTTACCGGCGAGCCGGTGAAGCCCTCGCGTGACGACTTCAGCGGCTTTGTGTTCAAGATCCAGGCCAACATGGACAAGAACCACCGCGACCGCATCGCCTTCGTGCGCATCTGCTCGGGCAAGTTCGAGCGCGGCATGAACGCCTATCACGTGCAGGGTGGCCGCAACCTCAAGCTGGCGACCGGCACCTCGATGATGGCCGACGACCGCGCCATCGTGGACGAGGCTTACGCGGGCGACATCGTGGGCCTGTTTGACCCGGGCATCTTCTCCATCGGCGATACGGTCTGTGCCGGTAAGGAGCGCGTGCAGTTTGCCGGCATTCCCACCTTCTCGCCCGAGCACTTTGCTCGCGTCTCGCAGGTGGACACGCTTAAGCGCAAGCAGTTCGTGAAGGGCATGGAGGAGCTGGCCCAGGAGGGCGCCATCCAGATCTTCCGCGAGCTGGGCGCTGGTATGGAGAGCGTCATTGTGGGTGTGGTCGGCGTCCTGCAGTTTGAGGTGCTCGAGCAGCGCCTCAAGAGCGAGTATAAGGTCGAGGTCTACCGTCAGGCGCTGCCCTACAACGAGCTGCGCTGGATTGAGGGCGACATGGACGAGAAGGCCGTGCGTGCGCTCAACCTCACGCGCGACACCTGCCGCGTGGAGAACATGCGCGGCGACAAGCTGCTGCTCTTCACCACCGACTGGAACCTCAACTACGCCACCGAGCACAACGAGGGCCTGGTCCTCAGCGAGTTCGGCAACGTTAGCTTCTAGTTCCGCAGTTCCCAATCGATGGGACTGGACCCGTGGGCTGTGAGCAGCCCGTTGGCGTGGGTGAAGGGGCGGGAGCCGATGAAGGCCGGCAGGCCGCCGGAAGAGCGGGTGGCCGAGAGCGGGGAGGGGTGCGTTGAGGCGAGACAGAACTTGCCTTGCGCCTCGCCGACCTCGAGCTCGGCCATCTTGTCTTCCACCATCTTTTGGGCAAAACGTCCCCAAGCGAGGAAGACCACGGGCTGCTCGAGCTGCAGGCAGCGGCTCACCACGTAGTCGGTAAGCGTTTGCCAGCCAAGCTTGGCATGGGAGTTTGCCTCGTGTTCGCGCACGGTGAGCGTGGTGTTGAGCAGAAGGACGCCCTGCTCGGCCCAGGGTGTGAGGTCGCCGCTTGCGGGCATGGCGCAGCCGAGGTCTGCCACGAGCTCCTTGTAGACGTTGCGTAGGCTCGGCGGGAGCTTTTGGCCCTGCGGCACGGAAAAGGACAGGCCCATGGCCTGGCCGGGGCCGTGGTAAGGATCCTGTCCGAGGATGACCGCGCGGACGCTGGTGGGGCCGGTGTAGGCCAGGGCGTTCAGGATGTTTTCCTGTGCGGGGTAGATAACCTGCTCGGCGCGCAGGGCCTCGACTTCGGCCAAGAGTCGCTCGGTTGTTTGGCGCACCTCGGCCGGCGCTTCGTCCAACCAGGCAGAAACGTTGCTTTCGCTCTTCATGGGGCTCCCTTGGTGGGTTTACATACCGAGAAAGGATAGCCCACGGCCCAGGTTTGGCGAGCGGATTGTGCGTTCGTTCGGCTGCCCTTCCTCATTCATGCTTGCGTCGCTCGGGTTCGCGGTTGCGGCCGTGGAATCGGCTTCGTAGCAGTCTGTCCATCCCTCGTTGCAGCGGGCGTACGCCGCCGCCCGCGGCCATGCTGGCCACTTTGGCCTACAGAAGCCGCAAGTCCCAGATGTCCTCGAACAGGATGCGCTGGTCGGGCTTGCCGTTCTGCCCCACCAGTACGAGCCGGCGGAAGGTCGAGTCGACCTGGCGCACGATGCCTGCGCTGGTTTGGTAGTTGCCGTAGGCGTAGTGGGTGACCTGGGCGGCATCTCCCTTCTGCAGGCGTACGAGCATGCGTGAGACCTGCTCGGCCCGCTCCTCGGTGAGCGTGCGGCGCGGCTCGTGCGTTTGCTCCTGGGCGCTCGCCATCTCTTCAAAGCCCGTGAGCGCGGCGAACGGCATGAACTGCGCGGCGTCCTTTGGGTTTGGGGCGGCCTTTGCGCCCCAACTTGCTGTGCTATGCATGGTGGCCTCCAACCTGGGCGTTTCTCTCTATTCCTGTTGCCTCGCTCCTGAGGCTGCGGCCGCGTACGAGGGCGTTTTTGCCAAAGCGGCCCTTCACGGCGATGGTTGCCTGGGCAAGGCGCTTCTCGGCGGCCTCAGCCTCGACGTCAGTGAACAGGGTGAGCTCGGCGGCCCCCTCGCTCACGAGGTCTCCCAGGCCGAGGGTGAGGCGCTTTACCTTGCGGGCCGGGTCAACGGCCTCGGCATACATGCGCTCGACCTCCTCCACGAGCGCCTCACGCGAGCAGGTATGGGCTACGAGCTTGTGCGATATGGAGGCGTGCGGGCCGCTGCGCAACGTGGTGACATCCCAGTCATCTGGCTCCCAGGCGTAGTTCACCCAAAGCGAGACATGCCCGCAGGCGAGACGCTTGCTCACGAGGTCGAGCAGGGCGTCGTCGACCATCTCGCGCAGAACCGTGAGTGCCTCTTTGGTGGTGTAGGGGCGCGCGAGCACCTGGCCGGTGCTGATGGAGTGCTGCTGCGGCTCGTAGGCCTGGATCTGGGCGATGGTGCAGTTCTCGATGCCACGCGAATGCTCGATGAGATGGCGCGCGTTCACGCCGAACTCGCGCAGGAGCAGCGCCTCGTCTGCGGCCACGACGCCGGCGAGGTCGTAGATGCCGTAACGCGCGAGCCTGCGGGCGATGCCGGGCCCGATCTGCCAGATGTCGGTGATGGGGCGGTGGCGCCAGATGAGGCGGCGGAAGCGCTCGCCGTCCAGGATGCCGATGTGGCTCTCCTCGTGTTTGGCCAAGATGTCTAGGGCCACCTTGGCCAGGAAGAGGTTGGTCCCGATGCCGGCCGTGGCGCAGATGCCTGTCTCGGCGCGGACGGCGTCCATGAGCGTGCGGGCGAGACCCGCCCCGTCGGTGCCGTAGAGCGAAAGGTAGGGCGTGGCGTCGATGAAGCATTCGTCGACCGAATAGACATGGATGTCTTCCTTGGCAATAAAGCGCAGGTAAATGCCATAGATTTGAGCCGATACCTCCATGTAGCGGCGCATGTGCGGCCGTATGGCGCGATAGCGGATGTTGTTGGGGATCTGGAAGAGCCTGGGGCGCCCCGAGACGCCGCAGGCCTTGATGGCGGGGGAGAGGGCCAGGCAAATGGTGCCGGGGCCACGGCTTGTGTCTGCTACGACGAGGTTGGTGGTGAACGGGTCGAGCCCGAGGTCTGCGCACTCGACCGAGGCATAGAAGCTCTTGAGGTCGATGCAGAGGTAGACGTGGCCCGTGTCAGTTGGGTCGTCTGAGGCGAGGCCGAGCGCCGGTGCTGCTGCCTTGGTGTGATCGCTTGTTGCGCTCATGATGCCCGCCTCCATAACAAACAGGTGTTCGTTTCTTGCGAACCCATGATGCAACGAGAACCGGACATTAAGGGTTCTCGTTTGAAAGCGACCACAATGCGAACACGCCTTGTTCGATTTAGAGCACATCACCCCAGCTAGATGGCATATTCATGCTTCTAGCTGGGGTGATGTGGATAAGTACAGCGTATGACGTTGGTTTTGGGAGGCGCCGCAATACAGGCGAATCGCCTTCGCGGGATGGCCGCGCGGCTTGGTCCCGGCTCTGGCAAGCGCCGGGCTACCTGCCCACGTGCCCCTCGGGCGCAAAGAAGGCGCGGTTGTTGGGCGTCTCGTCCACCTCGACCTGGGAGACGGGCAGGCCTCGCTCGACCAGGCGGTCAAAGATGTGGCGGGCGAGGTTCTCGGCCGTGGTACGGAAGGGCACGATCGTGAGGGAGAAGCCCTCCGACTCAAGCGCGGCCACGGTCGTGGGTGCGAGCGTGCCCTGCTCCACGATGAAGGTGTGGTCGAGCTCGTCGGCCACCTCGCCTACGATGCGCTTGAAGGCGCCAAAGTCGACCACCATGTCGCGCTCGGTGCCGTCGGTCCCGCAGGTTCCGTCGTCGCGAAGACGACCTCCGGCATTGGCGCCCTGCAGGTTTTCTGCCTCGATGGTTGCCACGACGCGCCAGCGGTGGCCGTGGAGGTTCTCGCACTTCCCGTAGTAGTCCGCGAGGAAATGGGCCGCGTCAAAGTGTGCTTCTGCCTGGAGTCCGTACATGCGAGTCCCTTCTGGGCCTGCGCGGGTACTGAGTGCCTTGCGCTCGGCCGAAGTCTATGCCTTGCCCTGCTCGGGGTCGAGCGGGTCTAGGGCATCATAGTCGACCCTAATGAGGTCTCCCGCATCTATCTCAAAAACATCAGCCAGGCTTACGAGCGAGTCGAGACGAGGGTTCGTGGGGATTCCCTTCTTCGAGACCCCTTGCTCGTACTTTTGATAGGTCTTGCTGGACATGCCGGCTCGTTCGGCCACCTGCTCTTGGGTGAGTCCGCTGTTTTCCCGGAGGCTGCGCAGTCGATAGGCGAGCTCGAGGGCATATTCGTGCTTCGTGAGATGTTGCTGGTCGTTAGGCATGCTTCGAATATCGGCGCAGGCCGTGGACTGCACCACCACTTATAAGCGGTGTTGGCCACTTTTGGGCGGTGCTTAATGTCCGCAAGCGGTCGTAGAATCATCCCCATGAATGGCGGCTGTGCCCATGAGCTGCCAAAACGAACGAACTGCCCCGTCGCAAGGAGACGCAATGAGGCTTCTTCACATAGCAGACCTGCACATCGGTAAACGTGTCTGCGAGTTCTCCAT
This sequence comes from Acutalibacteraceae bacterium, assembly GCA_963639715.1. GTDB lineage: Bacteria > Actinomycetota > Coriobacteriia > Coriobacteriales > Atopobiaceae > Parolsenella. The sequence continues at coordinate 38,438 of CAVHWW010000011.1, forward strand.
GTTGGAAGACCAACGCCATGTGTTGTCGCAGGTGATTGACCTTGTGCGCGAGCGTAAGGTCGATGCCGTGCTTGTCGCGGGAGACCTCTATGACAAGCAAGTGCCAAGTGCCGAGGCCATGCGTCTTGTCGATTGGTTTTTCAGCAGCCTGGCGCAGACGGGCGCTCAGACCGTCGTCATTGCCGGAAACCACGATTCTGCCGAGCGCGTGGCCTACGCGGCGGGCTTTCTCGCGGGGCACGGTATCCACGTGACGCCTGTGTATGACGGCAGCATCGAGCCCGTGAGCTTGGCTGACGAGCACGGCCCCGTCGATATCTGGCCCATCCCGTACCTGCATGTCTCGAGCGTGCGTCACTGCTTCCCCGAGGCGCAGATTGCTAACTACACCGATGCCCTTAATGCGGTGATCGGTGCCTGCGAGCTGCGTAAACTTGCCGACAACGGGCAGGCCGTGCGCAATGTCGCCGTGGCGCACCAGTTTGTGACGGCGGGCGGCGTCTCGCCCGAGCGTTGTGACTCCGAGCTCTCCATTGGCGGCATGGACAACGTCGACGTCAGCGTGTTCGAGCCGTTCGATTACGTGGCCCTCGGGCACATCCATGGTGCCCAGCGCGTGGGCCGCGATTCGGTGCGGTATGCGGGCTCGATCCTCAAGTACTCGCTCTCGGAGTGGCGTGGGCAAAAGTCGGCCACCCTCGTGGAGCTTGGTGCGGCTGGTGAGCAGCCCACCATCGAGCTCGTTGCCCTCGAACCCCTCCACGACCTCAGGCGCGTGCACGGTCCGCTCGAGCGGCTCATATCTCCCGAGGTAGCCGATGCCGAGGACACAAGCCGAGAAGACTACCTCTATGCGGTTCTCACCGATGAGAACCCCGCTGTGGACGCGATGGCGCGCCTGCGCAACGTCTATCCCAACGTCATGAGCCTCGAGTATGACAACGCCAGGACGCGTGCTGCCGGCGTGAGCGCAGACGCCGCCCCCTCAGATGAAGACGCAGACCCGCTGTCGCTGTTTTGCGACTTCTACGAGCAGCAGAACGGCCTTGAGCTTACGCAGGGCCAGCGCAAGATCGCGCAAGAAGAGCTCGAGCGAATCGAGGTGCTCTAGATGAGGCCGTTAAAGCTCACCGTCAGTGCCTTTGGCCCGTACGCAGGCGAGATGACCATCGATTTTGAGAAGCTTGGGGCCGAGGGCATCTACCTCATCTGCGGCGACACGGGTGCGGGCAAGACCACCATCTTCGATGCCATCTCGTTTGCGCTCTTTGGTGCCGCGAGCGGCGCAGACCGCACTTCTCGTAGTCTGCGCAGCGACTTTGCAACTCCCGAGACGCAGACCTACGTGGAGCTTGAGTTCTTGCACCGTGGCGAGCGCTACTGCGTGCGCAGAAACCCCGAGTACGAGCGTCCCAAGATGCGCGGCGACGGCATGACCACCCAGATGGCAGACGCCACGCTTGTCTGCGGCGACGAGGCGCCCATTGCGGGCCTGCGTGACGTGGACAAGGCCATCGTCGAGCTTCTCGGGATTGATCGCAGCCAGTTCTCGCAGATCGTGATGATCGCGCAGGGCGATTTCCGCAAGCTGCTCAAGGCTGACACCAAGGAGCGCTCGGTCATCATGCGCAAGCTCTTTGGGACGCAGGCCTACGTGGAGTTCCAGCGCGCCCTTAAGTCTCGCGCCGGTAAGCTCGAGGAACAAACTAAGAACAATCGCGAGCGTCTGTTTGCTCTTGTGCCCACCATCCAGGTTACGGGTGAGGAGCGAGAGGCCCGCTTTGACGCTCTCTGCGATTCCGAGCTTCCCGATGGCGAGGAGGCCTTGGAGCTGCTTGCCTCGCAGGGCGAAGAAGACAGCGTTGAGATTGATCATCTTGATGCCGAACGCGCGGCGGCTACATCGGAGACGGAGCGACTTTCCGCCTTGGCCGATCGAGCCAGGCTGCTTGAGGACCAAAAGGCCTTGCTTGCCGAGCGCGAGGCCGAGCTGGCCCAGGCCAGCAAGGAGGTCGCCCCGGCGCGCGAGCTCGTGACCCAGCAGGAGGCAAGGGCCGAAGAGAGGAAGCGGCTTGCCGACAAAGCCGCCGTCATCACGCAAGAGCTGGAGAAATTCTCCGAGCTCGAGGCTGCCGAGAAGGACGAGCGCGAAGCCGCCGCGCAGCTTTCGGGGGCCGAACAACGCGTCCGTTCGGCTCAGGCCGGGCTTGCGCGCTGCGACGAGGAGCTTGCGGCCGCTCGTTCCCAAGCCGAGCAGCTGGGCGAAGCCCCGGCGCTTCTGGAGCGGGCCAAAGCTGCGAAGCGGAGCGCGGCCCAGGAGCTCGAGAAGGCCCAGGGCCTCCTCAATTCTGTCGAAGAGCTTGCGCGCAGGAAGGCCGAGCTCGCCAACAAGCGTTCCAAGGCCCAAGGATGCCAGGAGGCCTTCACACGTGCCGAGGTCGCTTGCAACGAACTTGAGGCGCAGCTTGAGAGTCTTCGTAGCGAGGAGACGTCCCTAAGGGATGCGCCCGCAGAGCTCGAACGCCTGAAGGCACAGCGCGACGAGCTTACGCGTCAGCTCAAAGAAGCGCGCGAGAACTACAAGGACCTGACGCGCCGCCAAGGTCTCGTTGCCGAGGCCAGGGAAGCGCTTGGCACCGCCGAGGCCAAGTACCTTAAGCTCAAGGGGGCCATGGAGGCCGCCCGCGCCGCGCATGCAGCGATGCAAGGGGCGTTTCTCGACGGTCAGGCAGGCGTTTTGGCTCGTGGCCTCAAGCCGGGCGCACCATGCCCCGTCTGCGGCTCCGTCGATCATCCGTGCCCGGCAATCCATGACGGAGAGGTTCCTACGCAAGAGCAGGTTGATGCTGCCGCGGCCGAGCTCGAGCGAGCCACGGCCGACGCGACCGAGGCATCAAAGACGATGGGCGAAGCAAACGCGAGCCTCAACGGTTATGAATCGGAGCTCGCGGCCTTCATCTCTCGCCAGGGTTCCCCAGATGATTTGCTGGAGAAGGGCAAGGAGCTGTCCTGCAGCTCCAAGTCGCTTGAGACGAAGGTGAGCGACGCTGCGTCCCGTGAGCTGCGACTTCGTGAGTGCGAGCGGCAGATTGCGGATATCCAGAAGAGGTCCGAGGTCTCCGCAACCGAGCTCAACGCCGCCCGCGCAAAGCGCGACGACCTGCGTGAGGAACTCTCCGCTGCCGAAGCCGCCCTCGTCGAGTACGAGTCGGGCCTTCCGCAAACCAACGAAGCGAGCGCCAAGGCATCTCTCGACGCAGCGCGAGCCCAGCTCTCTGTTGCCGATGAAACCCTCGAACAGGCCCAGGCCGGCGTCGAGCGTCTACAAGCTGCCAAGGATGCCGTTGCGAAGGCTAATCAAGAGCGGCCTGCATTGGCCAGTGCCTACGATACTTCCGTTGCTGACGAGGCCCAGGCGAGGTCTCGCCAGGCCGAGGCTGCAGCCACGGTGAAGGCCGTCAAGGGCGGCCTTGCCCATGAGAGCGCCGAGCTTGCCCGCCTTGAGCGAGACGGCCTCAACCGCAAGATCGAGGAGATGGATCGCGCCCGGCGCGAGGCGGCCGAGAACCTCTCTGCAAAGGAGGATCTGGTCACGAGGCTCACCGCAGAGACGAGCTCCGCTCGTGAGCAGGTCAAGCAGCTGGGCAACCAGGGCAAGGTGGACGCCTCGAAGGCCAAGGCAGACCTCGAGCGGGCCCGCGCGCGTCGCGATGACGTCGAGAACAGACGCTCCGCCATCGCCTCTCGCGTCGAGGCGAACCAGCGTCTGTCGCGCCAGCTCGAGGGCCTCGTAAAAGACGGGCATGAGGCCGCCGAACGCTTTGCCGAGATGGACGCCCTCTCGCGCACGGCAAATGGCCAGCTGCCGGGCAAGCAACGCCTGAGCTTCGAGACCTACCTGCAGGCCCGCTGGTTCGATCGCGTGCTCGCTGCCGCCAACCGACGCCTGCTCGAGATGACCGAGGGGCGCTACGAGCTCATGCGCCACAAGGGCGCAAGGAGTGGCGCCGGCTCTGCCCAAACAGGCCTTGACCTCGACGTTCTTGATTCGTTCACCGGCAAGCCCCGTGACGCCTCATCGCTTTCGGGCGGCGAGTCGTTCAAGGCCTCGCTCGCCTTGGCCCTTGGCCTTTCCGACGTGGTCCAGGCCCATGCGGGTGGCATAGAGCTCGACACCATGTTCGTTGACGAGGGCTTTGGATCGCTCGACCAAGAGTCGCTGGCCCTGACGGTGCGCACGCTCACGGGCGCGCAGAACAGCAATAAACTGGTGGGCATCATCAGCCACGTCGACGAGCTGCGCCAGAGCATCTCGCACAAGGTCATCGTCGAGCGCGGCCGTACTGGATCAACGCTGCGAGTCGAGGAGGGTTAGCCCCCGTCTCACGTGACCTCGGAGGCTCTATGCACCGCATTTTGTTCGTTTGCTTGGGCAATATCTGCCGTTCGACCATGGCCCAGTTCGTCATGCAAGACCTGGTAAACGAGGCTGGCCGTGCGGCTGAGTTCGAGATTGACTCGGCTGCCACGAGCCAGGAGGAGCTTGGCAACCCGCCGCATCGCGGCACGGTGAAGAAGCTGCAGCAGGTGGGGGTGCCGGTGCTCTCCCATCGTGCCCGCCAGGTCAAACGCGCCGAGTACGAAGACTGGGACCTTATCGTCTATATGGACGAGGACAACGGGCGCTCCCTCCACCGCATCTTCAAGGGTGACCCGCAGGGCAAGTGTGTGAAGCTGCTCTCCTACGCAGGCGATGGCGAAGGCCTGAACCCGCCGGCCCGCAATGCTCGGGGCGAGGCGCGCGACGTGGCCGACCCCTGGTGGACCGGCAACTTCGACGACACCTATCGCGACGTCCTCGCCGGTTGTCGGGCTCTGCTCGCGCAGCTGGGGTAATCCTCGTACAATCAAAACTCGCAACCGTTGCGGCGCCCGTGTGGCGCCGCTTTCGTATCTTGGCATGGAGGCCTATATGGAGTTCTCAAAGCGTCTCGACCGCATCGGCGTCGAGGTCTTCAGCGCTCTTAACGATCGTCGCCGCGAGCTCGAGGCCTCTGGCCGCGAGGTCATCGACCTGTCTGTTGGCACCCCCGACTTCGAGCCACCCGCGCACGTCATGAACGCGCTCGTGGAGGCCGCCAAGGATCCTAACAACTGGAAGTACGCCCTGCGTGACCTCGACGAACTCACTCAGGCTGTCATCGACTACTATGCCGACCGCTTTGGCATCACGAACCTCAAGCCTTCGCAGATCATGAGCGTGAACGGCACGCAGGAGGGCATGGGTCGCATGGCGGGCGCCCTGCTCGACGAGGGCGACCTCGTGCTCGTGCCCGACCCCTGCTACCCGCTCTTCCGCTCTGCCGCCGTCATTACGGGCGCCGAGCTCTACTATTACCCGCTCACGGCCGAGCACGACTTCTTGCCCTATGTGGCCGACATTCCCGACGAGGTCGCCGACCGTGCCAAGTACATGGTGGTCTCGCTGCCTGCCAACCCGGTGGGCTCTGTGGGCACGCGCACCAACTATGCCGAGATAATCGCCTTCGCCAAGGCCCACGACATCCTCGTCGTCCATGACAACGCCTACAGCGACATCATCTTTGACGGCAAGCATGGCCACAGCTTCTTCGAGAGCGAGGGTGCCGACGAGGTGGGCGTGGAGTTCTTCAGCCTCTCCAAGTCCTTCAACGTCACGGGCGCGCGCATCAGCTTCCTCATCGGCCGCCAGGACGTCATTGACGCCACGCGCCGCGTGCGCGCCCAGTGCGACTACGGCATGTTCCTGCCCATCCAGCACGCTGCCATCGCTGCGCTCACCGGTCCTCGTGAGTCGGTTCGCGAGCAGGAGAAGCTCTACGAGCAGCGCCGTGACGCCCTCTGCGATGGCCTCGAGGCAATCGGTTGGGAGCGCCCCAACGCGCACGGCTCCATGTTCGTCTGGGCACGCCTGCCCCACGGCCGCATGGATTCCATCGACTTTACGCTTGAGCTTATGGATAAGGCCGGCGTCATCGTGACGCCCGGCGCGAGCTTTGGCCCGGCGGGCGAGGGCTTCGTACGCATCGCCCTCGTGCAGCCGCCCGAGGTGCTTCAGCGCGCTGTCGAGGCTATCGCGGCGGCCGACCTGTAACGCTGCTTGCCGCTACTTGTGGATACTGCTTACAGAATCTCACCGGAGTCCGAGAAGACCCTGTTCGTCGTAGTTCTCGCCGCGAAGGACGAAGCTGCGGAATGCTGCCACACGGGAGGCCTCGCACACTTGGTGTTTTAGTCCTGTGCGGGCCTTCCCGGTCTCGCGGAGCCTTAAGAACGAGAGGACGCCTTCATGAGAAGGCGTCCTCGCTTTGTATGGGGGCCTTCTGAGGACTTACCGGCGATTCCCCAACGGCTTTATCCAAACTTTCTAAATGCATTAGATTGATTGGATAATGCATAAATCTGAATAGTGTAAATTCAGGCTGCAAATGCCTCTGGGATGGTCGCATTACACAAGGACGCCTATTTACCTCGTGTGATTCGCGCCTACACATGTCATGTTCCATACTGCGACCGGAATTGTCTATCGGAACAAGGTCAATCGGTAATGTAAATCGGCGAGTTGCGTTTTTCTGTGGGCGGTCAGAACAGAACGCTTGCGGAAAGATGACCCTTTCTTGCGTCTGGTCAAATAACAGCTGGATAAAATTCTCTTAGTTTCAGTTCCTGTGCGGAGGCGCCACGCCTCCCAAGACTCGCGGGAACGGAGCTTCGCCGGTGCATGGGAGGGGGCTTTCATGCATCGTCGACAATGGGGCGGGCCTCGGGACAGGCCTGCTATTTGGGGAGAGCCGGCGGCGTTCGCGCCGCCGGGCGCCGGGGGCAAGGTGCCTCCGGACATAGATTTGGAGGAAATGCAATGGGACGTTTCACCAACCCGCGTGACCTGTACTTCGGCGAGGGCGCCCGCCACGAGGTCAAGAACCTCAAGGGTAGCAAGGCCCTCATCGTCACCGGCGGCGGCTCCATGCGCCGCGGCGGCTTTTTGCAGGACATCGAGGCTGACCTCAAGGAGGCCGGTTTCGAGGTGCAGCTCTTCGAGGGCGTCGAGTCCGACCCCTCCGTCGAGACCGTCATGAAGGGCGCCGAGGCCATGAAGG
>CAVHWW010000012.1:0-16309 GCA_963639715.1 Acutalibacteraceae bacterium
GGTCGCCGACACCACCGAGCAGGAGCTCGCCGACCTCATGATCGGCCAGAAGTTCCAGGAGAGCACCTACGAGAAGGTCTCCGACGCCTCTGACGTCGCCTTTGAGCTGCGCGGCGTCTCCTATAAGCCCGAGGTCAAGCATGGCGGCCTGAAGGACGTCTCCCTCACCATCCACAAGGGCGAGATTCTGGGCGTGGCCGGCATTGACGGCAACGGCCAGAGCCAGCTTGCGGCCCTCGTCACCGGCCTCATCAAGCCCGAAAGCGGCGAGGCTATCGGCGTCGACGGCAAGCAGATCGGCCTGTTCAGCCCGAGCGCCTTCATCGAGGCTGGCCTTGGCAACATCCCCGAGGACCGCAACAAGATGGGCCTCGTGGGTGACATGTCCATTGCCGAGAACCTCGTGCTCAAGGCTACCGAGGACGAACGTTTTTCCGTGGGTCACGGCGCCTGGCTCAAGCTCGACGCCATCCGTGAACACGCCGAGCGCCTGCGCGAGGAGAACGACATCCGCTGCACCTCCGTCAACCAGACGGCCCGTTCGCTTTCCGGCGGCAACCAGCAGAAGGTCATTCTCGCCCGTGAGCTCGACGCCCACCCCAAGCTGCTCGTGGCCGTCTACCCGACCCGTGGCCTCGACATTGGCGCCACCGAGTTCATCCACGACCAGATCATCGCCCAGCGCGACGCCGGCTGCGCGGTCTTGCTGATCTCTGCGGACTTCGACGAGGTCCTGAAGCTCTCCGACCGCATCACGGTGCTTTTCGAGGGCGAGATTATGGGAACGTATCCTGGCGCGAACCCTCCCATCAAGGAGATTTCGCTGGCCATGGCAGGAAAGTAGGAGGGGAGCAAAGGTGGCAGAAAACATCAAGCCCGCCCCCGACCAGGGCAACAAGGAGTCGAAGCGCGCGTGGCGCGCGGGCATGTACTCCGAGGAGGTGCGCGAGAAGCGCCTCATGGTCGTGACCCCCATCGTCTCGGTGCTTCTTGCCCTTATCGTGGGCGCCATCATCATCGCCTGCATGGGCAAGAGCCCCATCCAGGGCTATGCGGCCATGATTCAGGGCTCGCTGGGTGACATCAACAAGATCGGCAAGACGCTCGAGCGCGCCTGCCCGCTGATCTTCACCGCACTGGCTGCTGTGTTTGCCTATAAGTGCGGCGTGTTCAATCTCGGCGGTGAGGGCCAGTTCATCATGGGTGCCTCGGCTGCGGCCTACGTGGTCATCACCCTCAACCTCACCGGCGTGCCGGCCGTGCTCGTGGCCATCGTCGTGGGCATCATCTTCGGCGGCCTGTGGGCGCTGCTCCCGGGCATCATGAAGATCACCCGAGGGCTCAACGAGATGATCACCACGATCATGTTCAACTACATCGCCCTGTACTTCATGGAGTTCCTCTACAAGAACGTCTACTCCGACGAGGGGCTGCCGCAGACGCCGGCCATGCCCAAGAGCGCCCACCTGTTTGACGTCGGCCCTGCCCACGTTGGCGTGCTCATCGCCATCGTCATCGGCATCCTGCTTTGGTACGTCATCTTCCGCACCTCGTTCGGCTTTAAGATCCGCGCCGTGGGTATGAGCCCCGAGGCGGCCAGGGTCAACGGCTTCCCGGTGCGCCTGCTTGTGGTGCTTGCCTTCGTCATTTCCGGCGCCGTTGCCGGCATGGGCGGCGTCATCGAGCTGTTCGGCAAGACCCCGTTCCGCCTGGCCGACGGCTTTGGCTCGGGCTTTGGCTTTGACGGCGTGGCCATCGCGCTTATCGCCCAGCTCAACCCCATCGCTTCCATCGTCGTTGCCCTGCTGTTCGGCGTGCTGGCAACCGGCGGCACCATGATGCAGAGCGTCATCGGCGTGCCCACGGCCATCGTGGACATCATCCGTGGCCTGATCATCATCTTTGCCGTTGCCGGTATGGCCATGGTGAGGCTCCCGAAGGTCAAGGCCTTCATCACCTCCCTGCGCAACAAGAACAAGAAAGCTGAGGTGACCGCGTAATGGACTTCATGGTCGCACTCCCTACCATCATCAAGGCCATGGCCATGGGCGCCGTGCCCATCCTGCTTGCCGCCTTGGGTGAGGTCTTCTCCGAGAGGGCCGGTCTCGTTAACATCGGCCTCGAGGGCATCATGGCCGTCGGCGCCTTCGTGGCCTTCGCCGTGGGCAAGGTCACCGGCAATCTCTGGATTGGCCTGCTCGCCGGCATGGCGGCTGGCGTTGCCATCAACATGATTTACGCCTTTTGCACCATCACGCTTTGTTCTGACCAGGTGGTCACGAGCATGGCCGTCAACATCCTGGCGCCCGCCATCGCGCTGTTCGGCTTCAACCTCTTCGTTGGCTCCAACTCCGAGAACGCCACCGGCGTCACGATGGCCTCCATCGCCATCCCTGGCCTGTCCGACATTCCCGTTATCGGTAACGGCCTGTTCAATCAGACGGCCCTGGCCTACCTCGCGTTTTTGCTCGTGCCTGTGGTGAGCTTCTTCTTCAAGCGCTGCCGCGCCGGTCTCTCCTTCCGCTCCGTGGGCGAGAAGCCCCAGGCGGCCGAGACCCTCGGCATCAACGTCGTGCGCGTGAAGTACATCGCCTGCGTCCTGTGCGGCGCCCTTGCCGCAGCCGGTGGCGCCTTCCTCACCATCTGCTACACGCCCATCTACACCGACGGCATCGTGGCCGGCCGTGGCTTCATCGCCCTGGCGACGGTCATCTTTGGCCGCTGGAGCGCCGTGGGCGTCATGCTCGCAAGCCTGCTCTTTGGCTTCTTCGATGGCGTCAACGTGGCCCTGCAGGCCCAGTTCCAGTCTGCGCCGGTCATGTTCTTCAAGATGATTCCGTACGTCTTCACCATCGTGGCCCTGCTGTTCTTTGGCTCCAAGCACGCCGGCCCCAAGGCCAACGGCCAGCCTTATAACCGCGAGAGCCGCTAAGTTTGCGTTAAGCTAGGTTCTATCGCGAGGCATTCGGCAACCCTTACCTCGCGTTTGCACTACCTCCCATGTGGGAGTTTCGTCCAAGGCGGGCCCGTCGGCCCGCATAACCGAAAGGGAAGATCCATGGCTAACCTCAACCTCGACCGTCGCCAGTTCATCGGCCTGTCCGGCACCGCTGCTGCCGCTCTCGCCCTCACCGCCTGCGGCGGCTCCTCCTCCGATTCCAGCTCTTCCTCTGATTCCGACCCCACCGAGAAGACCGGCTACAAGGTCGCAATGATCATGAGCGGCACCATTACCGACGGCGGCTGGGACCAGGCTCACTACGAGTCCCTCAAGCGCGCCATCGAGAGCCACGAGGGCTGGGAGATGCTCGAGCCCAAGGAGAACGTCGCCTCCGCCGACAACGCCAGCGCCGCCGAGACCTACGTTGACCAGGACGTCGACCTGATCGTCGGCAATGGCAACCAGTTCGCCTCCTCCTGGGCCGAGGTCATCTCCGACGCCGCCGAGACCCACCCCAACGTCCACTTCCTCATCACCAACACCGACCCCGACAGCGAGCTCGGCGACTACGAGAACACCGACAACGTCGAGACCGTTCTTCCCGACTTTGTCCAGCTCGGCTCCCTCGCTGGCGTCATCGCTGGCCTTATGACCCAGACGAAGTCCATCGGCTTCATCGGTGGCATGAAGCTTCCCTCCACGCTCAACAAGTACTCCGCCTACCTCGCTGCTGCGCAGAAGATTGACTCCTCCATCCAGGGCCAGTACAACTTCGAGGCTGGCTTCTCCGACGCCGCCAAGGGCACCCAGCTCACCGAGCAGTGGATTAACTCCAACAACGTCGACGTCATGTGGGGCGACGCCTCCGCAGTCGACAACGGCGCCCGTCAGGCCCTCGAGGCTGCCGGTGCCGACACCCACTTCGACATCTCCCAGCCCATCGACATCCTCGGCGACTCCCAGCCCACGGTCGTTGCCTCCACGGTGACCGACTGGAAGATCGACCAGGCCATGGACGAGATCGAGGAGGGCACCTTCGGTGGCGCCAAGGCCATTACCGCCAACATGGACAACGGTGGCGTTTCCCTCGGCAAGTTCTCCGACAAGGTCTCCTCTGAGGTCCAGGACAAGATCAACGAGTACGCCGAGCAGATCAAGGCCGGCACCTTCCTCACCGACGCTGAGGTCGAGGCCATCAAGTCCACGCTCTAAGCTTTGCGGACGCATCGCTAGTCTCTAACTAGCAAGGGCCGGGGTTCACGCCCCGGCCTTTTTGATGCCATTGCGCGCGCTTTTGCTTTGGGTCTTTTGGGCATGGCGGCCGCCTTCGCGGCATTGGCGCACGCAAACGTCCTCGCGGGCGAGGCCCTGCCGCCAAACGAGGCGGCGGGCGCTGCGGAATGTTTGCTTAGCGCCAATGCCGCTACGGCGGCTGACTGTCTCCGGGTGCGGAAGCGCTGTAGTTGGGAACAAATAACGCCCAGGTCAGAGGTGGTGTTTTGTTGTCTTGGCTTGCCGCCTGCGCCGCGTCTGCACCCGCTCGCCGCTGCGGAAGAATGAATGCGGTAACGCCGGGATAACATTTTGTTTGCACGGCAGAATTCAAATTTGGGAATCCTGCTATCAAGGGCGCTTAAGGACCTGTTCGGTGCCGTCGCGACCTTTATTTGGGCCTGTGCCCTTTTGCCGGCTACGGGGAATGTCGGCATTGCTCCACGCATAAGGAGGACGTCATGGAAAGACTCAGGGAGGTCGGAAGGCCGGTCCCGAGGGTTGACGCCTATGACAAGGTGACCGGACGGGCCAAGTTCACGGACGACCTGTGCCCCAAGCCTTGTCTCGAGGCCAAGCTCGTCCATTCCACCATCGGTAACGGCCGTGTTATCTCTATCGACGTGTCCGAGGCTCTTACGGTTGAGGGTGTCGTTGCTGTCTATACCTGCTTTGACGTGCCGGACATCTGCTACCCGGTTGCGGGCCACCCGTGGTACGCCGATTCCGCAGCGAGCCACCGTGACCAGGCCGACCGCAAGCTGCTCGATGACCGTGTGCGCATCTACGGCGACAACATCGCCGTTGTGGTGGGCGAGGACACCGTGGCTTGCGACCGAGCAATCCCGCTCATTAAGGTCGAGTACGAAGAGTACCCGGTGGTCTATGACCCCATCGAGTCGCTTAAGGGTACCAACCCTCCCGTTCAAGACCGCAAGCCTGACAACCTTGTGACCCACACCTGCGCCATTACGCCCGAGGACAAGCTGCATGAGGCCGGCTATAACACGGTCGATGAAGCGCTTGACGACCCGGCCTACCACCACATCTCCATCCACTGCGAGAGCCGCGAGCAGAGCCAGGTCCACATCGAGACCTGCGTTTCGTACTGCTATATGGAGGGCCACAAGATTGTCTGCGTGAGCTCTACGCAGATCCCGCACGTGGTGCGCCGCGTCATTGGCCAGGCCCTTGGCATTCCTTGGGGCGACGTTCGCGTTATCAAGCCTTATATCGGCGGCGGCTTTGGTACCAAGCAGGACGTTCACTACGAGCCGCTGAACGCCTGGATTTGCAAGCAGCTGGGCGGCCGCTGCGTAAAGCTCGAGCTTACGCGTGAGGAGCTGTTCTGGGACACCTCGGGCCGTCAGCCCAAGAGCTTTGACGTCCGCTGCTCTTACGATGATGACATGAACCTGCACGCCCGCTCCATCGTGGCTTACTCCAATACCGGCGGCTATGTCCACCACGGTCACGCCCTTGTGCTGAACTCGGTGAACTCCTTCCGTTGGCTCTACCACACCCAAGAGGTGGCTACGCGCAGCGAGGCCTTCACCGTCCACACCAACGGCCCGCACACCGGCGCCATGCGCGCCTACGGCGTTCCCGAGGGCAACTGGGCGGCCGAGTGCCTTATGGGCGACATCGCCTACGACAACGGCTGGGACGGCGTGGAGTTCCGCCTCAAGAACGTCTACACCGATGCCTTCGTGGACGAGTTCACCCCTGGTGGCGTTATTGCTGCTCACACCTGCGCCATTCCCGAGTGCGTGGAGAAGGGCAAGGAGTACATCGAGTGGGACAAGAAGCGCGCTGAGTACGCCGACGAGACCGGTCCCATCCGCCACGGCGTGGGCGTTGCCTTCTTCGTGTACAAGACGGCCGTCGCCCCCTTCGCGCTGGAGACCGCAACTGCCCAGGTGACGCTCAACCAAGACGGCACCATTCAGCTCCAGATGGGTGCCACCGAGATTGGCCAGGGTGCCGACACTGTTTTCTCGCAGATGGCTGCCGAGGCCATCGGCGTGGACACCGAGGACGTCCACATCGTGAGTTTCCAGGACACCGACGTCACGCCGTATGACTCGGGCGCCTACGCCTCTCGCCAGACCTACGTCTCGGGCACCGCCGTGAAGAAGGCTGGCGAGGTCTTGCGTCAAAAGATTCTCGACTATGCGCGCTACCTCAGCCCCGATGCCCCTGGCGAGCTCGACCTTCATGACCATGCCATTTGGGATGGCGAGGGAAACAAGGTTTGGGACCTGCCTGCCTTTGCGCTCGAGGCCTACTACAACCTCGATGCGGCTAACCAGCTCTCTGCCCACGAGAGCATCAACGTCCACACCAACGCCATCGCCGGTGGCTGCACCTTCGCCGACGTCACGGTCGACATGCCGCTCGGCCAGGTGACGGTGAACAAGATCATCAACGTGCAGGATTCCGGCCGCCTCATCAACCCCAAGCTCGTTGAGCAGCAGATTCATGGCGGCATGGCGCAGGGTATTGGCTACGGGCTGTTCGAGGAGCTGCAAATCGACCCCAAGACGGCTCGCGTCCTCAACCCCACGCTGCTGGATTACAAGATCCCTACCACCATGGACCTGCCCGACCTCAAGGCCGACTTTGTGGAGAAGCCCGACCCCACCGGTCCCTATGGCAACAAGGCGGTGGGCGAGACGCCGGCCATCTCTCCTGCGGGCGCCATTCGCGACGCCATTCTCAACGCCACGGGCGTGAAGTTCTACGTCGAGCCCATGACGCCGCAGCGTCTGTTTGAGGGCTTCAAGGAAGCGGGGCTGATCTAGATGTACGACATCGAATACCTCCACGAGGCCACAAGCGTGGCCGATGCCTGCGAGGCGCTCGCCGCAGATCCCGCCTCCGAGGTCATTGCCGGCGGCACCGACGTGCTCGTAAAGCTGCGCGAGGGAAAGGGCGCGCCTGCGCACCTCGTCTCGATTCATGGCCTGCATGAAGAGCTCGACGGCGTGACGCTTTCCGAAGACGGCACGGTCGAGATTGGCCCCATCACGTGGTTCCATCACGTCACTACCTCGCCGGTCATCCAGGCCACGGTGCCCACCTTGGGCGAGGCCTGCGATACCCCCGGCGGCCCGCAGCTGCGAGTCTCTGGCACCATCGGCGGCAACGTCTGCACAGCTGCCACCTCGGCAGACTCGGCTTCCACGCTCTTTGCCTATGGCGCTTTGCTCGATCTGCAGAGCGTGCGCGGTACCCGTACCCTGCCCATCGAGGAGTGGTATGCGGGCCCTGGCCGCTGTCACCGCGAGCGTGACGAAGTACTCGTGAAGATTCGCATTCCCAAGAGCCACTACGAGGGCTTTACCGGCTACTACTTCAAGTACGGCAAGCGTCGCGCGCTCGAGATTACGACCATGGGCTGCTGCTGCTTGGTGAAGCTCGCAGAAGATAAGCGCACCATCGACGACATTCGACTCGCCTTTGGCGTGGCCGGCCCTACGCCCATGAGGGCACTTGCGGCCGAGGATGCCGTGCGTGGCACCGATGTGGCCGAGGCGGTCGAGCGCATCGGCGAGCTGGCCTGCGCCTGCACCAACCCGCGTGACTCCTGGCGTGCGAGCAAGGATTTCCGCATCCAGCTGATCAAGGAGATGTCCAAGCGCTCCCTTATGTATGCGGCGCGCAGGGGAGGGGCTGATATCTAATGGACATGAGGATTCTCACATGCACGGTCAACGGCAAGCGCGTGCAGGTTGGCTATGACCCGCGCGAAAGCCTGCTCGATACCCTCCGCAATCGTCTCAACCTCACGAGTGTGAAGCGCGGCTGCGAGGTGGGGGAGTGCGGTGCCTGCACCGTCCTTATCGACGGTGTGGCCACCGATACCTGCCTCTATCTCACCGAGTGGGCACAGGGCAAAGACATTCTCACGGTCGAGGGCCTGCAGGCGCCCGATGGTAGCCTTAACCCCGTTCAGCAGGCGTTTATTGACGAGTTTGCCGTGCAGTGCGGTTTTTGCATTCCCGGCATCATCATGAGTGCCATGGAGATGATCAATTCGGGCAAGACCTTCACCCGCGACGAGATTCGCAAGAACCTCAGCGGCCATCTTTGTCGCTGCACGGGCTACGAGAACGTCATCAACGGCGTCGAGAAGGCCATCGAGATCGTGCACTCCAACTGCGGGGAGTAGCGCTTTGCGGTCGTCTGCCCTTTGGCTGGTGGGCGGCCGTAAACAAGACATCAAACTTTGAGGGGCCGCTCGCGCAGGGCGGCCCCTCTCGTATATCATCGGGCATTGCAGAGACGTATGAGAGGCATGCAATGCTCAACATGATTAAGGCCGTGGAGGCCAAGAACGTCGCGGACAACGCTCGTCCCGATCGAGAGACCGCGGCGGCTGATACGCTTTCGAACAATGCCATTACCTGGGCGATTCGCAACTGCGTTGGTCGAACCGACACGCGAATCCGCACGTACTCGCGCTTTGGGCGCTACCAGCTCTCTGTGAAGTTTGCCCCTGGTTCCGAGGACGGGTTTGGCGAGGGCAACTCCTTCTATAACGACCTTGTTGGCAACAGCAATACCGATGTAGCCGATGCCATCTGCGACATTATTTACGGCCGTGAGCAGGACCTCATCTCGCCTTTGCAGACGGCAAGGCTACTCAACACCTACTCCGCTCAGCTTGCTAAGTTCGTTAACGACCTCACGCGCCTCGGCTATGACGTGCGCGTTGGCGACGGCCTTGAGCAGGGCAACGGTAAGATGGATAGCAGCACCATCATCATTAGCTGGAAGAACGTCGCAGAGTAGGCACCGCAAGATCGCAGAGTGGGTACCGCAAGACTCCGCCGGCTATTTCTTTCAGGCGTTTTGGGCCAGACGGCGCCATGGATGCGATCTGGCAACAAATTTACGTGGCAATCTGAACTCCTGATGGTCGAAAACCCGTTCTTAGAACGAGCTCAGGGCCTGTTTAGGTGCCTTTCGGACTGGGCCCGTATATGAATATGCAGCTAGATTGATAGTTAAAAAGCTGATTAGTGTATTTTGGACGTCAAAGTCGTTCTAAGAACGGGTTTCCGACCAAATTGATGCGTTCTTCTTGCGTAATTGGCTTGTTGGAGCCTAAAAAACCGCCGGACATGATGAACTCGCCCGGCGGCCTTGTTTTCTTTGCTGTGGTGCTGCCTTTAGGCTTGCAGCTCGGCGACGGCGGCCTTGAGCTCGTTGGCGCGGTCGGTAGCCTCCCAGGTGAAGTCGGGATCCTTGCGGCCAAAGTGACCGTAGGCAGCTGTCTTGGCAAAGATGGGGCGACGAAGGTCGAGGTCAGCGATGATGGCGCCGGGACGCAGGTCAAAGACCTTCTTCACGGCGGCCTCGATGACGCGGTCGCTCACCGCGCCCGTGCCCTTGGTGTCTACCAGCACCGAAAGCGGGTGCGCCACGCCGATGGCGTAGGCAAGCTGCACCTCGCACTTGTGTGCAAGGCCCGCAGCAACGATGTTCTTGGCGACCCAACGCGCGGCGTAGGCGGCCGAGCGGTCGACCTTAGTGCAGTCCTTGCCGCTAAAGGCGCCGCCGCCGTGACGGCCCATACCGCCGTAGGTATCGACGATGATCTTTCGGCCGGTGAGGCCGGTGTCTCCCATGGGTCCGCCCACAACGAAGCGGCCGGTGGGGTTCACGTAGATGTCGGCGCCCTTCCACTCAATGCCAGCCTCGTCGAGCACCGGCGCAATGACGTGCTCGATGACGTCAGCCTTGATAAGGCCCATGTCCTCAATCTCGGGGTCGTGCTGGGTGGAGACCACGATGGCGCTCACCTCGACGGGCTGCTCGTCTTCGTAGCGCACCGTGACCTGCGTCTTCCCGTCGGGGCGCAGGTAAGAGAGCTCGCCGGACTTGCGGACGTCGGCCAGGCGCTTGGCGAGGCTCTGGGCGAGGTAGATGGGCATGGGCATAAGGACGTCGGTCTCGTCGGAGGCGTAGCCGAACATCATGCCCTGGTCGCCCGCGCCGATAAGGTCGAGCGGGTCGGTGGTGCGGCCTGCCTGGGCGTCGAAGCTCTCGTCCACGCCCTGCGCGATGTCGGGGCTCTGCTCGTGAATCATCGAAATGACGCCGCAGGTCTCGCAGTCAAAGCCGTACTTGGCGCGGTCGTAGCCGATGTTGCGAAGCACATCGCGGGCGATCTTCTGGACGTCGACGTAGGCCTGGGTGCGAATCTCGCCAGCCACGACGACGGTACCGGTGGTGACGAAGGTCTCGCAGGCGCAGCGAACCTCGTCGAGCTTGGCGGGAACGCCGCTCGGGCTCACGTAGCCCTCTGACTCGAGACGGGCCTCCTTGGCAAGGATGGCGTCGAGCACCGCGTCGCTGATCTGGTCACATATCTTGTCGGGGTGTCCCTCGGTAACAGACTCCGAGGTGAAGTAGTAGCTCTCTGACATGGCCGCGCATCTCCTCTCCCGCACCTGCGGGCTTGCGGGGCGTCTGCCCCAGTTCTTTGGGGATAAAAAATCCCCTCCAGCGTGAAGGGGACAGCAGACGTGCGCCATGTTGTTCCCCCGTCTTCCGAGGGGCTTGGCCCCTCGCCGAGAATTGGCACCCTGCCTGACCTGCGTCAGGTGGGTTGTCGGAGCGTCACAGGGCTCGGTCCCTCGGCTCTATGCGTTCCCATGCCTTGGCTGCTGCGGCAGACGATGGCGTGGGACGCCTCTTGACGAGCGCCCTTTTCAAGGGCCTGGTAAGTCTAACCCTCTGCAAGCTTTCTGTAAATCGATGAAATTATGTAAAGTTGTGAGGTAGTGGATGCTGATTTGTGCGCATTAGGGGTATAGTCCATCAGGCTTTGGGTGAACCTTGCCCTTTTTGCTTTCGGTCAGCGGCCCTTGTGGCGCCGGCCTTCGGCAGCCCACGCAGCAAAGCTCGCCTCTTCTGGCAGGGGAGGCGAATTCGTGAACGGACCTCAGGAGACTCTACGTGAGAACCGCCTTCAGGATTTTCAAGCGCGACTTTAAGCGCATCATCGTCAACCCCGTTGCCGTCGTCGTGGCCATCGGCGTCTGCATCCTTCCCTCGCTCTACGCCTGGTTCAACATCCTGGCAAACTGGGACCCCTATGAGAACACCTCCACGGTGCCCATCGCCGTGGTGATCGAGGACAAGGGCGCCGAGGTCGGCTCGATGGGCGAGATCAACGCCGGCGACATGATGCGCGAGCAGCTCGAGGAGAACACCCAGCTTGGGTGGACCTTCGTGGACGACGAAGACGAGGCTATCGAGGGCGTAAAGGCCGGCACCTACTATGCCGCCTTTGTCGTGCCCGAGGACTTCACCAGCTCGCTTTCCGACGTGCTCGATGGCGACACCCAGCAGGCCCACATCGCCTACTACGTGAACGAGAAGGTCAACGCCATCTCGCCCAAGGTCACCGACACCGGCTCGACCACCCTCGAGACGGAGATTGCCAACGAGTTCGTGAGCGTGGTGGGCGAGACCATCACCGAGAAGCTCCAGGATGTCTCTGGCGATGCTGCGGCCGACATTGACGAGGCCGTCAACAGCGTCACGGCCGACCTTACCGAAGTGCAGAGCCTCATTGGCAACCTCGGCTCCAACCTTTCCGACGCGCAGGGCACCATCCAAAACGCTCGCGACGCCGTCTCGCAGGCGCGCTCCACGCTCAGCCAGGTGAGCGGCAGCTCCACCTCGCTGTCGGCGGCGCTTAACGAGTCCCTCGGCACGCTCTCTACCACGCGCACCCAGGCCCAGCAGCTTGGCGCCCAGCTTTCGAGCGCCCTTGGCACGGGCATCTCGACGGTCTCGGGCATCTCGAGCCAGGCCAACTACGAGATTGGTCAGATCACGGGCAACATCGGCTGGGCTCAGGGCCAGCTCGATGGCGCTATCTCCACCGTCAGCACGCTCAACTCCGCCACCATGGCAGACATCAAGACCTCGCTTGACCGTGCGTGGGTGAGCGTCAATAAGCTCGATGACTCCGCGATTCCCAACAAGGCCGAGATTCTCACGGCGCTCGAGACGGCCAGCGACGCCGTCACCGAGCTCTCTAATTACAACGCTGGCAAGATTCAGACGCTCCAGGACGCCTCGGACTCCATCAAGGCGACCAACGACGCTGTGAAGGGCCTGTCCTCGAGCGTCAACGACGCCATCCAGAGCAGCTCGAGCTCCATGTCGGCCCTGCAGGGCACGCTCTCGTCCTCGACGATCCCGGCCCTTTCCAACTCGCTCGATGCATTTGCGGAGACGGGCGGCAAGCTTGCTGGTACGGCCGAGGCGCTGCCCTCGATGCTTTCCCAGGCTGACGGCACGCTCGCGCAGCTCGACTCCATGCTTGCCCAGAGCGCTAGCTCCATCCAGAGCACGGCGGACTCCATCAACGCCGCGGCCGACAAGGTGGGCGTGCTCGCAGGCGACACGGCGGCCATCCAGAGCGCCGAGAGCTTCCAGGTCATCAAGGGCATCCTCGGTCTCGACGCCGAGAGGGTCGGCGACTTCGTGGGTTCCCCGGTCGAGATGGTCTCCCAGCCCATCTACCCCGTCGAGAACTACGGCAGCGGCGTGGCTCCCTTCTACACCAACCTCGCGCTGTGGGTGGGCGGCTTTGTTCTCGTCGCCATCTACAAGCTCGAGGTCGACGACGAGGGCATCGGCAAGTTCAAGCCGTGGCAGGGCTTCTTCGGCCGCTGGTTGCTGCTGAACCTGCTTGGCCAGATCCAGGCCCTCATCTGCTGCATCGGCGACATCGCCCTTGGCATCCAGTGCTTGAACCCGGTCGCCTTCGTCTTCGCCGGCATGGTGGAGAGCTTCGTCTACGTCTTCTTCATCTACGCCATCTCCGTGGCCTTCAAGCACATCGGTAAGGCCCTCGGCGTGCTGCTCGTCATCCTCCAGATTCCGGGAGCCTCGGGCACCTATCCCATCGAGATGATGCCGGGCTTCTTCCAGAACGTTCACCCCTGGCTGCCCTTCACCTACGGCATCAACGCCATGCGTGAGGCCATCGCCGGATTCTATGGCAACAACTACGCCTACAACCTGTGTGTGCTCGCGCTGTTCCTTGTGCCTTCGCTGCTCATTGGCGTGACCGCGCGTCGTCACCTGCTCAACGTCAACGCCCTGTTCGACCGCAAGCTTGGCGACACCGACCTTATGATCACCGAGCGTACCGGCATGGAGGGCGCGCACTTCCGCCTCTCCACCATCGTGAAGGTCATCATGAACTCTGGCGAGTACAAGCAGCTCTTCCTCGCGCGTACGGCCAAGTTCGAGCTCATGTACCCCTCGCTCGTGAAGCGCGGCTTTGCGGCCCTCATTTGGGTCCCGCTCGTGCTGCTCGCCCTTCTGTTCATCCTGCCCGCCAAGTTCGCGATGCTCATCCTCTGGATTGTCTCGCTCGTTGTCATCTGCACCTTCCTCATCGTGGTCGAGTACTTCCACGAGCGCATCGGCAGGAAGGTCACCCTTGCGGACATGAGTCGCGAGGAGCTCTACGCACTGCTCGATGATGAGCTGCGCCAGGAGTTCATGGCCTTCGCGCCCTTCGACAAGATGCGTCTCGACCGAGTTGAGGGCGGAGAGCAGTCCGGCGGCCTTACTCGTCCGCTTGATCGCCTGCGCGAGCTTCGTGACCAGCGCCGCGGCGAGGACGCTCCTGAGGAGGCCGACGGCCTCGAGGTCGTGCTCGAAGACACTTGCGCCGTCGAGTTCCCCGAGATGGACCTTGATGCCGACTTCGGCGCCGCTACTAAGGGCACCAACGGTGGCGAGGCCTTCGGCGAGGGCACGAACACCAATGACGACGCCCCGAAGGGAGGCGAGGCCTAATGGCTAAGATCTGGGCCTTCATCAAGCGCGACCTGCGCCACCTCAAGTACAACGTCATCAGCCTCGTCGTGCTCGTTGGCATCATCTGCGTGCCGACCTTCTACGCCTGGTTCAACATCGCCGGCAGCTGGGACCCCTACGGAAACACCAAGAACCTCAAGGTGGCCGTCGCCAACTCCGACAAGGGCTACACCTCCGAGCTCATGCCCGTCGAGCTCAACTTCGGCGAGCGCGTGGCAAGTGACCTGCGCGAGTCGACCTCCATCGGCTACGTCATCACCTCGGAGGAGGACGCCCTCGAGGGCGTGCGCTCGGGCGAGTACTACGCTGCCGTGGTCATTCCCGAGGACTTCTCCACCGATCTGCTCACCGCGCTCTCGTCCAATCCGGTCAAGGCGCAGGTGAAGTTCTACCAAAACGAAAAGGCCAACGCGATTGCCCAAATCGTCACCAACAAGGCGAGCTCGGCCATCGAGAAGGACATTGACGAGGCCTTTGCCGAGTCCATCACCACCGTGGGCGCCGGCGTGCTCGATCAGATCGGCAACTACCTCGACGACGACAGGGTCGCTGAGGTCGCCGACAAGCTCGACGAGGCCGTTACCAACAGTGCCGATGCCCTTACGGCGACGGCTACCCAGATGCGTGGCTTCTCGTCCACGCTTTCTTCTACGGCGGGCCTCCTTGGCAGCGGCAACTCGACCTTTGCCACCTCGCTGTCCGCCACGCTCAACGTCGGCACCTCGCTTACCTCTACCGCAAGCAACGTGCGCGACCTTGGCAACGCCCTGGACGGAGCCACGAGCTCGGTCAACGACGCGCTTGCGAGCAGTTCGGCCAGCCTCGAGTCGGTTTCGAACGCCATCGACAATGCCTTTGAGGTGGCCGATGGCCCCACCGACAAGCTCATCGAGACTCTCGGCAACGCCCAGAACACGGCCTCTACCAACCAGCAGAGGCTCAACGCCCTGGCCGACAAGCTCTCCTCGGCCATCTCCGTTTACGAGAAGGCCATGAGCTCGCTCGAGGAGGGCACCAAGGCCTACAACGCTATGCAGGACCTTCGCGACTCCACCATCGAGCTTAGGAACAACGTAAAGTCCCAGGCTTCCGCCTTGGGGACATTGGCCGACAAGCTCGGCTCCACCAAGAGCGAACTTGAGCAGGGCAAGAGCGATACCGCAACTGCCCGCCAGGAGCTCAAGGAGCTAGTGAACTCCGCCAAGCAGGGCGTCTCCCAGGTCCAGACTGACTACGAGTCCACGCTCAAGGGCTCCCTTGCCACGCTTGCCAGCCAGATTGACTCCGCCTCCGTCGACGCCGAGTCCATCACCTCGAGCCTCAACGCCACGCTGGATTCCGTGAACTCCACGGCTGGCTCTGCCGGCGAGGCTCTTACCGGAGCCTGCAGCTCGCTCGACGAGGCCGCCGATGTGCTGGAGAAGGCCGCCGCGAAGATGACCGACCTTCACGACCGTCTGCGCTCCGCGCTCGACTCCGAAGACGTCAACCAGATCCGCACCATCCTCTCCGGTGACGTTACCTCGCTTGCACAGTTCATCTCCAGCCCGGTTGCCGTGGATCGCAACGCCCTCTATGCCATCGAGAACAACGGCAGCGCCATGGCGCCCTTCTACACCACGCTCGCCATTTGGATCGGCGGCGTCGTGCTTGCGGCCCTGGTGAAGACCAACGGCAGCGAGAAGGCGCTCGAGGAGACCGGCTGCTCTCACACGCAGGCCTACATTGGTCGCCTGGCCCTGTTCGCGGGCGTCGGCTTTTTGCAGAGCGCCCTCATCTGCGCCGGCGATCTCTACTTCCTGGGTGTTCAGTGCGCCCATCCGCTGCTGTTCTTCTTGGCTGGTTGGGTGGCGAGCTTTGTCTTCGTGAACATCATCTACGCGCTCACCGCGAGCTTCGGCGATGTGGGCAAGGCCATCGCGGTTGTGCTTATGGTCATCCAGGTGGCCGGCTCTGGCGGTACCTTCCCCAAGGAGATGCTGCCCGAGGCCTTCCAGGCCGTCTATCCGTTCCTGCCCTTCGTCCACAGCGAGAACGCCATGCGTGCGGCCATGTTCGGCCTCTATGGCAACGACTACTGGGTGTGCCTCGTGAAGCTGCTGTGCTTCCTGGTTCCGGCCTTGCTCCTTGGCCTGTTCCTGCGCCGCCCCGTTATTCGTGCGAACGAGTGGGTTGAGGAGAAGCTCGAGAGCACCAAGCTCATGTAGCCTGCGATATACGAGCGTTTAGCTAGGG
>CAVHWW010000013.1:0-4137 GCA_963639715.1 Acutalibacteraceae bacterium
CTGATGACGCAGCGGTTGGCGGGGAGCCAGACGCTGCCCCATTCGACGGGGGTGCCGTCGTCCAAACGCACCAGCTGGTCTAGGTCCAGGACGGGGGAGCGCTCGCCGCACTCGAGCCAGCGGCCGCGCTTCTTGCCGGCGGCGCGGGCGCTGTAGGTCATCTCGGCGTTGCCTACGGAATGGCCGCTTGTACGCTCTACGGCGTCAAACAGACCTTCGCGCTCAAAGTCCACGTTCTCAAGCCCGGGGCAGGGCTCCAGGTTCACGCGGCTCTCAATCAACATCACGGGCTTGCCCTCAACCGAGCGCACGCGCATGAGGTACAGGTAGGTCGAGCCTTCGGCAATGCCCAGGTTCTCGGCGCAAATCCTGGTGGCGCGCTCGATGCGCTTGTCCACCACCTTGGTCTCGTACTCGATGCCCTGCTCGTTCATGGACTCGGCAAAGCTGTGGAGCTTGTTGCCAGAAGGACGGGCCATCACCGGCTGGATAACGAAGGTGCCGCGGCCGCGCTGCTGTACAAGCAGGCCCTCATCTACCAGGGAGCGAATGCCCTTCTGCACGGTGCCGCGCGACAGGTGCAGCATCGCCATGAGCTCGTGCTCAGACGGGATGCGCTCGTCGACGCCCCACTCCTTGGAATAAATCTTCTCGCGGACGTAATCGGCCACCTGCACGTACAGCAGCGAGGTGTCCTTTTTCTCGAAGTCCGACATGCGGGCCCCTCTCTCCTTCGCCCCATAGGGCGACTGGACCAGCGAAGCCCCCCAGCCGCTTGTCCATATGACCACTACGGGGCGTAGTGTAACGCCGCACTATGTGGCAAATCAACTATAGACAGGCATCTTCAACGAATAGTCAACCTGCCATGAGCTGCGGTTTTACTGAACTTGTTAACCATGCGCCAGGCCTTTGCGAAGAGCTTACAAGGGGTTGTGGCCGTAAATGGGGGAGTAGTCAACTACTTGTGGGTGATCAACTTGCGGGGTGCTGTTAAGGCTTTTTGCGGCGTATGGGAGAGCGTTTGGGGCTTTTGGGACCATGAAGCTGGGAAATGACTACTCCTATTTTCTAACGTGCTGCCAAATAAGAAGAACACACCCGGGGCGAGGGGCCTTGCGTCCTCGGGCCCAAATTCGCTGCTTATGCCAAGCGGCGAGACTCCTGCGCCCCCGTCCCCCAACCCACTGCTCGCCCGCCGCGAGGGCCATGCCAAGCCCCGTACACAAAAAAGGCTGGCTCCCAAACGGAAGCCAGCCTTGAAGCCTTGCTATGTACGCCCTAGGGGCGCCTGAGGTCCTACTTCTGCGGGACCTGGGCCACCAGCAGCATGTTGGTGGAGGTGATGTAGTCACCCTGGGAAGGAGCGGTGTGCGGGTCACCAGCGGTGATGCAGACCATGTCGCCAGCCTCGATGAGGCCACGCTCCTTCACGATGTCAATCGCGGAGGTCACGGTCTGGTCAATATCGCCGCGGGCAGCGCCGTGCAGCACGGTGACGCCCCAGTAGAAGCAGCACTTGCGCACGGTCTCCTCGTAGGGGGACACGGCGAAGATCGGCAGCTTCGGGCGGAAGTTGGAGATGAGGCGGGCGGTGCGGCCGGAGTCGGTGGGGGTGATGATGCACTTGGCGCCTACGCGGTTGGCGGTGGTGACGGAGGCAAAGCCGATGGAGCCGTTGACGTCACGCACGCCGCCGCGCTTGTGGTAGTCGTGGCGCTCCTCGAGGTACTTCTCGGTCTCCTCGCAGATGGAGGCCATCATCTTCACGGCCTCGACCGGGTACTTGCCGGCAGCGGTCTCGCCGGAGAGCATCACGCAGTCGGTGCCGTCCATGACGGCGTTGGCGACGTCGTTGACCTCGGCGCGCGTCGGGCGCGGGTTGCGGATCATGGAGTCGAGCATCTGGGTGGCGGTGATGACGGGCTTGTAGGCCGCGTTGCACTTGCGGATCATTTCCTTCTGGGCGTGCGGCACGCGCTCGGGCGGAATCTCGATGCCCAGGTCGCCACGGGCGACCATGCAGCCGGAGGCGTGGGCCAGGATGTCATCGAAGTTCTCGATGCCCAGGGCGCACTCGATCTTGGGGTAGATGGAGACGTTGTCGCGGCCGTGCTCGTGGCAGATCTGGCGGATCTCCTCAACGCCCTTGCCGTCGCGGATGAAGGAGGCGGCGATGGCGTCGATGCCAACCTCGCAGCCAAAGATGATGTCCTGCCGGTCACGTTCGGTGACGGCGGGCAGCGAGATGTCGACGCCGGGCAGGTTCACGCCCTTGTGCTCACCCAGGTCGCCGGAGTTGGCCAGGGTGCAGTAGATGTCGTTGCCCTCGACCTTGTCGACGCCAAACTCGAGCAGGCCGTCGTCGATGAGGATGCGGTCGCCCGGCTTGACCTCGTTGGGGAGGTTCTTGAAGTCCAGGGAGAAGCGGTCGTGGTTGCCCACAACGCCGTCATCGGTGGTGATGATGGTGTGGTCGCCGGTCTCGAAGTGGATCTTCTCGCCGTTCTCGAGCACGCCGGTGCGGACCTCGGGGCCCTTGGTGTCGAGCATGATGGCGACGGGCATGCCGAGCTCCTTGGAGACCTTGCGCACGCGCTCGATGCCGGCGCGGTGGTAGTCATAGGAGCCGTGGGAGAAGTTGAAGCGGGCGACGTTCATGCCGTTCTTGATGAGCTCGGCAAGCACCGCCTCGTCCTCGGTGGCAGGGCCCATGGTGCAGACGATCTTGGTCTTCTTGCAGGTCATTTCTTTCCTTTCGTGTGGCGAACGCGCAGGCCCCATGCCTTGGCGCTCGGGGGCGGGTAGGGGGGTGTCCCGCCTGCTCGGCCATTCGCGGCTCTTCCGCGCGGCCTCAATATCAAAAGCGCCGCCCGTGTGGACGACGCCTAGTTTGCTAGCAAACCACCGAAGCCTTGGGGAGCTCCTCGCCATTGGCGAACGCCGTGGCGTTGTCGAGGGTGGTCTTGGCGATGGAGGCCAGGGCCTCCTTGGTGAAGAACGCCTGGTGGCTCGTCATCACGACGTTGGGGAAGGAGCACAAGGTCGAGGTGACGGACTCGATGACGATGTTGGAGCGGTTGCGGAAGACGTTATCGCCCTCCTCCTCGTAGACGTCGAGGCCAGCCGCGCCGATTTTGCCGGAGCGGATGCCCTCGACAAGAGCCTTGGTGTCTACCAGGCCACCGCGGGCGGTGTTGATGAAGATGACGCCCTGCTTCATCTTGTCGATGGCATCGGCGTTGATCATGTGGCGGTTGGAGTCGAACAGCGGGCAGTGCAGCGACACGAGGTCGGAGCGGCGCAGCAGCTCGTCGAGCTCAACGTACTCCACGAACTCCTCGAGCTCGGGGTTGTGGTAGACGTCGTAGCCGAGGACCTTCATGCCAAAGCCGCGGCAGATGCGGGCGAAGGCGGCGCCGATCTTGCCGGTGCCAACCACGCCGGCCGTCTTGCCGTAGAGGTTGACGCCGAGAAGACCCTGCAGGGAGAAGTCGTTCTCGCGGACGCGAGCGTAGCCCTTGTGGATGCGGCGGGCGGCGCACAGGCCCAGGCCGATGGCCTGCTCTGCGATGGCCTCGGGCGAGTAGGCCGGAACGCGCATGACCGTCATGCCGAGGTCCTTGGCCACGGGCACGTTCACCGCGTCAAAGCCGGCGGAGCGCATAAGCACGAGCTTTACGTCAAAGCCGCGCAGAATCTCGAGCGCCATGGCCGAGGCGTCGGAGTTGACGAAGGCGCACACGGCGTCGTAGCCGCGGGCGAGCGAGGCGGTGACGGGGGAGAGGTCGGCCTCAATGTAGTCGATCTTGATGTTGGGGTAGTCCTTGAGCTGCGCGTCAAACGACTCGCGGTCGTAGTCACGGGCGTCGTAGAACAGGATCTTCACGCGAAAGGTCTCCTTCTTGTGTAACGGCCGACTAACCCCGCCTGGGCGCGCCGAGATTGCGGCGGCGCTTGTGGCGTGAGGCGGCGGCCTCGTCCTTACTCCGCCTCAGGATTGTAGAGCATGCAAGCGGCCTAAACCAGATTCCATGCATAAAGATTACGTTAAAAGCCGCAGGTAGTTTGGGTTGCCCTCGGGAGAGTGGCCATTTGGATTGCATAGTTTCGCGAGTTTCGTTGCTACGTGGGGGC
>CAVHWW010000014.1:0-2853 GCA_963639715.1 Acutalibacteraceae bacterium
CGGGCTATCACGTAGAGGATGCGTGCAAGCAAGATCTTCAGCACGTGCTAGAGACAAACGCCGAGCTTATCGAGCGGCTTGAGGAATGTGTGGCTAAGTATCTTCCGAGAGCCTAGCGCGAAATGTGGCCGGGAAGGCGGGATGCCATCGGGGCCCAGCAAGTTTGCCAGTGAGGTGACCGCGCAGTTGAGGTACCGCGTGCCGTTGAGTCGCTCGTTGAAGAGCAAGTTTCCAAACCTCGCTTGACTGTATAGGAGCTATATAGTTAAGACTAATGCCGCCAAATAGCATCGGCAAGCTAGCGGCTCGTCTACGAGCTGTTTGTTTGCTGCTTGGGATGGTATGAGAGAAACGCGGGAGCTGCGGCTTGCGGAAGACCAGTCTCCTCATCCCAAGCCAGAAGATAGGAGAGCCCATGGAAGCGACCCAGATTCACGACCTCCGTTCGGCGCTCGAGTTTTTGCGCGAGCGCCCCGGCCAGCTTCTCGAGACCGACATCGCCGTGAACCCCGAGGCTGAGGTGTCAGGCGTATACCGCCACGTCGGCGCTGGTGGCACCGTTATGCGCCCCACCAAGGAAGGCCCGGCGATGCTCTTTAACAACGTCGAGGGCTTTGACGACGCCAAGGTGGCTATCGGCCTTCTGGCTAGTCGCAAACGCACGGCTGCGCTTCTCGGCCTCAACGAAGAAAAGCTTGGCCTTGAGATTGGCAAACGCTTCAGCAACCTCATCCCTCCCGCCCAGATTGCCGAAGGCGCCCACATCGACTGCCAAGAGGTTGTCTACAAAGCTACCGACGAGGGCTTTGACCTGCGCAAAATTGTTCCTGCTCCAACCAATACACCGGTGGACGGCGGCCCCTACATCACCATGGGCCTCGCGTATGGTACGAGCCCCGACGGCTCCATGAGCGACGTGACCATCCACCGCTTCAGCTGTGTGGACAAGGACAAGCTTGCCATGTTCATCACGCCGGGTAGTCGCCATCTCGGTGCCTTCTTCGACATGTATTGTGAGCGCGGCGAGGACATGCCCATCTCCATCTCCATCGGCCTGGACCCCGCCGTGTACATGTGCTGCGGCTTTGAGGCTCCCACCACGCCTCTCGGCTTTAACGAGCTGCAGATTGCCGGCGCCTTGCGCGGCCATGCCGTGGAGCTCGCCGACTGCGTGAGCGTGCCGCAGAAGTGCATCGCCAACGCCGAGTACGTGCTCGAGGGCTATCTCATGCACGACGAGACCGTAAACGAGGACGTCAAGGGCTTCGGCTATGCCATGCCGGAGTTTCCCGGTTACACCGGCGAGGCCAAGGTCTGCCCCGTCATTCGGGTCACGGCTGTGACCACGCGCCTGCACCCCATCATGCAGAGCTGCATCGGCCCCTCGCACGAGCACGTCTCCATGGCCGGCATCCCCACCGAGGCCTCCATCTACAAGATGGTCGAGACGGCCATCCCGGGCCGCCTGTTGAACGTCCACGCTGCGCCCTGCGGTGGCGGCAAGTTCGTGGCGATCCTGCAGATCAAGAAGTCCTCTGCGAGTGACGAAGGTCGCCAGCGCAATGCCGCCATGCTTGCCTTCTCGGCATTTTCCGAGCTTAAGCACGTGATTCTGGTAGACGAGGACGTCGATATCTTCGATATGAGCGACGTGATGTGGGCCATGACCACGCGCTTCCAGGCCGACGTCGACCTCATCACCATCCCCGGCTGCCACTGCCATGTGCTCGATCCGTCCAACGACCCAGCCTTTGACCCGTCCATCCGCCAACACGGCATCGCCTGCAAGGCCATCTTCGACTGCACGGTTCCCTTTGACCAGAAGGGCCGCTTCGTGCGCAGTCAGTTCATGGAGATTGACGAGGAGAAGTGGGCCTCGGTGCTCGGGTAGGAGCTGGGACATGCGCAAAATCATCGTTGGCATCACGGGCGCCACGGGTGTGCAGCTGGGTATTGTCATGCTGCGCGCTCTGGCCGACGTGGAAGACGTGGAGACCCATCTCGTGATGAGCGAGGGAGCCAAACTCGTGCTCGAACGAGAGTGTTCGGAGACCTTTGACGAGGTGGCAGCACTTGCCGATGTGGTCTACAACAACAGCGACCTTGCGGCGCCCATCTCGAGCGGCTCGTTTAAGACGGATGGCATGATCGTGGCCCCCTGCAGCATGAAGAGCCTGAGCGCCATCGCCAATGCCTACGACGATGACCTGGTGGTCCGTGCCGCCGACGTCTGTATGAAGGAGGGGCGCCGCGTGGTGCTGCTGCCGCGCGAGATGCCCATGAACCGTGCGCACTGTCGCAACCTGTTGCAATGCGCCGAGGACGGCTACGTGATTTTGCCGCCCATGCTCACCTTCTACAACGGTTGCGAGACTGTGGCTCAGCAGGTTGACCACATCGTGGGCAAAACCCTCATGCAGTTCGGCATCGACTACGCCCCCTTCCGACCCTGGGAGGGCTAGGCGGGCCGCGTCTGCATGGTTGAGCCTGGGCTTTTGGAGGAGAACGTCTCGCACGGGAGGTCTTTGGCGAGGCAGCTTGTGCGAGGCGTCTTTGGTTGGGCGTGGCCTTGGCAAAGCATCTTGGGCGATGCGTCTTTGGTTGGGCGTGGCCTTGGCAAAGCATCTTGGACGATGCTCCATTTTTGCGGCGGCGCGCGTCGTCGCACGGCGGCGACGGGCGCGCCACATTCCTGCGAAGACGAGGCGGGCGCCGGTGGGGGCGGGCGCTTGAGGCCCGGCGTCTGCCCCTTCATCTAGAATGGGCGAAAACGAGGGGCGGGGGAGATGGAAGAGGGTCAGCACTACAGCGTGTCCGAGATGGCGGCGATGTTTGACCTCAGCCGCCAGACGC
>CAVHWW010000015.1:0-6686 GCA_963639715.1 Acutalibacteraceae bacterium
CCTACATCACGGACTACTGCAACACGATGCAGCAGCAGGCCTTCGACGACGCCGGTCAGTTGCTCAATGACGTCCTTTGGTACAAGAGCCAGAACAGCAACACCTACAAGATGGGCACCAACCCCGAGACCGGCGAGGAGTACGACGTCACCGAGAGCATTGAGCCGATGGAGGTCACGCTCGACGCGGCCGTCTACGAGGTCGTACCCGAGGCGCCCGAGCAGGATGCGTCCAGCCCAGGTGAGGTACCGTGCGGTCTCATGGCACTCAGCCTCTTGGCGGTGATCGCCGCCTGCTGCGCCTTCCTCGCGACAAGGGCGAAGAAGGCCTCTAAATAGGGAGACCCCGCATAGGAAGGGCTCTCACGCATCGTACGGAAGCCCCTCTCATGGTCTAACGCAGAAGTCCTCTCTCACGCCCCCGTGCAGGAAGTTCTCCCGTACCCTCGCACAGGAACCCCTCTCACGGCTTCGCGCGGGAACCCCTCTCACGACCCGTGCAGGAAGTTCTTCCATGGCCTCGCACAGAAGGGGACCGAATAAGAATGCTCCTATCCCATAGTTTCAAACTATGGAATTGCATACGGCATAGGTAGTACCGGATAGCGGCGGTCCATGGAATACTAATCCCCGGCAAACCGATAGGTTTCATACATCCGCTAGCAGCAAAAGGAGCAAGCATGTCCTTCCACTGGGGTTCCCCGTTCCGCTATGACATCGTCGGCAGCTTCCTGCGCCCCGACGTCCTGCACCAGGCCCGCCACGACTTCAATGACGGCGTCATCTGCGCCGCCGAGCTCAAGGCCGTCGAGGACGAGGCCATCCGCGACCTCGTCGCCAAGCAGAAGGCCGCGGGCCTGCACGTCATCACCGACGGCGAGTTCCGCCGCAGCTACTGGCACCTCGACTTTATGTGGGGCCTGAACGGCATCGAGCGTGCCACCGCGCGTCAGGGCTACATGTTCCACGACGAGGAGACCACGGCCGATACCGCCGTCGTGCGCGGCAAGATCTCTGGCGAGAACCACCCGTTCGTTGAGCACTTCAAGTTCGTGAAGGCCCTCGAGGAGGACGGCCAGGTCGCACGCCAGACCATGCCCGCGCCCATCCAGACCTACTCCGAGGTCATCCTCGACCGCTGTGACGGCCAGGTCGAGAGCCTGCGCGCCGTCTATCCGGACGACGAGGCCCTGATTCAAGACATCGCCGCCGCCTACCGCACCGTGCTCGCCGACCTCTACGCCGCCGGCTGCCGCAACGTCCAGTTCGACGACTGCACCTGGGGCATCTACTGCGACACCGACTTCGTCGCCAAGACCGGCATGCAGGCCGTCGACATCCAGAAGGTCTCCGAGCTTGGCGTACGCCTGAACAACCTCGCCATCGAGGGCGCGCCTGAGGACCTCGTCATCAACACGCACGTGTGCCGCGGCAACTACCACTCCACCTACGCCTTCGAGGGCGGCTACGACCCCATCGCGCCCTACCTCTTCGCCACCGAGAACGTCCGTGCCTTCTACCTGGAGTTCGACACGCCGCGCGCCGGCACCTTCGAGCCGCTCAAGCACGTCGCCGAGGGCAAGTACGTGGTGCTGGGCCTCGTGACCTCCAAGCAGCCGGGCCTCGAGGAGGAGGACCTGCTCGTGGAGCGCATCAAGGAGGCCTCCAAGTACGTGCCGCTCGACCACCTCTGCCTCTCCCCGCAGTGCGGCTTTGCCTCCTGCGAGTGCGGCAACAAGCTCACCGAGGACGAGCAGTGGGCCAAGCTGGCGCTCGTGCGCCGCGTGGCCGAGCGCGTCTGGGCCGACGCCAAGTAGGCCAAGAGGCCGCCACATAGCACGCCATCGGGGCGGCAGGACCAACGTCTTGCCGCCCTGGTTTTTTTGGCTGCCAATTCTTGGAGACGTGCGGCCCTGGCAGAGTGCCGGGAAGCTGAAGGGGCCTTGTACCGCGCCGCAAGCCCACCACACGGCAAAAGCCTTTCTCGAGCTCTCCCCTAGCCCAGCAAGGCCGCAGAGAGCTGGAGCGCCTCTTTGGCAAAGGCGCGAGCGTCGGCGCTCTGCTGGCCCAGGGCGGCAAGCGCACGGACAAGGGCAACGTCAAGCTCGTCGCTCATAACGCCGGCCTCCATGGCAGGCAGGGCCTGCAGGGCCGCGACCTGGATGATGGCAAAGGTCACGCGGGCCTCGGCGCCGGCACCAGCAAGGATGTCAACGACCTCGCCCTGGGCGACACCGCGGTGGTCGCTCACGTGCTCGCTGCGGGCCTTCACATCGGCGGTTACGCCAGCAAGCTCCTCGGCGCTCACCGAAGCGGCCCCGGCAGCCAAGCCCTCGAGCACCACGCCAAAGGCATGGCCACAAGGAACAAAGCCCGGCATGGCATCCATAGCGGCGCACATGGTGGAGCCCAGGCCCACGAGCTCGGCCGCAAGCTGGCCGCGCAGGGCCATAACCTTCTTCACGTCATCAACCTCAACGAGGCCTTCAACGTCTCCGTGCTGCACCTTCTGAGCCATGCGAGTCTCCTTTTCGAGGCTAGTCTTAATTGCTACCGCGATACTAGCATAAGGCGATGGGCCCGCAAGCAAGCGTCCTTCGCTCCACGGGGAAGTCAGAACATGGCGCCCCTGGCCGCCGCACGAGTGGCACGCCGGCTGTTCCCTCATCACTCCTGAGAGGTGTCCCAGGGCGCAGGCAAATAATATCCGTGGCGCAGATCTATGCCCCACCCGCGCACAAAAGCCCCGCCGGGAAATCCCGACGGGGCAGACAGTCGCGCTATAGGTCAAAGCGTTTCAGCCGATCCGCAGCTACAGCCCAAGCTCCTCGGCAACCTCGGCCACGCAGGCAAGGCTGTCGGCCATGGAGGTGACCACGAGGGTGGAGCCGTTGCGGGCGTCACCAGCGGCATATACCGGCGTGGCGCCCGCCGTCTTGGCCTTGTGGGAGCTCGCGCTCTCCATCACGGGCAGCGGACGGCCCTGGGAGGCAATCTCGGCGCCAAAGGCCGTGAAGACGCTGTGCTCGGGACCAGTGAAGCCGCAGGCGATAAGCACAAGCTGCGCGGGAACCTCGCGCTCGGAGCTCTCGATGCGCTCGGGCTTGCCGTGGCTCCAGTCGAGGTCAACGACCTTCAGGCCGCGAACGGCACCCTCGGCGTCAAACAGTACCTCGATGGTGTCGATGCCCCACTCACGCATCTCACCGCCCATGAGGTCGATGGCCTCGGCCTGGCCGTAGTCGGTCTTCTTGACGTTGGGCCACTCCGGCCACTGGTTGGTAGGCAGAGCCTCTTCCGGCGGGCAGGAGAGGAACTCGAACTGGCGCACGCTCTTGGCACCCTGGCGCACGGCGGTGCCCAGGCAGTCGTTGCCCGTGTCGCCTCCGCCGATAACCACGACGTCCTTGCCGGCCGCATCGATGGCAGGCGCGCCGCCGTCGAGCACGCCCTTCGTGGCGCTCGTGAGGTAGTCGACGGCGTAGACCACACCACCGGCCTCAAGGCCCTCGGCATAGCCGGCAGCACCAAGGCCACGCGGAGCGCAGGCGCCGGCGGCGATGACCACGGCGTCAAACTCCTCGGCCAAGGCGGCTGCCACCTTCGGATCAGCCGCGTCGGTGGAGAGACGGAACTCGATGCCCAGCTCCTCCATGAGGGCCACGCGGCGCTCCACCACGCTCTTCTCGAGCTTCATGTTGGGAATGCCATACATCAGCAGACCGCCAGCGCGGTCGGAACGCTCCACCACGCACACGCGGGCGCCGCGGCGAGCAAGCTCCCAGGCAGCCACGAGGCCAGCCGGGCCAGAGCCCACGACGGCCACGCTCGGGGCGTCGGCAGCCGCAGGCTCAAAGCGAGCGGGGCCGCCGTTTGCCCACTGCCAGTCAGAGATGGCACGCTCGTTGTCGTGGATGGTCTCCGGCTCATCGGCGCGGCCCAGGTTGCAGGCCGCCTCGCACAGGGCCGGGCACACACGGCTCGTGAACTCGGGCATCGGGCTCGTGAGCGAAAGGCGCTCGGCGGCCTGGACCCACTGGCCGCGGTAGACCAGGTCGTTCCACTCGGGAATGAGGTTGTGCAGCGGGCAGCCGCTCGGACGTGCCTTGCCAAAGCCCATGCCGGTCTGGCAGAAGGCCACGCCGCACATCATGCAGCGGCTCGCCTGCACCTGCTGGAGCTCGGGCGTAAGAATCTCGTAGAGCTCGTTGAAGTCCTTCGTGCGCTCGTCCACGCTGCGAAGCCCATGGGCCTGCCTGCCGTGCTCGAGAAATGCTCCTGGCTTGCCCATGCTAGTTCCTCCCCGTGATCTGGTCGAAGGCCACCTGCAGGGCCTCCTCGTGCGACTTGCCCTCGTCCTCGGCGGCGGCGACCGCAGCCAGGACACGCTCGTAGTCGCGCGGAACGACCTTCACGAACTTCTTCTTGTAGGCCTCGAAGCGGTAGAGCATCTTGATGCCGCGCGGGCTGGAGGTGCGCGCCACGTGCTCCTCGATGAGGCTGTAGATGAAATCGAGCTCGGCGGCCTCGGGGGCCTTGAGCGAGACAAGCTCGGTGTTGCAGCGGCTCGCCAGCGTGCCGAACTCGTCGAACACGTAGGCCACGCCACCGCTCATGCCGGCCGCGAAGTTGAGGCCGACCTCGCCCAGCACCAGGGCCACGCCGCCGGTCATGTACTCGCAGCCGTGGTTGCCCACGCCCTCGACCACGACGGTGGCGCCGGAGTTACGCACGCAGAAACGCTGGCCAGCCAGGCCGTTCACGAAGCCCCTGCCGCTCGTGGCGCCGTAGAAGGCGACGTTGCCGACGATGATGTTCTCGTCGAACTTGTAGTTGGAGCGCTCGGGCGGGCGCACGGAAAGCACGCCGCCGGAAAGGCCCTTGCCGAAGTAGTCGTTGGCGTCGCCCTCGATGTTCAGGGTCACGCCCTTGGGCAGGAAGGCGCCGAAGCTCTGGCCGCCCGAACCCGTGCAGTCAACCGTGACCGAACCCTCGGGCAGGCCCTCGGGGTGGGCCGCGGTGACCTCGTGGCCGAGCATGGTGCCCACGCAGCGGTTGACGTTGTCGATGTCGGCGTGGAAGCGGATGGGCTCGAGGTGCTCGCGGGCGCTGGCCGTATAGGGCACGAGCAGCGTGGCGTCGAGGGTCTTCTCGAGCTCGAGGTCGGGGGCCATGGAGGGCAGGAAGTGCTTGCCCTCGGCACCCGGGATGTTCTTGCCGTACTCGTTGGTGCCGTTGGTCAGCACGCGGGACAGGTCGACCTCGTTGGCCTTCCAGTTGCCCTCGACCTTGACCTGACGCAGGCACTCGGGGTGGCCCACCATCTCGTCGACGGTGCGGAAGCCCAGCTCGGCCATGATCTCGCGCAGCTCGGCAGCGGTGAACTCCATGAAGTTCACGACCTGCTCGGGCGTGCCGGTGAAGCGGCCGCGCAGCTTGCAGTTCTGGGTGGCGATGCCGGCCGGGCAGGTGTCCTGCTGGCAGTCGCGCTGCATGAGGCAACCCATAGCCACGAGCGGCATGGTGGCAAAGCCGAACTCCTCGGCGCCGAGCAGGGCGGCGATGGCGACGTCGCGGCCGTCCATGAGCTTGCCGTCGGTCTCTACGACCACGCGGCTGCGCAGGCCGTTGAGCAGCAGCGTCTGCTGGGTCTCGGCCAGGCCGATCTCGAACGGGATGCCGGCGTGCCAGATGGAGTCACGCGGAGCGGCGCCCGTGCCGCCGTTGTGGCCGGCGATGGTGATCTTGTCGGCACCGCCCTTGGCAACGCCGGTGGCGATGGTGCCCACGCCCGCCAGGGCGCAGAGCTTCACCGAGATACGAGCCTCGGGGTTGGCGTTCTTGAGGTCGAAGATGAGCTCGGCGAGGTCCTCGATGGAGTAGATGTCGTGGTGCGGCGGCGGCGAGATAAGGCCCACGCCGGGCGTGGACTGGCGCACCTCGGCGATCCAGGGGTAGACCTTCTTGCCGGGCAGGTGGCCGCCCTCGCCGGGCTTGGCGCCCTGGGCCATCTTGATCTGGATCTCGATGGCGGAGCTGAGGTAGCGGCTCGTCACGCCAAAGCGGCCCGACGCGATCTGCTTGATGGCGGAGTTCATGGAGTCGCCGTTTGCGAGCGGGGTTTCGCGGCGCGGGTCCTCGCCGCCCTCACCGGAGTTGGAGCGGCCGTGCAGGCGGTTCATGGCGATGGCCATGCACTTGTGGGCCTCTTCCGAGATGGAGCCGTAGCTCATGGCGCCGGTGTTAAAGCGCGTGGCGATGCTCGCGGCCGACTCGACCTCGTCGAGCGGCACGGGGGTGCGGCCGCTGGCGTTAAAGTCGATGAGGTCGCGCAGACGAATGGCTCGGTCCTCGCGGTGCAGGCGCGCGCTGTACTCCTTAAAGGTGTCGTAGCTGTCCTCGCGGCAAGCGGTCTGCAGCAGGTAAACGGTCTGCGGGTCGATGAGGTGCTCCTCGCCGCCGAGCGGGCGCCACTTGGTGAGGCCGAGCGTGGGAAGCTCGGTCGGGGCCGGGCTCTTGAGGATGGCGAGCGCGGAATCGTAGCGCTCGGACTGCTCGCGCTGGACCTCGGCCACGCCCATGCCGCCGATGCGGCTCACGGTTCCGGCAAAGTACTTGTCGGTGAACTCCTCGGTAAAGCCCACGGCCTCGAAGATCTGCGCGGAGTGGTAGCTCTGCACCGTGGAG
>CAVHWW010000016.1:0-11518 GCA_963639715.1 Acutalibacteraceae bacterium
GTCGTTGGTCTTGGTGGCGACCTCCTTGACGAGCTGGGCGCCCATGTTCTCCACGTGGTCCTTCAGCTCAATCTCCTTGGCGACGGAGACGCCATCGTTGGTGATGGTGGGGGCACCGTAGGAGCGCTCGAGGGCGACGTAGCGGCCCTTGGGGCCCATGGTGGCGGTGACGGCGTCAGCCAGGGTGTTGACGCCCTTGGCAAGCTTGGCACGGGCATCGGTGCCGAACGTAATGTTCTTAGCCATAGTGGAATCCTCTCGGTTAAGCCGCGCAGGGCGAGTCAGGTCCTACGCAGCGGAAAGTGTCAAAAAGAAAAAGCCTGAACGCGAACTTAGGCCTCGATGATGGCGTAGATGTCATCGGCACGGAGGAGCAGGAAGTCCTCGCCGTCAACCTTGACCTCGTTGCCACCGAACTTGCCGTAGTAGACCTCGTCACCAACCTTGACGTCAGGGACGATACGCTCGCCCTTGTCGTTAAGCTTGCCAGCGCCGACGGCGACAACCTCGCCCTTCTGCGGCTTCTCCTGGGCACCGCTGGAGATGTACAGACCAGTGGCGGTCTTCTCCTCCTTGGGAGCGGGCTTGACGAGGACGCGGTCACCAAGCGGCTTCAGAGTCGTCATATTGCAAGAACCTCCTTCTGGGACGCCCACGCGGGCGTTCACACGTGCGACTTGCGGCATAAACGCCGAGTCACTCTGTCCAACGTTGAGAATGATACCCAGAGTCTCGGACTTATACCAACGGGATTGAAAAAATCTTCTGTCTCCACGCTTAGATTTTATGAGCGCTCAAAAACGATGGGATATAAGCGCCGGTGAGCAAGGAATCTGCGGTCGGGAAAGAGGCATCACAGTGAACTAGGCCGTCGCGAATATCCCCCCCGGCATCCGCATGCCACCCGACACCGCAATTGGAGAAGGGCATCGCAAAGAGAGTTTTTCGCATGCAACATAACCGCAGCTAAACACTCTGTAGACGCCCATGGTCCCCAATTTCATATCACCTGTCTACAGACACCAACCGGACTTTGGCCGAAGGTGTCCCCAGCATCCGAAAGAAAGAAGGGGCCATGGAGACGAGCCGTCGGACACCATCGCGCGCCATCTCATACGCAAAGGCGCTAGCCAGCATCGCGATCCGCAGCAAAGCCGTTATCGCCTCGCTGGTTGTTTGCCAGCTGCTATTCCTGCTCCCGATGCTTGCTAGTTACCCCACCGGCAGCGTCGCGATTGACCGCGAGATGTGCCGAACGAACGCATACCTCGTCAAAGATGGCCTGCTGAGCAACGGAAGCGAATTCCCAGACGACCTTCTCGCACTCGAAAAGCAGATCTACCAGTGTTACCAAGACGCCCTTGATGCCCCCTATCCGAGCAAGGAGTACTTCGCCGCATTCGGCAAGGCGCGAGAGGCTGAGGCGGCTGAGCAGGAAGCGGGATATCTCACCGGTGGCCTCGAAACGCAAGCCAGCGCTACGCTGCTCAGGCAGCTCTCCGAACTGGAAGACCCACAAATCTATACCTCTGCCCAAGAGCTGCCCACGCTCAATTACCTTTCTCTCGCAGCAGGTGTCATGCCAGGCGTCACTCTGACACTGCCGGGTATCCTTGCGGCCTACGAAGCTCTCAAGCGCCTGCACGGCTATGGCCTGTTTTCCGTCGCACCCCTTGGGCCCGCAAAAAGAAGCACGGCAGCCATGCTCGCAACGGCGCCATTCGCCATATTGAGCCCGCTTGCCGTCTCGCTGCCCGCCGCAGCCGTCTCGCTTGTAAGGAACGGATTGGGCGATCCGTCCTTCCCCATCGTCCTAATCATGGGCAGCTCAATAACCACAAGCACGGTTCTGGCAAGCTTGATCAACGACCTTCTGCTTCTTGCGCTCTTTGAGACAACGCTCGCCTTCTTCATGGCGCTCGTCAGCCATGCGGATTGCAAGCTAGCGCTCGGGCTCGGACTTCTGACGGCGATTCTGCCGCTGATGCCCTTTTACGTTTCCGAGACGGCGCCTTGGCACGAGTTTGGCCACCTGCTGCCAATGACGTACCTGAGACTCGACCAGGTTGTCGGCTATCCAACCTATGCAAACGGCCTTGATATCACCGTCTTCACGGGGGCAACGTTTGGCCGGGGCGTCGCGGTTCTTGTGATAACGGCAGCTCTGCTTGCCATCGCCACCATAGCGACAGCTTCCCTTGACACCCGCACCCCATCAAGCCATGCAAGAGGAGGAGGCCGTCATGATTAGCGTGCGTAATCTGAGCGCCAAACGCGGTCGCAAAATCGTGATTCAGAACATATCGCTCGAGTTCAACGGCGGTGTGATTGGTCTAGTGGCCCCAAACGGCAGCGGCAAGACAACGCTGCTGGAAAGCCTGACCAAGCCTTGGGACAAAAGGGCTTCCGGAGAGGTTCTGCTAGACGGTACCCGGCCCGCACCAAAGACGTGGAAACAGAGCGTTTATTACCTGCCTTCTGCAAATGAGGTTCTCGAGCCTTCGCTGACAGGACGGCAGCATACCGAGCTCGCAAAGGAGCTCTGGAACTCGAATGCGAAGGTCGAAGAGATTGCGGCTTCATGCGGCTCGTCGGACATTCTCGACATCCCCGCCCACAAATGCTCCCAAGGCATGAAGCAGCTCGTAGCGATCACCGTGGCAATGTGCACAGGCGCAAGGCTTCTACTACTCGACGAACCCCTCAGCGCACTTGACCCCACAAATACGAACCAGGTGGCCACCGCCCTGAAGAGATACACCATGCGCGGACGAACCGTCCTCATGTCGACGCACAATCTCGCCAATGTCGACACGTCATGCGAGAGGGTCTACTACCTCCACTCCGGCGCCCTCATCCCAAGCAGTAAGAACAAGGGCACCCCCAGCTCTTGTCTCAAGGAATACCAGGACATCTTCGAGAAAGGAGGACTTGGCTAGACCGCCTGTAAATCAGAAAGGAGCCCGCTCATGGAAGCAACAGCAAGGCGTTCTCGGATTGTCACCCTCTTTTTCGCCCTTATCTTTTCTCTGGCCGCTCTCACTTCGTTCCCCACGCTATCGAAGGCACAGGAAATCGCACCATGCTCACTCATAGACACGGTTCTCGACTGCTATAGCAGTTTCTCAACCGCAAACTATCCTCAGCACAACGTAGCCCGATACAACAAGACCTACAAGAACCTGACGTATAGAAAAGGCTACTCGCTCAAAAGCACAAGCTGTCTTTGGACTTCCGTCGGAGTAGGACCAAATGGGTATCCGGGGTATATCAGCCGCATGCAGTGCAATTACAAGACCTGGTAGCTCTCATCTTGGGGCGGTTCGTAAGGACCGCCCTTATTCTGCGCCACAGCCAAGAAGCGCCAGAACCTTCTCAGTAAGCGCTGCTGACGTGTGGACGCCGAAGGCCTGGTGGGCTTCCGCGCGCGCACGATTGACCGCCCCGGCGGATACGCAGAGCTCGGAGCAAATCTCGCCGCGCGTCATGCCCGAGATAGCGCAGGCGACGACCTTTGATTGCGTCTCGTTGAGGCCTCGGCTCTCGCACAGCGCAAGTAGCCTTCTCTCGAAGTCCGGGAGCACTCCCCTGGCTCTTTGAGCATGACTTTCCACCATGACGTCCCTTGCAACCAGAAACGCCGACACGGCGCCCGCAAGCAAGAGAATGCCCAGGACAAAGCCAGAGAGCGACGAGAGCGAAACCAGGCCCGATACCTCGTCTTTTATGACAAGCAGACCCTTTGTTGTTTCGAGTGGCCAGGAGGCGAGCGAACCCGCCACCACGCCGCAGCCAAACGCAAACGGCACTCCGGGGCTTGCGACTCCACTACGAGACGTCAGCCTAAGCAAGACGAAGACGAGCAGAGAGGCCACGGCAGCCGCAAGCCCAAAGGGCAGCATCAGGAAAAAGGAGAGCGCCAAATCTCTCAGAATCAACTTCCGCCCCGTCGTCCGGAGAAGTGCCCACACAAGGGCAGAAGCCTCAAACAAGAGGAGCAAAAGCAGCATCGCTCGCTCGGGCGCAATCTGATCTAGCCACGCGTCCGGCTCCAGAAGTGCCAGCAGAAGGCCAATCTGGCCCGCAACAACGAGATGGCCCGTTCTCCCCAAACGGCAATTCTCCGCAAGGGCCACGCGGGCAAGGGAAATTGCAACGATAAGCTCGCCAGCAAGCAACCCAAATGACCAGCCGCCCGCTCGCAAGGCGATTAAAGACAAGGCGCAGACAAGCAGCGCGGTCACCGACTCCAGAATGCCATGGGCCACACCTTGGGCCGAGACAGGAACGCCTGGGTCCGCCGCCTTCCGCTCACCTTGGTTTGCAAGCTCATCAAGCGAGGAAACACCAAGCTTGGACGCAGCCCGTGCCTGCAGGTTCCTCACCGTCGACGGCTTGACTCCCATCTCGCCCGCAAGCTCGGACGAGGTTTTGCCCGCAAGTCGGCCCATGGTTGCCTCGCGCTCACGCGGGGAAAGTGCATCGAAGTCGTCAGCAGAGGGGCCCATCTCGAAGGCGTCGGCAGCGAAAGCAGCGACTGAATCGCCCCCGTCAGTCTCTCCGAGTCTGCCACTCCAACGAGACAAAGCCGCACCAAAGACGAGAGCCACAACTCCCGCAGAAACCAGCAACAGACCCCAACCGCGAGAGGTGAAGACGTCCGCCCCCGTCGCAGCAAGCATACGAGCGCCAAGAACCCCAAGCGGCAGGCCCAAAGCGGCCGTCCGCTCGCATCCAATCGCCGCAAGACCCAAAAGAAACCAGGCTACGAGAACTCCAAGCTGCGACCAGGCAACACCAGCCGTCCCCATGGACAGGGTGTGCGGCCCTGGCCCCATGATTCCTGCCAGGTCATAAGGCAAGATAATCCACCACGTGGAAGCATCGCTAAGAATCGAGGGGTCATAGCCCAGGCGCGACAGCGACCAACAAGGCTCCGCCCCGATGGACAGGACAATGGTCCCCGCAGCCAAAAGGGCGGTGCCAATAAAGAGGCACATGCCATAAGCCTGGAGCGACCCCGCCCCTCGGTCAGATGCATCCTGCAACATCCACGAGCAGGAACACGCGCCGAGAAAAACGAGATAATTCGAAGCACTCCCGAGGAGTAGGGAGAGTTTCGCCTCAGGTACAAGCCACCCAAGCAGGGCGGCCGCAACAAGCGCTGCGTAGGCAACGGAGCAGAAGACGCCCAGCAAGCGCGCCATGCGCCGGCCACGCGTCAGGCCAGCGCTTGCCGCGCCAACCAAGAGGCCGAAGGCCGCAAGGGCTCTCGCCCCAGAAAAGGCGAGAGCCTCGTCCTCAATCTCCAACAGACCCGGCAGCGAAAGCACGGGTGGCAAGCCCATAAGCAGCGCAAGACAAGCAGCAGGCACGAGACGCCCCGCAACGCCCGGGCCAGGACCGGACGGCGTGGCATGTGTCTCGCGCGACGCCATGGTTACCCCAGGACGTCTAGCTCGTCGAGCTGCTTTTGCCAGAGGGTGCAGACGGCGTCACTGGGCATGCGGAGGTCGCCGCGCGGACTCACGGCCACGCTGCCCACCTTGGGGCCGTCGGGCAGGCAGCTGCGCTTGAACTGCTGCGAGAAGAAGCGCCAGTAGAACTTGCGCAGCCACTTGAGAATCGTGGCCGCATCGTAGGTGCCAACCGCCGCATC
The DNA here is from genome assembly GCA_963639715.1 of Acutalibacteraceae bacterium. GTDB lineage: Bacteria > Actinomycetota > Coriobacteriia > Coriobacteriales > Atopobiaceae > Parolsenella. The sequence continues at coordinate 5,660 of CAVHWW010000016.1, forward strand.
ATCGGCATCGGCTCCGGTGGCGTAGTTGCCGCCAAAGGCCTCGAGCGCCAAGCGGTAGACCTTGGCCGGCTCAAAGCCGCAGCGCAAGACGTTGTAGAGGAAGAAATCGTGCAGCTCGTAGGGGCCAACGAGGTCCTCGGTCTTCTGGCTGATCTTGCCGTCGCCCGTGGCTGGGAGCAACTCGGGCGAGACAGGCGTGTCGAGCACGTCCATGAGGACATCGGCCAGGGCGTCATCCTCGCCCGCACGGGCCTCGTCTGCCACGTAGCGCACGAGGTGGCGCACGAGCGTCTTGGGCACGCCGGCGTTCACGCCGTACATGCTCATGTGGTCAGCATTGTAGGTGGCCCAACCAAGCGCAAGCTCGGACAAGTCGCCCGTGCCAACCACCAGGCCGCCCTCGCGGTTAGCCACGTCCATGAGAATCTGGGTGCGCTCGCGAGCCTGCGCATTCTCATAGGTGACCGAGTGGTCCGCCTCGTCATGGCCGATGTCTGCGAAGTGCTGGCGTACGGCCGCAGCGATGCTCACCTCGCGAAGCTCGCAGCCCAGAGCCTGGGCCATAGCCGTGGCGTTGCCGTGGGTGCGCTCGGTGGTTCCAAAGCCAGGCATGGTGATGGCGATGATGCCTGCGCGCTCAAGGCCAAGCAGGTCAAAGGCACGGGCGCAAACGAGCAGCGCCAACGTGGAGTCAAGGCCGCCGGAGACACCCACCACCGCGCACTTGGAGCGCGTGTGGGAGAGGCGCTTGGCCAGGCCATGCGCCTGGATGGCAAAGATGGACTCGCATCGCTCGGATCGGCGGGCAGGGTCGGCCGGCACGAAGGGGTGCGGGTCCACAAAGCGGTCCACGAGCGGCGTCTCGCGCTCGTCCAGCGTAAAGAGCGAAACCACATAGCCAGATGCGGCCGCATCGGTTTGGTAGGTTGACATGCGACGACGGTCTGCGGCAATAAGCCCGAGGTCAACCACGGCAACGGCACCGGAGTGCGCCGGCGTGTCACCCGCAAGCACCAGGCCCTCGTCATCGAGCGGCTTGGTCTGGGCAAGCATACGGCCGTTCTCGGCCACCAGGCAGTGACCGCCGTAGACCACGTCCTGCGTAGACTCGCCCCAGCCGGCGCTCGCGTAGGCATAGGCGCAAACAAGGCGCGCGCTCGTGGAGCTCACGAGACCCGAGCGGTAGTCGGCCTTGCCCACGAGCTCGTTGGAAGCCGAGAGGTTGCAGACAAGTGTGGCGCCGGCGAGGGCCGCCTGCGTGCTCGGCGGGTTGGGCACCCAAAGGTCCTCGCAAATCTCGGCCGAGACAACCAGGCCCGGCATGCTCTCGCACTCAAAGAGCTGGCCGGCGCCGAAGGGCACCTCGTCCTGACCCGCGAACGAGACAAGCGTGACGTCGGTGGGGCCAGCGCTAAAGCGCCTGCCTTCGTAAAACTCGCCGTAGGTAGGGATGTTGAGCTTGGGAACGAGGCCAAGCAGCTCGCCCCGAGACAGAACGGCGGCGCAGTTGTAGAGCTTGGCGGCCACGCGCACCGGCACGCCCACAAGCACAAGCGCGTCCACGTCGGCCGTGGCGGCCGCAAATTGGGCCAAGCCCTCCTCGGCGGCATTGAGCAGGGCATCTTGCCAGAAGAGGTCTTCGCAGGTATAGGCCGTGATGGCCAGCTCGGGCAGCACGGCAACCTGGGCGCCGCCGCCCGGCTCGCCCACACGCGGGCACGCCTCGCGCACGGCCTGCACGCAAGCCATGACGTTATAGTCCACGTCCGCTACGCGAACCGCCGGGGTAAGGGCCGCTACCTGGATAAAACCGTCGCGCATGATGCCTCCTCATAGGTGGAGCGAGCGACGCCGTACGCATCGCTCGCTCCATTCTAGCGATAAGGGATTGTTGGCCCGACGCTCAGAGGGGTTAGGCCGCGGCGCGGCAGGCAGAAGAGCAGCGCTGCCAGCCTTCCACGCCAGCGCCGCCGGCTCCCCCGCCAGCACCGCCACGCCAACCCGCTCGCAGGGCTTCTCCGCCCGCCACGCAAGCGACGAGGGCGCGCCCAGCTAGTCCAGGTAGCGCGAGAGGAACTCGCGGGTACGGGGCAGCTCGGGGTTGGTGAAGAGCTTCTCGGGAGAGCCCTTCTCGGCAATGACGCCCTTGTCCATAAAGACAACCTCGTCAGAGACGTTGCGGGCGAACTCCATCTCGTGGGTGACCACGACCATCGTCATGCCGCCGGCCGCAAGGTCGCGCATGACGTTAAGGACCTCGCCGGAAATCTCGGGGTCAAGCGCGGAGGTCGGCTCGTCAAAGAGCATGAGGTCAGGCTTCATGCACAGGGCGCGCGCGATGGCGACGCGCTGCTTCTGGCCACCGGAAAGCAGCCTTACGTCGGCACGCGCAAAGTCGGCCAGGCCCACAGCCTCGAGGTGACCCAGGGCGACCTTCTCGGCCTCGGCCTTGCTCATCTTCTTGAGGGTCACGGGAGCGAGCGTGCAGTTGTCGAGCACGTTCATGTTGTTGAAGAGGTTAAAGCCCTGGAAGACCATGCCGATCTTCTCGCGCAGCTTATTCACGTCGACATGGTCGGCCGCAAGGTCCTTGCCGTGGAACCACACGTGGCCCGCGTCGGGCGTCTCGAGCAGGTTGAGGCAGCGCAGCATGGTTGACTTGCCCGAGCCAGAGGCGCCGATGATGGTCACCACCTGGCCGGGAAGAACCTCGAGGTCGACGTCCTTCAGCACCACATGGTCACCGAAGGCCTTGCGCAGGCCCTCGACGCGGATAATGGCCTCGCCCGAAGCGGCCGCGGGCACAGCCTCGGCAGCAGCAACCGCAGCGTTCTCGACGGCATTGTTGTTCTCGATAGCCATGCCTATGCCTCCGACTTCTTCATCGCGTTGCCGGCGTCAGACGTGCTGCCCACCGGGCGGGTCTGCACGTCGAGCAGGCCGGCGAGCTTGCCGAGCAGCCACGACGCAAGCGCCGTCATGATGAGGTAGAACACGGCGATGACCAGGTAGGCGTTGAGTTGCTTGTAGTAGATGCCGGCCACGGTGGAGGCGGCGAAGGCCAGGTCGAACACGCCGATGACCGAAAGCACCGAGCTGTCCTTGATGTTGATGACGAGCTCGTTGGAAAGGCCGGGGATGGCGTACTTGATGCCCTGCGGGAACACGACCTTGAGCATCGCCTGCCACTGCGAAAGGCCAAGCGAACGGGCGGCCTCCATCTGGCCCTTATCCACCGACTCGATACCGCCGCGCAGCACCTCCATCATGTAGGCGGTGGAGTTGAGCGAAACGACCACGAGGCCCGCGATGAAGCGCGTCCAGATGCCGTTCACCTCGGTGATGGACATGCCCGTGCTGCTCACGACCGCAAAGCCCAGGTAGTAGATGATGACGCCCTGGACGAGCATCGGCGTGCCGCGCACCACGGTGGAGTAGACCTTGGCAAAGCCCACGCCCACCTTCTTGAGGAAGCGCACGAAGTCGTTGTCGGAGCGGTCAATCTCGAGGATGCGAACCGCAGCAAGCAAAAGCGCAAGGAAGAAGGCGATGAGCGTGCCGAAGACCGCCAGCTCGATAGTGGTAATTGCACCGGTAAGGTAGGTCTGCTTGCCCTGCTGGAACATGTAGAGCACCTGGGTAAGCATGTCATCGGGCATCGAGGAGGCCGCGGCGGCGGTGGCCCATGCCGAGGCAAAGCCCATGACGATGCGATCTACGAAGAGCACCACGGCAACGAGCCACACCCCGTAGCTCCCGCGACGCAGACAGCGGGCCGCCGCGGGCTTGGTGAAGGGAGCCATCTGCGCATAGGTCTTCCAGTGGGTGAGTTTGAACACCAGGGCCACGGCAGAAAGCACGAGCCATGCCACGCACACGTAGTACATGACAAGCTCAACCGTGAAGGCATGGGCAAGGAAGCTCATCGCCGGGCGTGGCGAGCTGGAGAGCAGCATGCCCAAAAACGCAATCACCGACGTGCCGAGCAGCACGTAGCGATGGTCCTCGACCACAAACGCCGCGAGGCTCTCGAGCTTTGATTTCATACGGGGTCCTTCTTCTAATCGCCAAGGGGCAGGGAATGCTCCCTGCCCCAATCACACGAATATCTGTGGCGCTACGGCAACGGCTTAGGCCGGCTGACGGTCCATGCAGTCCTGCCAGATGGAGAGGCGGTCCTGCTCGGAGATGCCAGCGATGATCTCGTTGAGCTTGTCGACCATCTCGTCATTGCCCTTGGCGATGGCGGCGTTGTCGGGGTTGCCCGGATCGGAGAAACCCTCGCCGTCGGCCAGCTCGACCTTCACCAGGTCGGGGTAGTTCTCGAGGAGGTTGGGCAGCGACATGGACGAGAAGGTGATGGCGTCGCAGGTGCCGTTCTCGATGCCGTCGACGACCAGCGGGACCGTGGCCACCGGGGTGAGGTGGTTGACGTTGGGGATCTCGTCGATGAGGTCGTCGTAGAAGGTGTCCTTCTGGCCGAGGACGGTGGCGCCGTCGAAGTCGGAGAGCTTGGTGGCGCCGGCGTACTTGGAGTCCTTCTTCACGACCATGACGACCTCGTCGTCGATGTAGGAGTCGGTGAAGTCGACGGACTGGGCGCGCTCCTCGGTCACGGACATGCCAGCGCAGATGATGTCGATCTGGCCGTTGACCAGCGAGTCAACGAGGGCGCCGAACTCCATCTTCACAGCGACGGGCTCCATGCCGAGCTCCTCGGCGATCTTCTTGGCGATCTGGACGTCATAGCCGTCGGCGTAGGCGCCAGAGACGTTCTCGATGGGAATGGTGGTGTCGGACTCAGACTCAACCTGCCAGTTGTAGGGCGCGTAGGCCGCCTCCATGCCGATGCGCAGGGTCTTGCCGTCGCCCAGCGTGCCAGAAGCAGCGGTGGTAGCGGTCGTGGTGGCAGCGGTGCTGGAGCCTTCGGCGGCAGGTCCACAGCCAGCCAGGAACGTGGAGCCGGCAACGGTGAACATCGAGAGGCCGGTGAGCTTCAGAAAGCTGCGGCGAGAGAGGTTGGTCATAACGCGTCCTTCCAGTTTTTGGTCAATTCCCCTTTCGTGCCACGCAACCGGAAGAGACCCATTCCCTTCCCCCTTGCAACCTAATGCGAGAAAGTTACGCGCACGGTCGCAACGATACGCCGGGTAGCGTGCGTAGTGACGGCGCATTCCAAGAGGGAAACGGGCTTTTAACTGAAAAGAGCATTAAGCGGCCCGAAAGCGACGCCGGGCGTGGCCGAGCTTGGCCGCCGGCCGGGAAACCGCCGCGGCGCGATTGGCCATGACCATCGAGGAGGCCCGACAAGAGCCCTGGTCCCGCGCCGCGCGAGCCGGCCTTGCTCTCCTAGCGCTCCCAGGTGGGAGCCACGGGTGCATCGGTGGAAGACCAGGTGCCGAGAGGTGCGTTCGGGTCGGCGTCGAGCGTAAGCGGTGCGAAGTTGCCCGCGAGGTAGCTGCGCAACGCCGGGATGCCAATCATGGCCGCATTGTCGCCGCAGGCTGCGAGCGGCGGCACCGTCACACGCACACCCATGCGCCCGAACCTGCGCTTATATGCCTCGCGCAGAGCCGGGTTGGCCGAGACGCCTCCGCCGATGCAGACGTCGGTGACGCCGGTCTGCTCCACGGCCGTAGCCGCTTTGGCAACCTGCACGTCAACCACGGCAGCCTGGAAGCTCGCCGCAAGGTCGGGCAGGTTGATGGGCCTGCCGGCGCGGTTCTCGTTGTTGATGTAGGTGATAACGCTCGTCTTGAGGCCGCTCAGGCTGAAGCTGTAGTCGCCGCTGTGCATCATCGCGCGCGGGAAATGAATGGCCTTGCGGTTGCCCTTCTCGGCAAGCTTGCTGATGACCGG
>CAVHWW010000017.1:0-4800 GCA_963639715.1 Acutalibacteraceae bacterium
GTGGTCCCGATTTGCGCCCCATAAGTTGAACGAGTTGTATTTAGGGACGGGCGAGAAGGCGGCGGGGTCGTGGATTAAGGCCGATTCGACCCGGATTTGCTTCGAAATGGGATTGCGAACGAAAAGTTGGGCCGGCAAAGGCCGGATCGGAGGCTCGCGCTCGCAGATCGGATTTGCCTTGAGACACAAAAAACCAGCGCATGGCTGGGGTACTAGGATTCGAACCTAGGTAACGGGAATCAAAATCCCGGGTCCTAACCACTGGACGATACCCCAGCAATACGCTGGCGCGAGTAAGTGTAGCAGCTCGAGCGGCTTTTGCGTACCGAGGCTGCGAGACGGCCGGGCTTCAGAGTGCGGAGTCGCACGCGTGAATGGAACGCGGGCGCGCCGTAGCGGCGCGACGGACAATCCGAACTTTGACGTGCGAACGCGGTTGCCGAGTTGACCTATGCTGCGAGCGTGTTTACCGGGCCGAGCTTTGCCACACGGGCACGCTGGCGCGCACGGTGCACCATGGCGGTGCGGTTGCCGAGCTGGCCCCTGCCGCGCGTGTGGTTACCAGGCCGGATTCTGTTGCGCGAACACTTGGGCGGACGTGCGTCGGGGGCTGAGCCGCAAGGCTTGCTAGTTGAGCAAGAAGCGCTCGACGAAATCGGCCAGGCCGTCTTGCTCGTTGGTGAGCGTAAGGGTGGCGTCGGCTGCTTCGCGGGCCTCGGGAAAGCCGTTGCCCATGCAGATGCCGAGGCCGCAAGAGGTGAGCATGTCGACGTCGTTGCCCGAGTCGCCGATGGAGCAGACGTTCTCGAGCCCAAGGCCCAGGCGTTCGGCCACCATCTTGAGGCCACCGGTCTTGCTCACGCCGCCGGCGTTCCACTCGAGGTTGTTCGTCCAGCTCGGGTTCACGGTGAGGCCTGCACATTCGGGCAGGGAGAGGAAGTCTTCCCTGGCCCACGGCTCGAGGTAGTGGATGCCGACCTTTACGACGTTGATGCCGAGCTCCTCGACCTTGTCGGGAACGTCGACGCCGTCAAAGCCGTTGCGCTGCGGCGTGGCGGCGGCCACGCGGGCGAACTCCTCGGCGCTTGCCGAGGTTCCCATGCGCGTGCCGGCCTCGTCGTCCAGGCAGACGTAGACGGCCACACCCGGCTTCTGCAGGGCGCGGATGAGCGCGGCGGCCTGCGCCGGCTCAAGCGTGCGCCGCGAGATGAACTCGCCGGTGTTGAGGTCCCTCACTACGCCACCGCAGGCGGCGACAAGGTAGTTAAACCCACCCATGCCAAGCTCGCCTTCAGGCAAGAACTGCCAGGTACGCCCCGTGGTAGGCACAGGCTGGATGCCCTTCTCGAGCATGGCCTCAACGCAAGCCCGCGTGCGCGGCGAAACGCTCTTGTCTTCCCTCAAAAACGTCCCATCGAGGTCAAACCCGAAGACCTTGATGTCCTTCGCCTTCTTAGCAACCTCGTCCCACGTCATCCCCATGCGAACTCCCTTGTCGTCCAAGCAGCTTTGCCCATAATACCTGCCGCTCGTGGAATGCGTGGATGGTGGGGACTTGCTTTCTGCTACAGTGGGCAGGCTTATCGATTGGGGAGAGTTTGATGAACCAAGGCATCACCAACATCGCTCTGCTAGGCCTAGCGCTACTACCTGCGGGTACGCGTTAGGGTCCTCATTCATATCGATTTTTAGCACCCCTCGCGTAGCCAGTTAGGAACTCTCGCCGCGACGGGTGCTTTTTCATGGCCGGGTGCCATGGCTCAAAATCCTCGTAGCGGCGCAAACGCCAAGGGCAAAGACGTCAAAGCCAAGAAAACGGAGGAAACCATGAGCCGCAAGATCGCCATTTTCGATACCACCCTGCGAGACGGTGAGCAGTCGCCGGGCGCCAGCATGAACACCGAGGAGAAGCTCGTCATCGCGCGCCAGCTCGTGCGCATGAACGTCGACGTTATCGAGGCGGGCTTCCCCATCTCGAGCCCGGGCGACTTCAAGAGCGTGGCCGAGATTGGCAAGCTCGCGGGCGATAAGTGCACCGTCTGCGGCCTGACCCGCGCGGTGGACAAGGACATCGAGGTCGCGGCCGAGGCGCTCAAGACCGCCAAGCGCCCACGCATCCACACGGGACTGGGCGTCTCTCCTTCCCACCTGCGCGACAAGCTCCACCTCACCGAGGACCAGGCCATCGAACGCGCAATTCACGCGGTGAAGTATGCCCGCAGCTTCGTGGATGACGTCGAGTTTTATGCCGAGGACGCTGGCCGCTCTGAGCAGGACTTCCTCGTTCGCATCATTGAGGCTGCGGTGAAGGCCGGCGCCACGGTCGTGAATATCCCGGACACCACGGGCTACAACATGCCCTGGGAGTTTGGCGCACGCATCCGCGACCTGCGCGAGCGTGTGGACGGCATCGAGGACGTCACCATTTCGGTTCACACGCACAACGACCTCGGCATGGCCACGGCCCTGGCCCTCGAGAGCGTGCGCAACGGCGCCACGCAGATCGAGTGCACCATCAACGGCCTGGGCGAGCGCGCCGGCAACACCTCGCTCGAAGAGGTCGTCATGGCCATCCGTATGCACGAGGCCGAGCTCGACGCCCACACCGACGTGGTGACGCCCGAGCTCACGCGCGCGAGCAAGCTCGTGAGCAGCATCACCGGCATCAACGTGCAGCCCAACAAGGCCATCGTGGGCGCCAACGCCTTCGCTCACAGCTCGGGCATTCACCAGGACGGCGTGCTCAAGGCTCGCGACACCTACGAGATCATCGACCCGGCCGACGTGGGCGCCGCCGGCTCTGAGATTATCCTCTCGGCTCGCTCCGGCCACGCCGCCCTGCGCCACCGCCTCTCCGAGCTGGGCTACGTCTTCGCCGACGAGGAGTTCGAGGACGTCTACAAGCGCTTCCTCGAGATCGCCGACCAGAAGAAGGAGGTCTTTGACGAGGACCTCGAGTCGATGGTGCAGGAGCGCGATCGCGAGGTCACGGCCATCTACACGCTCGATGCGCTGCAGGTGAGCTGCGGCGACCCGCTCGTTCCCACCGCTACGGCCACCATCACCGACGAGCTCGGCGTCACGCACGTGGTTTGCTCCACCGGCACCGGCCCGGTTGACGCGGCATATAAGGCGGTCGACAAGGCCGTGGCCGTTCATGGCGACCTCTCGGAGTTCAGCGTCAAGGCCATCTCGCGCGGCATCGACGCCATCGGCGAGGTCACGGTGCGTATCACGGCTGAGGACGGCAAGGTCTATACCGGCCGCGGCGCCGATACCGACATCATCGTGAGCTCGGCAAAGGCATACGTGAACGCCATCAACCGCATGATCCAGACGGCACGTTCGAAGGAGGGGAAGTAGCGGCCTTTGGCTGCGAGTCTGCTTGCGCGGCTAGCGGCACCGCCTACGCAACACGCCCACGCCAGCGTCCTCGTGGGCGAGCTTCTATCCGCTCCGATGTCTAGGCCTCCGCTCACATCTTGCAGTCCTGTCGTCAGCTTCAAGTTCCGCTCGACCGTTATCAACCGCAGCGTTCCGCCCGTCTAGGGCTTCGACAAATAGTAGGAGCGGCGCCGACCTCACGGTTTCGGCGCCGTTCCTGTTTGGATATGTGGCTTGCCTTCTACAAAAGGCCCTTTTCTTGGGCTTTCTCGTAGTAGCTCATTTCGAGAAGCTCAGAGTCAGAGAGTTGCTCATGGCGCTCAGGGGATGACTCAACTCCCAGATTGCGCATCTCTTCGTTGACCATCCGTGCCGCTTTCTCAAAGGGGCTCGGAGCGGTTTCGGCGGCGGACATGCCTCTACTCCAAATCGCTTGGGAGGGCGATGTGGCCAGCGACGGCGCTGGCGGCGCAGACGGCGGGGCTTGCGAGGTAGACCTCGGAGGTGGGGTCGCCCATGCGGCCGACGAAGTTGCGGTTGGTGGAGCTCACGCAGCGCTCGCCGGCGGCGAGAATGCCCATGTAGCCGCCCAGGCAGGGGCCGCAGGTGGGCGTGGAAACCACGCAGTGGGCGTTCACGAAGACGTCCATGAGGCCCTCGTGCACGCACTGGAGCCAGACCTTCTGGGTGGCCGGAATCACGATGCAGCGCACGTTCGGGTCTACGACGCGCCCGCGCAGCACCTCGGCGGCGGCGCGCATGTCCTCGATGCGGCCGTTGGTGCAGCTACCAATGACGGCCTGGTCCACGGTGATGTGGCGGCTCTCGGTGACCGGGTGGGTGTTGGAGGGCAGGTGGGGCCAGGAGACGCAGGGCACAATCTCGGCCGCGTCGATGTGGATGACCTGCTTGTAGGTGGCGTCGGCGTCGGGGTGGAACTCGCGCGGCTCGCGCTTGGCGCGCTCGGCGACCCAGGCGCGGCACTTCTCGTCCACCTCGAACAGGCCCGCCTTGCCGCCAGCCTCGATGGCCATGTTGGCGATGGTGAGTCGGCCCTCAACGGAGAGGCTCTCGATGGTGGAGCCGGCGAATTCCATGGCGCAGTACAGGGCGCCGTCGACGCCGATCTTGCCGATGATGTGCAGGATGACGTCCTTGGCGGTGGCGCCTGCGGGCAGCTCGCCGTCGATGACGAACCGGATGGTTTCGGGCACCTTGAACCAGGCACGGCCGGTGGCCATGCCCACGCCGGCGTCGGTGGAGCCAACGCCGGTGGAGAAGGCGCCAATGCCGCCATAGGTGCAGGTGTGGGAGTCGGCACCGATCATGAGGTCGCCGGGGACGACGATGCCCTGCTCGGGCAGAAGCGCGTGCTCGATGCCCATGCAGCCCTGCTCGAAGTAGTTGGTGATCTGG
>CAVHWW010000018.1:0-22437 GCA_963639715.1 Acutalibacteraceae bacterium
CACTTAAGCTTGTCGAAAACGAGGACATCCTCGCAACCATTTCCGCCGATAGGGGAGAGCGAGTCGTCATCGGCTTTGCCGCCGAGACGAATGACGTCATCGACAATGCCCGCAGAAAGCTCGAGCGCAAGGGCTGCGACCTCATTGTCGCCAATGACGTCAGCCGCGCCGACTCCACCTTCGGTGCCGATACCGACCTCGTGACGCTCGTGGGCAACAAATACGAGGAGGAACTCCCACTCATGGCAAAGGCCGAGGTAGCCGAAGCCATCATCGAGCGACTCGTTACGATGCTTGGCACCAGTTCCACGAACCTCGACGAACCTTGCCGCAACCCGTCCGAAGCTGAAGAGATCTGGTAGTTAGCCCGTGGGAATCCTAATAGGCACTGAGCACCTTGGCCACGAATGGCCGGGCAAGAGCGTTCTTGACGATGTGACCATTGGCATCAACGAAGGCGACCGCATCGGCATCGTCGGCAAGAACGGTGATGGTAAATCCACGCTGCTGCAGCTTATCGGCCATGTTTTTGAGCCCGAGGACGGCTGCGTCACCTGGCGCGGAGGCATCTCGGTGGGCATGCTTGGCCAATACGACGACCTTTCTGACGACGACCCGGTGAGACGTGCCGTCGTCGGCGATATCCCGGAATATGAGTGGGCCTCAAATCCCCAGACGCGCCGCATCATCGCCGAGCTCATAGGCGATGTTGATTGGAACGCGGCCGTGGGCACGCTCTCGGGCGGCCAGCGCAGGCGCGTCGACCTCACCCGCCTGCTCATCGGCACCTATGACGTGCTGTTGCTCGACGAGCCCACCAACCACCTCGACATGGGAGCCATCACCTGGCTCGCCGGCCACCTCAAGCAGCGCTGGCAGCGCGGAAGCGGCGCCATGCTCGTCATTACCCACGACAGATGGTTCCTCGATGAGGTCTGCGAGAGCATGTGGGAGGTCCACGACGGCCAGGTCGAGCCGTTTGAGGGCGGTTACTCCGCATATATCCAGCAGCGCGCCGAGCGCGAGCGACAGGCGGCGGCAAGCGAGGAGCGTAGGCAGAATATCCTGCGCAAGGAGCTTGCCTGGCTGTCACGCGGTGCCCAGGCACGCTCCAGCAAACCGAAGTTCCGCATCGAGGCCGCACGTGCGCTCATTGCCGACGAGCCACCCCTGCGAAACCCGCTCGAGCTCAAGCGCCTTGCCGTAAGCCGCCTTGGCAAGCAGGTCTTTGAGCTCAAGGGAGCCACCGTCGCCTACGAGGGCCGCACGGTCATCGACCACATCGACTGGCTCATCGGCCCGGGAGACCGCTACGGCATCCTCGGCGAAAATGGCGCCGGCAAGACGACGTTGCTCCGCCTTCTCGACGGCAAGCTCGCTCCCACCTCGGGCCGTGCCAAGATGGGCAAGTCGGTAAAGCTCGGCATCCTTTCGCAGCACATCGACATGCTCGATAACAAGCAGGACTGGCGCGTGCGAGAGCTGCTCGGCACCTACAAGAAGAGCTACGTCATCGGCGACAAGGAGTACACGCCCACCAAGCTGCTCGAGAGCCTTGGCTTTGACAAGCGCGAGCTCGATACGCCGATCTGTGACCTCTCCGGTGGTCAGGCAAGGCGTCTCGCGCTCATGTGCGTCCTGCTCGACGAGCCCAACGTGCTCATTCTCGACGAGCCCGGCAACGACCTTGACACCGATATGCTTGCCGTCATGGAAGACATGCTCGACACCTGGCCTGGCACGCTGTTGCTCGTCACGCACGATCGCTACCTCATGGAGCGCGTTACCGACGACCAGTTCGCCCTCATCGGCGGCCGTCTGTGTCACTGTCCCGGCGGCGTGGACGAGTACCTCAAGCTCATCGGTGACACGCACGGTGACGGCTTCACCGCGGGCCACGGTCCGGCACCCAAGGCGCCCGTCACGCAGGCCGCGCAAGCTGCTGACACGCAGGCCAAGAACGGCGACGCCCCTAGCAACAACGGCCTTTCTAGCTCCGAGGAATGGAAGCTCAAAAAGCAGCTTGCCAGCGTGGAGCGCAAGATGGAAACCCAGCGCGGCCGCATTGATAAGCTCGAGCAGGCCATGGGCGAGGTCGATCCAACCGACTACCTTGCGCTCGAGAGGGCCCAGGCAGACGTAGACGGAGCCAAAGCAGACCTCGAAGAGCTTGAGATGGAGTGGCTCGACCTTAGCGAGACGCTCGGCCTCTAGCTCACCCTAGCTGAACTGGCTCTGGTAAAGATTCGCGTAGAAACCGCCCTTTGCAAGCAGCTCATCGTGCGTGCCAACTTCGACGATATGGCCGTCCTTCATGGCAACGATGGCATCGGCGCTACGCACCGTCGAGAGCCTGTGAGCGACGACGAAGCTCGTACGGCCTTCCATAAGCCGTTCGAAAGCCTGCTGGACCTTCGCCTCGGTACGCGTGTCGATGTTGCTCGTCGCCTCGTCCAAGATAAGCATGGGAGCGCCTGCGAGCATGGCCCTCGCAATGCAGAGCAGCTGCCGCTGCCCGGCGCTGATGGAGGACTGTTCGCCGCCGAGCTTTGTGTCATAGCCCTTCGGCAGTCTCATGATGAACTCGTCGGCAAACGCAGCCTTCGCGGCCCCGCGCACCTCATCAAGAGAAGCGCCAGGCTTGCCCAGGCATAGGTTCTCGTAGACGGTGGCGCTCTTCACCCAGGTCTCCTGCAAGACCATGCCATAGCTCTCGCGCAAGCTCTTGCGGGTGACGTTACGGATATCGTGGCCGTCCACCGAGATGGAGCCGCTCTTAACGTCGTAGAAGCGCATGAGTAGGTTAATCATCGTCGTCTTGCCGCAGCCCGTCGGGCCCACGATGGCAACCCTCATACCAGGCTTTACATGAAGCGAGAAGTCCTCGATGAGCGGAGTGCCCTCAACGTAGGAGAAGCTCACCGAGTCGACGTCAACCTGCCCGCGGACGTCCGTAAGCTCAAAGGCGTCCTCCGCATCGGGAATGACCTCATCCTCATCCAGGAGCTCAAAGAGCCGGGCGGCGCATGCAAAGGAGTTCTGAAGCTCGGTGACGACCTCTGAGATGTCGTTGAACGGCTTCATGTACTGGTTGGCGTAACTCAAAAACGCAGTAAGGCCGCCAACCGTAAGGGAGCCGGCGATGGCCGCAAAGGCACCAAAGATGCCAACGCCGGCGTAGACGATGGCGTTCACGAACCTCGTGGTGGGGTTCACGAGTGATGAGAAGAAGACGGCGTGGAAGCTCGCGTCAGACAGCTCGGCGTCGAGCGCACTGAACTTGTCGCACGCGAGCTGCTGGGCATCAAAGGCCTCCACAACGGCACGGCCGCCCACGTACTCGTCAACGGCGCCCGTCAAAGAGGCGCGACACTCAGACTGACGCTTGAAGTAGGCGTAACCCTTACCGGCAATGAACTTCGCGAGCAGCATCGAAACCGGCGTCAGAACGACGACCACGAGCGCCACGGGCGCATTAAGCCCAAACATGAAGGCCAGCGTAAGAACGATGGTGAACACGCCAGTGAAGAACTGCTGGAAGGTCATGACCAAGCCGTTCGAGAACTGGTCGATGTCGGTGACGACACGGTTTACGACCTCGCCATGCGGGTGAGAGTCGATGTAGGAGAGCGGCAGGCGCTCGATCTTCGCAAAGGCCTGCGTGCGCATGTCGAAGACGACCGACATGGCGATCCTGTTCGTTACAGCATTAAGTGCCCACTGCGAGACGCTCGTGCCGACGACAGCGAGAGCAAGGGCGGAGAGGGAGCGCATCAGGCCGTTAAAATCCACCGAACCTGCGGCCAGAGCGCAGTCGACGGCATCGCCCGAGAAAACGGGCACCAAAAGCGTCGTCACAACGACGGCGATGGCCAAGACGAAGGAAAGTGCAAGGGCCAGGCCGTGTGGGCGCAGGTATGAGAGGGTGCGGGACACCGTGGAACCACCGGTCTTCTTGCTCATGCGACCGCCCCCTCTCTCTCAAGCTGAGAATCGCAGATTTCGCGATACACCTCGCACGTTTGCTGAAGGCCTTCATGCGTGCCTTGCCCAACAAGCCTTCCCTCATCAAGCACCAAAATGAGGTCGCAGTCACGTATGGCACTTACGCGCTGGGAAATAACCACCTGCGTAACGCCAGGGAAGTCATGGGCAAGCGCATGGCGCAGCGCGGCATCAGTGGCAAGGTCGAGCGCCGAGGAGGCGTCATCGAGCACAAGAATCTTTGGAGAACGCGCAAGCGTGCGGGCAATAGAGAGCCTCTGGCGCTGGCCGCCGGAGAGGTTACGTCCCTGCTGCTCCACTACGCCCTCAGTCCCGCCCTTGACGCGAACAACGTCTGAGGCCTGGGCAGACCCAATGCAAGCCGCAAGCTTCTCCTCGCTGGCCCCGGGATCTCCCCAACGCAGGTTTGACTCGATGGTGCCAGAAAACAGGCGAGGGCTTTGGTCAACGAGGCCAACAAGCTCATGCAGGCTCGCCAGGCGCAGGCCGCGAACGTCCTGCCCACCGATGAGGACCTCGCCTGAAGACGCATCGTAGAAGCGCATGAGCAGGCTCGCCAAGGTCGACTTGCCGCAACCCGTGCCGCCGATGACGCCCACCTTCTGGCCCGCCGCAGCAGCAAAGCTGATGTGGGAAAGCGAGGGGGCTCCCGCACCGGGGTAAGAAAAGCTCACGTCGCGAAGCTCGATGCTCGGCTCCAGCCCAGAGGCGTCAAGTGTGCCGTCCACCATGGCCGGGACGCGGTCGAACACGTCGTTGACCCTGCGTGCGCAGGCCTCGGACTTCGAGAGCGTGTTGATAAGGCTCGCAAAGCGCAGCAGGTCGGTGAGCATCTGGGACATATAGTTGACGAGCGCCACAAGCTGGCCCTGGGTGAGATGGCCGGCGTCAATGCTGATCCCGCCAACATAAAGCACCACAACGAGTCCCAAGTTCACGGCCGCATAGGTAAGCGGATTCATCAGGCCGGCGACGTCGCCGACGCGAACCTGAGAGGAACGCAGGGAGACAGACGTCGCCTCAAAGTCGGCGCACTCGCGCTCCTCGCGGCAAAAGGCCCTCAGCACACGGGCTCCCTCGAGCTGCTCGTTAGTCTTAAGCAGCACCTCGTCGAGTCCCGATTGCACCTGGCGATAACCTCTCACGGCCACGCGCATAACGAGCCACACAAAGAAGAAGACGACCGCGCCGATGCACAGGAAGATAAGTCCCTCGAGGCCATCGACGAAGTAAGCGGCCACCATGGTGCCGCATACGACGATGGGACAGCGCAGCACAAGCCTAAAGAAGAGGTTGACGCCGTCTTGAATTTGGTTCGTGTCGTTCGTCAGGCGCGTAACGAGCGTAGAGCTGCCGAGTTCGTCGATGTCCGCCCTCGAAAGGCTCATGACATGCTCAAAAAGGTCGTCGCGCAAGGCACGTCCAAAGCCTGCGCCGATCTTGGCCGAGAAGTACTGAGCCGAAACTGCGCAGACCCAGCCGATGATGCCCATGGCAACCAAAGCCAAGCCGCACAGAATGATGTGATGTTGATCGTTTGCGGCAATGCCCTCATCAACGACCGTCGCCATAACGAGCGGCACGAGAAGCTGGAAAAGCGCCTCGAGCAACTTAAAGAGGGGAGCGAGCGCGCACTCTTTGCCATACCCCTTGAGGTAACGCACGAGCCTAATCATTTGAAGGCCACCTCGCAGAAAAGCTTGCCTACCAGTTGGTGCACAACTGCCTCCAACCCGTCTTATTAGCCAAATAGCGACGTTCGAAAAGCTAGCACATATGATGCCGCGCGAACGCCAGCGGGCATATGAGCTTAATGCAGGCTTACGTAGATATGAAAAAAGGCCAGGAACAAATCCTGGCCTTCTCAATTTCTGGTCGGGTGGACTGGATTCGAACCAGCGACCCCTTGACCCCCAGTCAAGTGCGCTACCAAACTGCGCCACCACCCGTTGCCGCTCAACCGCAGCAGAAGAGAGATTAACATCAGCCGCGGGGGAGTGCAAGGAGAAATTTCAAAGAAATGTAAGGCGTCTAACAAATCCGTCATGATTGGGCTTTGTCCGCGGCAGCAGTGAATGGTGCGCCGACGGTATGGGGTATCATCGACAAGACGAACGACGACCTGCAATCAAATGCGGAGAGACTTTGACCTTTAAAGACTGGCTCGAGATGAAGGTGCGCCAGGGCTTTGAGCCCAACACCGACGCGCCCCTCGGTAGCTCTGAAAACCCCTCATCGAAGATACTCACGGCAGCGAACGCCATTACGGTGTGCCGCATGCTGCTCACCATCGCATTTCTTATGCTGTTTGTTATGCAGGTGAACAGGCCACTTTCGATTGTCATCTACACCGTAGCAGCCTGTACCGACTGGCTCGACGGCCAAGTGGCGCGTCGCACTCAGACGGTGAGCTGGTTCGGCAAGATCCTTGACCCGATCTGCGACCGATTCCTGCTCTTCACGGGTGTGCTCGGCCTCGTACTCTTGGGCGAGCTGCCCGCCTGGGTAGCCGCCTTCATCATCGGTAGGGACGTCTACCTTGCTGGAGGCAGCGCCATCGTAAGGCGCTATCGCGAGCGTCCGATTGATGTTGCCTACGTCGGCAAAATCGCGACGGCCCTGCTTATGTTTGGTTTTTGCGACCTGCTGTTAGGCGTGCCGCTCGTTGAGGGCTTGGGCATCTCCAAGGTCTCGTGGCTGCCGGGCCTCAACGCTGAAGGCGGCCCTATTGGCCTGTTCTCGGTGTACGCTGGCTGCGTCTTTTCGTTTATCACGGCCTGCGTATACACGGCCGAGGGTGTCGCGATCATCCGCGCCTGCAAAAAGCACAATCACAAGGAAGCCAACTCATGAAGGCCTGGCGAAAAGCGACTCTGGTCGTCTTCCTCTTGGCAGCTCTCTGCCTTGGGGCCCCTGTCGGAGCATGGGCCGAGGTCGGCGAGCCTAGTCTGAGCGAAGCCACCGCCGCCATCGTCGTCGACTCGGCAGGAAACACACTCTACGTCAAGAACCCCGACGAAGAGATAAACATGGCCTCGGTCACCAAGGTGATGACTGCCGTCGTCGCCCTGGAAAGTGGCGTTTCGCTCGACACGACCGTCACCTGCGTTGGCTGCACCCTCGACGAGAACGCGATGCTCGCTGGCTATACGGCGGGCGACGTCTCGAGCCTTCGTGACCTCATGCGCGCCATGCTCGTCTACTCTGCAAATGATGCGGCTGTGGAGGTTGCGGTCGCCACCGCAGGTTCGGAGAGCGCCTTCGTCCAAAAGATGAACGACAAGGCGGCCGAGCTCGGCATGTCGCACACCCACTTTATGAACCCGCACGGCCTCGATGCCGAAGGGCACCACAGCAGCGTCTCCGACCTCGCGATTCTTGCTCGCTACGCAATGACGAACTACCCGTTCATCTCCTATACGGTGCAGCAGAGCTACGTCACCGTCCCCATCGGCGGCGTCGAGACCACGCTGCCCACGGTTGACTCTCTGCTCGGAAACTACCGTGGCCTTCTCGGCGTAAAGACCGGCGCCGGCAACTATGTCACCGCCTTCATGGGATGTGCGCGCAGGAACAACGCAACTCTGTATACGGTTGTGCTTGGGTGTCAAACCAAGGATGGTCGCTTCGCCGATACCGTAAGCTTGCTCAACTGGGCCTACGACACCTACGAAAGCAAAGATCTTGCGGTGGCAGGCGTCTCTTGCGCCAACCAGCCCTTCGCCTATAACTTTGCCTATAGCTGCATGGTTGCGCCCGCGGCCGACACCGTCGCCTACGTCTGGCCGGAAGGGGAGGGTGCCACGAGCAAGACCATCGGCATGAGTGGAGAGCTCGCAGAGCTTAACCAAGTCGTTGGCATGCGAGTATGGAACCAGCAGGGCCGAACGATTGGCGTCGCAACATATAAGACGACCTCGACACTCGAGGCCACCTCAAGCGGGCTTGGTCTTGTTGAGGAGCTCGTCCCGAGCCTAACGGTCAGCTAAGAGATAGGGGAGTGCCATGTACGCAATCTCTACCGATGCGGCACCGAGGTGCTACGGACCCTTCTCGCAAGGCACGAGCGCCGCGCGGTTCGTCTTCGTCTCCGCCCAACAGCCCATCGACCCAAGGACTGGAGAAATCGTAAGCGGGGGTATAGCTAGGCAAACGCAGCAATGCCTTAAAAACGTCGAAGCCGTGCTGTCAAACCTCGACCTCGCGATAGCCGATGTTACGAAGCTGACTGTCTATTTAACCGACATTGACAACCTCGAGATGGTATACGGGGTATGCGATAAGCTTCTGATTAAGCCGCGGCCCGCATGCTCGTGCGCGCAAGTGGTCGCCCTACCAAACTCCTCCCTCATCACCATTGAGGCGATTGCCTGCCGCTAGGAGATTAGCTCCCAAGGGTTACAATGATGAGGTTTAGTTTAGTTCGGAAGGAATTTCATGCAGGACAACATCAACACCACGAGCGCGGACGCTACGGCCATCTTCTGCATGCCGTCTTCAGACGCCACCGTGCCTGACCTTATGGGTTCTTCTTGCCCCAAGCATCCCACGCTCACCATCCTCAAGGGGCCCCAGACTGGCCAGACGTTCGAGCTCAGCGATTCCGAGATTTCCATTGGTCGCGACCCGTCTTGCGATGTGTTCCTTAACGACATGACCGTCTCGCGTCACCACGCCAAGATCATCGTCACCGCAAGCGGCGCCACGGTAACCGACCTCGGTTCGCTCAACGGCACATGGGTCGACGGGGCTATCGTTAACAGCGCCGTTCTTTGTGACGGTTCCACCATCCAGGTCGGCACCTTCCGCATGGTGTTCCACACCACCCGTGCCCCCAAGATTGCCACGGGCGAGTAGGCTCCTATGGCCGACGCCGGCTATCTCACAATCGGTAAAGTAGTCTCCAAGCTTCAGGAGAGCTATCCCGATCTGTCCGTCTCAAAAGTTCGTTACCTCGAGGACGAAGGCTTGCTTACGCCTTCGCGCACTCCTGGTGGCTACCGCCTCTACTCCGCAAGGGACATCCAGAGGCTAGAGACCATTCTTTACCTTCAAAAGAGTCGCTTTCTGCCCCTCTCCGTCATTAAAGACGAGTTGGACGGCAAGAATGAACCTGCGGGGGAGTCTTCTGAGCCTTCTCAGGTGCAAGACGAGCCCGTAGACCCAACGCTTGCGGTAGATGCCGAGGCGGAGCGCGAAATGCATCCCATCGACCGCATGCCCGAGATTGCCGGCGTGCCGATTTCCCTCGTGCGCAAGCTTGCTGACTGCGGGATCATTCGCCTTGTGAAGTCACCTGCCGGCCGAGATCTCGTAAAGGGCAGCGACCTGCGGCTTATTCGCGCCTGCAACGAGCTTACCCGCTTCGGCATCGAGCCCAAGAACCTCAGGCAGTACGTAGCGGCCGCAAATCGAGAAATTCCCATGTTCGAGCAGGCGCTCGCATCGATATCGCGGCACCAGGGCGAAAGCGAGGACGAGAGGCGCCTGCGCAGAGAGGTCGCCCTCAATCGAATGCTGTCGCTCACAGGAGTTGTTCGCAGCTCGATCGTAAACCGTGAGCTGCTAGGGAAGTAACAAAAACGGCGTGCCGCCAATGCGGCACATCTGTTTATGAACGTCAAAACAGGAGGAATCATGGACGAAAGCACCCAGGCACCGTTCCCGTACGAACACCTCATCGTTGACATTCCGGACTACCCGGAGCCTGGCGTGGTTTTTAAGGACGTCACGCCCCTTTTCGCCGACCCCAAGGGTTTCACCGCCACCATTGACGCCTTCACCGAGCACTTTATCGGCCAGGGAATCACCAAGGTCGTTGGCCCCGAGGCCCGCGCTTGGCTGATTGGTGCCCCGCTTGCTCAGCGCCTCAACGCCGGCTTTGTCCCGGCGCGCAAGCCCGGCAAGCTCCCCCGTGAGCACTACTCCCAGAGCTATGCGCTCGAGTACGGTACCGATGAGCTGCAGATTCACAAGGACGCCCTCACGAGCGAAGACAAGGTGCTCATCGTTGACGACCTCGTGGCGACCTCTGGCACCGCACTTGCCTGCGCCAACCTCGTCGAGCAGACTGGCGCCGAGGTGGTTGGTTTCGCCTTCCTGCTCGAGCTCGCCTTCCTGAAGCCGCGCGAGCAGATTGCGGCTAGCCACCAGCAGGAGATTTTCTCCCTCATCAAGGTCAATTAGCGCAGGAGACGTACGTTTTGAGCCAAGCTGGCACTGATCCTTTGCGCAGGAGGCTCTCTCCGCGCTTTCAAGTAAGCCTCGTATGGGAAGGGGCGCTCGTCGGACTTGCGACGGGCGCTCTTATCACGCTCTACAGAATGGCGTTGACGCATGCCGAGGCAACGCTGAGGAACCTTCTTGCTCCCATCACGTCGAGCCCCCTCAACACGGCCCTTTGGTTTGTCGCCCTCGCGGTCATGGCTGTGGCGGTAGCGTTACTCGTGCGTTGGGAGCCCGATACCTCCGGCTCGGGAATTCCGCAGGTAGACGCTGAAGTCATGGGCAAGATGAACTCCCCGTGGCACAAGGTGATTCTCGCAAAGTTCGCCGAGGGAACCATCGGCGCCCTTGCCGGACTTTCGCTTGGCAGAGAAGGCCCATCGGTGCAGCTTGGCGGCATGGCCGCAAAGGGCGTGTCCAAACTCCTAAAGCGAGGAAGGGGAGAGGAGCGTCTCCTCGTCACCTGCGGGGCCGGCGCCGGCATGGCGGCAGCCTTCCACGCGCCGCTCACGGGCGTCATGTTTGCCCTTGAGGAAATCCATAAGACCTTTAACGCGCCGCTGATCATCTCGGTCATGGCAAGCACCGTCATGAGCGACTATGTGACGTCGCAGATCTTGGGCCTGACGCCCGTTATCAGTTTCTCTCTGCCTGAAGTGATTCCGCATAACGCCTACGCGCTGCTGCTTGTGTTCGGCGTGCTCATGGGTCTTGCTGGAGCCGCGCACAACCGTGGCATGTTCGCCATGCAAGACATGCTTGCCAAGATCAAGTACCCGTCGAGGGCACTACGCTATCTCATCCCGTTTGAGCTTGCGGGTATCGCGGCACTCTATTTCCCCGACCTCATGTGCGGCGGAGATGCAATCCTGGAATTGCTGCAGAATCCCCAGGGCCTTGCCATGGGCACGCTAGTAGCCCTGCTCGTCGGAAAGTACCTGTTCACGGGAATCTGCTTTGGCGCCGGAACGCCCGGAGGTACGCTGTTTCCGCTTGTCATTATGGGAGCTTTGTCCGGGGCCATCTTTGGCGTGGCCGTCACTCAACTGTTCGGAATGGACGGCGAGCTCGTCACCAACTTTATGGTGCTTGGTATCGCCGGCCTATTCGCAGGGGTCGTAAGGGCTCCCGTCACCGGCGTAGTGCTCGCCTTTGAGCTCACTGGTAGCCTTGATGCGCTGCTTTCGCTTTCCATCGTGAGCGTCATCTCCTACGTAACGGCAAATATGCTTCAGGTTGATGCCTACTACGAGCACCTACTTGCGAGGACGCTTGGCACGAGCGCCGATGAGACCCATGAGCACTGGGGAGGTCACGGCAGACAACTCCACAGCTATGTGGTTGAAGCAGGCTGCATGGCTGTAGACAAGCAAATTCGTGACATTACCTGGCCCGTGAACACCCTGGTAGTTTCTGTTCGCAGGCACGGAAACGAGGTAATTCCGTCTGGCTCCCTTAGGCTCGAAGAAGGAGACAGGGTTCTCGTTCTCATGGACGACGCCAATGGCGACGAAGCAGAATCCATGCTGCGTCGTCTCTGCCACGGGTCATTCGCGCCTACGCAAGAGAGGGCGTAGACAAGGACCCATTTGATTGGATGGGAGCAGACCAGCTCATGGCCAGACTGATTGCTTTCGCGCTCTAGGTAACAGTTATGAGTAACGAAAGTACACGCAGAAAACCGGCCGGCTGTATAAAAGAACGCATAAACGTGATTCCCAGGGCTATTGCAACCTGAGCTGACACGATCAATTCACATGAAAGAATGCATAGGCATGATTGCCTGAGCCATTGAAATCAGAGCCGAATCGACCAATTCGTATAAAACCTTGGGCCGCTCCGAAAGGGGCGCAAGAGACGGAATGCGAGCTTTAACGAGCCCAAACTCGCTAAAGCTTAAACTGACTAATGCTCGAACTGTTCTACTTTACATAAGATATATTATCGCGTTTTTACAGCGAATCAAAAAAGGGAGTTCGAAGCGTCCACTTCGAAAGTTAGGTGTGGCAGAACGACCCATAAGGATGCAAATGAGCGCTTGTAACCCGAAGTCAGCGCTAGCAATTAATGAGCAAAGCCCTACGACAGATTCATGGGCACATCATGACCATATGCTGCATGCCCTAAACCCCTCACTTAAGCTAACTCGACAATATCAGGAGCAACCAGAAGCACGCCGCATCAGAACGGAAACGCAGAAGGCGATGTTCCGGCGGTATTACGTGCAAGCCTACCGATCAATTGACTCTCTTGCTCTGAAGCAAGATTTCAAAGCGGATTCTTACCAACCGTTGAGGCCGCCGATTCAAGACGCTCAGAGAATCGTTTCCTTTTCTCCAGGATGAATCATGGGTAAGAAATTCAGAACTGGATTAATCTGACAAGCCGTGTCTCGCTCAGCAAAACGCTAGGACTGGATTGACCTGAGGAATTCTGCAGCTGAATACGCAGCAACAGCTCCATCCGAGGCGGCAGTAAGGACTTGCCTTAGAGGCTTGTTCCTAACGTCTCCGGCACAGAACAAGCCAGGTGTCTTTGTAGCCATGCGCTCATCAGTTAGAACAGAGCCGTCGGACGAGGTCTCGACATAAGGCTCTACCAACTCAAACGAAGGCTTTTGACCCACGGCAACGAAAACGCCAATTGAACCAGCTTCGAAAGATGCGGTCTCGATCTCTCCCGTTTGAGTGTTCTCGAACTTGATGGCCTCGATAAACCGGGCGCCTTCGATAGATGCAATCTTAGTAAGGTACCTTATTGTTATGCTGTCACATGAAAGAACGGCCTGCTTGAGAGAATCGTCTGCCCTCAGCTCATTCTTTCTCACAACCAAAGTGACCTGAGCGGCAAGTTTTGCCAAGAAGAGCGCTTCCTCGCAGGCCGTATTGCCACCCCCGATGACAATGACATGCTTCCCGCGATAGAACATGCCATCGCAGGTGGCGCAGTAAGAGACTCCCCTACCACGAAACGCCTCTTCATTGGTAAAACCCGCAAGCTTAGGCACAGCACCGGCTGCGTAGATGAGGGCCGAACAGGCATACTTTGCCCCGTAGCACTCAAGGAAAAACTTGCCGTCCTTAGTTACAAGGCTCGTAACCTCATCTTGGACAAAACGGGCCCCAAGGGACTCCGCATGTGAGCGCATGAGCTCGCCCAGCTCAGCTCCCCCAACTCCAGGAAGACCTGGGTAGTTATCTACGTCAGCAGTGGTTGTTATCTGGCCGCCAAAGGCAGAGCGCTCGAGCGTAATGGCATCAACACCATAGCGAGTTGCATACAGGGAGGCCGCAAGACCAGCTGGCCCCGCACCGACAATTACAAGCTCGTGTTCAATGGTTTCTGCCATCAGAGAAAGCCTTCGCTACTGGACGCCGCTCGAACCAAAACCGCCTTCGCCGCGATCTGTTTCATCGAGCTCGTCGACCTCGACGAGAGAGACAACGGGGACCTTCTGGATAACGAGCTGAGCGATGCGCTCGCCACGCTCGATATGAATGCTCTTCTCGGCGTCGAGGTTTACGGCGCAAACCTTGAGCTCACCGCGATAATGCGCATCGATAAGACCAGGAGTATTGGCCATTGACAGGCCTTCGCGAAGGGCCAGGCCGCTCCTCGGCTGAACGAAGCCGGCATAACCATCCGGGATAGCAATGGCCAGACCAGTGGAAATCAACCGGCGCTCAAGGGGCGCGAGTACGACGTCTTCATTAGAACGCAAATCAAGGCCAGCATCGCCCTCATAGGCATAGCCTGGCAGCTCAACCGTAGGATCAAGGCGCTTAATGGGAAGGGAGATGTTGTCACTCACCGGAAAGCCTCCTGAGCTCATCAGAAAACTCGTCTATGTCCTTGAAATCGCGATAGACAGATGCGAAGCGAACATAGGCGACTTTATCTATATCAATAAGACGCTTGAGCACCATCTCACCAAGAGAGCTCGACTCAACCTCGGTGATACCCTTGTCGCGAAGCTCAGACTCAATGTCTACGATGATCCCGTCAAGGACGTCAACGGGGATGTCGCGCTTGACCGTGGCCCTCACGAGACCACGCATAATCTTTTCTCGGTCAAAAGGCTCCTTGGTACCGCTGTGCTTTAGAACAACCAGCGGTAGTTCCTCTCGCCTTTCGTAGGTGGTAAACCTGAAACCGCAGTCAACGCACTCGCGCCTGCGGCGAATAGAATCGTTGCTCTCTGCGGGGCGCGAATCAACTACCTTGGATTCCTCGCATCCACACTTGGGACAGCGCATGGTACCCCTTTCGTCTCTAAAAAGATGACAAAAAGATACCATAAGCAGCAATAATATGATTTAGATAAGGGCCTGGAGAACCGTCGCGAGAAGAAGTACGGCAGAAAAGCATCCAAGGCATGCCACGACGCCGACACGCTCCTGAGCGGCGGTTGGATGGCAGGACTTCGCAGCGGGCTCAGGCAGAGGCTCGATGCGGCTAACTACCCCAAATGCAAAATCTTTAACCTTTGACGCAGCAGATGCGTAAGGCTGCCCATATCGAGTATCTCCATAAGCGACGCTCTCAGCTTGAGAGACATCGGTTCGAGAACCACCCTGGACAAGAACGAGCTTGCAAACAGACTCGGGCTTAAGTGCAGCCGTACCGCAGGTGTTAAAACCATTATTAGAATATGACATCAGTAAGCCCTCCACTCTCTTTTTCGTTGCAGCTATAGTTATACGTTCTATACCGGACATTATTTATTACTAGAACCTTTGTTCTACCTATAGAATAGTCGCACATTTGTTCGTGTCAAGCAAAACTAGAACATTTGTTTGAAATGATAGGCGAACGGGTGTATGATGCATTCACGTTAAAGAGGAGGAGCAATGAGCAACGGCGAAATCAGTAAGCGTCAGCAACAGGCCTATGACTTCATCTGCACGTTTACGGCAGCCCATGGCTATCCGCCGTCGGTGAGGGAGATTGGCAACGCTATTGGCCTCTCCTCCCCTTCCACCGTTCACTCCCATCTTCATAAGCTTGAGAAGGCCGGTTACATCAAGAGGGACCCCAACAAGCCCCGCACCATCGAGATAACTGGCCCTGGTTCCGAGTCCATTCTCCAAGGCAACAGCCTCGCGCAGGTCACGCAGGACGTGGACAGGAACACGATCACCCTGCCGCTCGTTGGCCGCGTTGCGGCCGGCTCCCCCATTCTCGCCGAGCAAAATGTCGAAGAGGTCATGACGCTCCCCACGAGCGTTGTCGGCGATCAGAACTCCTTCATCCTTCGTGTTCGCGGTGAGTCCATGATTAACGCCGGTATCTTTGATGGTGACTACATTGTTGTGCGCGAGCAAAGCGATGCCCACAACGGCGAAATTGTCGTTGCCCTTATCGATGACTCCGCAACCGTAAAGACCTTCTATCGTGAGAAGGACCGCATTCGCCTCCAGCCCGAGAATGACACCATGGAGCCCATCTACGCAGAGAACCCCACCATTCTTGGGCGCGTGACAGGCCTTTTCCGCTCCATTTAGAGCAAGCTTAGTTACATCGCATGGATTGCGAAGCTTTACAAAGGAAGGACCCGAGCCAAAGAGTTCGGGGCTATGACGTCATTCGTGGCTTTTCGGTCATATCCATGGTCGCTTTCCATGCCTGCTATGACCTTGTCTATCTCTATGGCGTAAACCTAAGCTGGTTTCATCCTCCCCTGCAAGACATCTGGAGGACGTCGATATCTTGGGTATTCCTGCTCGTAGCAGGCGTTATGTGCTCATACTCGCGTAGCAACCTTAAGAGGTCAGCCAAATATCTAGGCGTCGCATTCCTCATATGGGTGGTCACCACGGTAGCCGCGCTCGATACGCCGATTAACTACGGAATCATCTACTGCATGGGCGCAAGCACGCTTCTGTATTGCATCGCCGATAAGGTTGGAGCCTTCCCCAAAACCAATAAAAGCCTGGTAATCACCGGAATTTGTTTTGTAGTCCTATTCCTCATATGCCTGGACATTCCAAACGGAACAATTGGACTAAAGGCATTCGGTGGTCCATATAGCGCATTGCCCCGCGAGCCTTATGAGTCCGGCCTCTTAAGCTGGCTTGGCTTCCCGGGACCACATTTTGCCTCGGGGGATTACTACACGCCCCTCCCCTTCTCGTTGCTCTTTCTCGCTGGATCTGCCTTCGGGCTCATCATGAAGCAGATCGGAACGCCGCGTTGCCTGACAAACCTAACGTGCACACCGCTCGAATGGGTCGGACGGCATGCGATTGAGATCTACGTCGTCCACCAGCCTCTCGTTTTACTCGCATGCGAGCTAGCGTTTGGGGTCTAGTCCTCGACGACGTAGGGCTTTAGTGTTGAGGCCATCCGCTCGGAAGCTTTGAGGGTAACGAGCAAACCACCGTCTTGGTACTGCTCGCGAATAATCTGGCAGCGCTCGTGAACCATCTTTACGAGCATGCCCTTCTCATAGGGAACGAGCACCGTCATCGTCGTATCCCCAGCGCTAGCCTCGTCGGCAATCCTATGCAAAAGGGCTGATAGATTAAGCCCCGTAGCAGCCGAAACATACTCGGCTTCAGGCTCAAGTTGCCTCAATGCAGCAAGGTCGTCAGCCTCAAGTAGATCGCACTTGTTGAAGACAAGAACCCTACGAATGGAGGCGGCTTCGATCTGCGAGAGAGTTTCGTTAACAGCCGCCCTCTTCTTGTCCCAATTGGGGTCATGGGCATCGACAACCTCAAGTACGAGGTCAGCAGCCCTGACCTCGGCAAGCGTCGATTTGAAGCTCTCGACAAGGTTGGTAGGCAGCTTTTGGATGAAGCCAACGGTATCGGTAAGCGTGACCTTGCGACCCTCGTCCAAATCAATGGAGCGTGTCGTAGGGTCAAGCGTGGCAAAGAGCTCGTCTTTGGCGTAGACCCCGGAATCCGTAAGCGCGTTCAGCAACGTAGACTTTCCAGCGTTCGTGTAACCGGCCAGGGCAACGCGATACACGCCGGAATCCCACCGTGCCTTGCTCTGGGTATTCCTGCGTACCTCAAGCCGAGATAGCTCTCGACGCAGCGCGGCAATGCGGTCGCGCACCATGCGACGGTCGACCTCGAGCTGGCTCTCGCCCTGACCAAACCTGCTGCCAATGCCACCGCGCGTCTGTTCGCCCATGAGGTGGCTCCACATGCCGCGAAGCCTCGGCAGAAGGTACTGGAGCTGGGCAAGCTGGACTTGCAGCCTACCCTCTTTCGTCGTGGCATGACGTCCAAAGATATCAAGAATGAGGGCTGTTCGGTCAATCACCTTAACCGAGCTACCGAAGATCTTCTCGAGATTGGCCTGCTGGGACGGAGACAGCTCGTCATCGAACACCACGACGTCGACGTCCATACGACGAACCGCCTCTGCAATCTCAATCGCCTTACCAGAACCGACAAAAGTCTTGGGAGAAGGCGAGTCCATCTTCTGCGTTATACGAGCGACGACCTCACCGTCGGCCGTATTGACCAGGCGTTCGAGCTCATCGAGAGAATCATCCATATCCCAGCTCGAACGACCGGTGTCAAGCCCAACAATGAGCGCTCGCTCCGGAACAGGAGCCGTTGACTGAGGTTTAAAACGAGCCATCGCCGGCCCCTTCCCGAGAGCCATCGTTGAGCTGAGAAACTCCTCCGCTTACAAGCCCGGCGCCAAGGTCATCCAAAACGAATTCGAGGGCCTGTTCCGGACTAATCTCATCGTAATCAAGCCAACGAACGCGTCCGTCACGGCGCAACCAAGAGAGTTGACGCTTCGCATAGCGACGGGACCTCTGTTTGATAAGCTCAACAGCCTCATCGAGACTCAGGACTCCGTCGAGGTATTCAAGAACCTCTTTATAGCCAATGGCCTGACGGGCCGTAAGGTCAGAGCCGTATCCCTGGCTCACGAGGCCCTCTACCTCAGCTATAAGGCCTTGTTCGAGCATGGCGTCAACGCGCTCATTGATGCGTGCATAGAGGCGGTCGCGATTCATCGCTATGCCCCAGATGCGAGCCTCGTAATGGGGCTTGCGAACCTTAAGCCCCTCGTGGGTCTTCGCATAGGAAACACCTTCATCGAGCATCTCAAGAGCTCGAACAACGCGACGCACGTTATTGGGATGAATCTCCTGCGCGCTCTTCTCGTCACGCTCGAAAAGCAGGTTCCACAGCGCCTCCGGGCCCTCCTTGGCGGCGAGGGCCTCATAACGTTCCCTTCCGGACCCGTGTGTCTGCCCGGAAGGAAAATTCATCTCATCGATAACCGAGTCGAGATACAGGCCCGTCCCTCCACACAGAACAGGAACCCTGCCCTGGTTAAGCCGCTCGTCAACAAGGGCGCGGGCCTGGCGCTGGAACATCGAGACTGAATAGTCCTGGCTGACATCGGCCACGTCTACCATCTGGAGGGCAACGCGACGCTCGGCAACCGGCGTTTTGGCCGTTCCGATGTCCATGCCCTTATACACCTGCATCGAGTCAACGCTTATGACGTCGGAGCCAAGGCGCAAAGCAACAGCGTCGGCCAAGGAGCTCTTGCCCGAAGCCGTGGGACCGACGATGCATACGACAGGGCCACGGGGCTGCCCGCCTAGCTCAGACGCGATGTTGCCCGTTTGCGTCAATGCGCCTCTCCGACCATCTCGCCGGAAAGATACCAAGCGCCAGCAAAATCCACCTTGACGTCAACGAGCTTGCCAACGAGCTCGGAAGCATCTACGCCTTCAGGCGCACGGAAGTGGACGGTGCGGTTCTTGGGGCTGTGGCCCACGAGCACCCGTTCGTCACGCTTGGACGGACCCTCAACGAGCGCCTCAACGACATTGCCAAGCTCGGGCTTATTCGCAGCTTCAGAAAGCTCCTCGACAAGGGCAGCGAGCCTGTCAAAACGATCCTGAATGACCTCGCGAGGCGTTGGGTCGTCAATCTTGGCGGCGGGGGTACCCGGGCGCTTGGAATAGATAAACGTAAAGGCTCCGGCGAAGCCGACCTCGCGAACCAGCGACAGTGTCTGCTCGAAGTCCTCTTCGGTCTCGCCGGGGAAGCCCACGATGATGTCAGTCGACAGGGCAATGCCCGTCACGGCATCCTTGATCCGCTTGGCAAGAGCCAGATAGTCTTCGCGAGAGTAATGCCTGTTCATGGCCTTAAGCACACGAGTGGAGCCGCTCTGAACGGCCAAGTGGAGCTGCGGCATGACGGCCGGCGTCTCGGCCATGGCGGCAATCGTCTCGTCCGAAAGATCCTTGGGGTGAGAGCTCGTAAAGCGAATGCGCTCGATGCCCGTAGCCCCAACGGCACGAAGAAGCTCGGCAAAACGCGGCTCGCCGTAACGCTGACGGCCGTAGGAGTTGACGTTCTGGCCAAGCAGGCAGACCTCACGCACGCCGTCGGCGCGAAGCTTCTCAACCTCGGCCACAATGTCCTCAAATGCGCGGTCGCGCTCACGACCACGAACGTAGGGCACGATGCAGTAGCTGCAGAAATTGTTGCAGCCGGTCATGATGGGCACCCAAGCATGCCAGCGGTCCTCGCGCCTGCTGGGAAGGTCGGTGGAGAAACCAGGATCGTCCTCGCTCACATCGGCCTTGACCGACTTGCCGTCGCCGGCAAGGGCCTCGCAAAGCAGGTCGGGCAGGCTTGCAATGGCGCGCGTACCAAACACGACGTCGACGTTCTTCATGTGCTCACGAATGTTACCGCCGTCTCGCTGGGCAATGCAGCCTCCCACGGCAACGAGCCTACGGCCGCTCGGAGGCTTGGGCGCGCTCACCATGGAAGATACTTGACCATAAAGGTGCGTATCAGCCTTCTCGCGTACGCAGCAAGTCATGAAGACAACGATGTCGGCTTCTTCGGGGGAAGCGACCTCGATGCAACCACAGGAACCCAGCACGCCCGAGACTCGCTCGGAATCGTGAAGGTTCATCTGGCAACCAAACGTCTTGACGATATACGTGAGGCCGGAAAGGGCGCTGGTCTGGCTCACTAGAGGTTCACCGCCTCAAGCTCTTTGGTGGTACGGGCAGACTCGGAAGGGGCAATCTGGTGCACGTAGACGGCGATGCGGATGGCCGTACGGCTCTGCCCGTCAATCTCGACGTCAGCAAACGTAGGGGCGCACGAAATGTCATAGCCGACGGGGATAAGGAAGCCACGTGCAATGGCAACAGCCTTGATGGCCTGGTTGACAGCACCGGCACCCACTGACTGAATGTTCACGGGCACGCCGTCCTTCACCATGCCGGCGATGGCACCAGCAACGGATGCGGGCGATGATTTGCTCGACACCTTGAGGTAGTCCATTTGAGCTACTCCTGTCATGTTCCTGCGTTCTTGCTACGTTTGCTTCATGTTTTAGCGCGATGTGGCTGCGAAAGAAATCAGATGACCCGATCAGTCTCCCTTATCGAGATCGAAGGTCACAGTGATCTTGTCCTTCTGGACACTGATGCGGGGCTCACTAGTAAGCCCGAGGTAGTAGCGCTCGGCGAGAAAATCGAAGTCTCTCTCCATGATGCGAGCGAACTGCTCAGCATCATCCTTGGAGACCTTGAGGCCACGGCGATTGCGTTCAAGGTCCACGGGCTTGGGACCCGCTGTGCCCGCATGGTGCGTAAGCTTGGAGGCCACGCTCCTCAAAGGCTTAATCTGGCCAGCAAGCACCCTGTGAGCCGTGCGCTCTGAGATATCAAGGCCAAGCGATGCGGCGATAGAGACAAGCTCATGCGCGTCGCCCGCAATGGCGGGTCGCTCGGTGACGCTGATGTCCTGCGGGTCATCGACAAACAGCAGGCGCGACCTATTGGGGCCCGCATCGGCAAGGGCACGCGCCGTAGAGAGGACCTCGGCGGCGGATCCGATATAGACCTCGCAGTTCGCACGCTCCTCAAGCGCAAACTCGCAGCAGGTGCGGATGATGTTCTTGGGTCCCTTGAGCTGGGTCGCACCTTCGTCGTCAGAGCCGATGGTTGGCCATGTGCTCTGATCCTTGCGCTCAGAAAGCATG
Source organism: Acutalibacteraceae bacterium (assembly GCA_963639715.1). Lineage (GTDB taxonomy): Bacteria > Actinomycetota > Coriobacteriia > Coriobacteriales > Atopobiaceae > Parolsenella. The sequence goes on from CAVHWW010000018.1 coordinate 21,232, forward strand.
GTGGCGTCCGCCTCAACACGAATTGAAGAGCCAAGGCCAGGGGCAGAAGCCATGACGCAAGCGCTCTTGGCGTTCTCCTTAATGGAGAACAGGGCCATGCCCCTGCCATGAACGCCCCAGCGGTCCATGTGAACCGTATCGAGCTTTGAGGTCACGCGGGCATCAAAGATGCGTTCCCGCATGGAGTCGGGCACACCGGAACCGTCATCGAGCATGACGATGGTGCGCGTATCGCCCTCACGAGAGGATGCGACGAAGATGGTAGTGGCGCCAGCGTCCCTTGAGTTGCGTAGCATCTCGATGACGACGTCCTCGGCACACCTGATGTCATGCTTGGCCTGGCGACGTTCAGCCTCGCCTACGCGAAGGCGAACAAAGCCATCACCCAGCGACTCTTCCACGCGAATGGCGGCATCCCCGGAAACGGCGGCAACAAAATCAGCAAGTGAGGACGCCCCGGACTGGGCATCCTCACCATGCTGGATGTTCATCAATTCAGCCACTATGGCTCGCAGACTTTACTTGGCGACGTCGACGGCGCGGGACTCGCGGATGACCACGACGCGCACCTGGCCGGGATACTCCATCTCGTCCTCAATCTGCTTGGCGATGTCGTGGGCAAGCACGGTGGCGTCGGAGTCGGAAATCTTCTCGGGCTGGACCATGACGTGAAGCTCGCGACCGGCCTGCATGGCGTAGGTGCGCTCGACGCCCTCGTGAGCGTTGGAAATCTCCTCGAGCTTCTGGAGGCGCTTGATGTAGGTCTCAGCGCTCTCGCGGCGAGCGCCAGGACGAGCAGCGGAGACGGCATCGGCAGCCATCACAAGCTGGTCGAGGATGGTGTTGGGCTCAACGTCGGCGTGGTGGGCCTCGATGGCGTGAACGACCTCGGCACGCTCGCCATAGCGACGAGCAAGGTCAGCGCCAATGACGGCGTGCGGGCCCTCGACCTCGTGGTCGATAGCCTTGCCGATATCGTGCAGAAGGCCGGCGCGCTTGAAGATGGTGGGATCGAGGCCAAGCTCAGAAGCCATGATGCCGCACAGCTCAGAGACCTGCTTGGAGTGCTGCAGGACGTTCTGGCCGAAGGAAGTGCGATAGCGAAGGGCGCCGAGAGTCTTGATAATCTCGGGGTGAAGATCGTGGATGCCAGCGTCAAAGGCGGCCTGCTCGCCAGCCTCCTGGACGCGCTGCTGCACGAGGGTC